>JAEWOA010000168.1 GCA_023461115.1 Actinomycetes bacterium
CGGCACGCCCGTGGTCGACACCCCGCCGTGCGAGACGCACCTCGCCGCCGGCCGGCGCCGTCTCGGCCTCGCGGCGCGCGGCGGTCTCCCGCACGTCGAGCGCCTCCAGCCGGTCCGCGAGGCCGGCGGACTCGCGTTCGGCGTCGGCGACCTGCTCCTCGAGCGTCGCGAGGCGCTCCTGGCGATTCCGCTCCCGCGCTGCCGCACCCACGTACTGCGCCGACGGCTTCGACCACGAGCCGAACTCGACGCCGAGCCGCCACCGTCCGTCGAGAGCGACCCAGGACGAGGCGTCGCCCGGGCCGAACCCGATGCCCGCGAGCACACGCCAGACCGCATCCGCATCGCCACCCGCCGCAGCATCCACGCTCAGCGCCTCCGCGAGCGACGGCCCGTCGACCAGCGCTCCGGGTCCGACGAGCACGTCGTGACCGTCGACCCACAGCTCACCTGTCGACGACACCCAGGCGTCCAGGAGACCGCTGGCCTCGAGCGCGGCTTCGAGGGCCGCCCGCTCGTCGTCGGACAAGCCGTCGCGGAAGTCGACGACCTGCCAGAGCGGGGCACCCGGCCGCCCGTCCCGCACGGCGGTCCGGAACCGGCCGGCCCGCGGCGCGACGACACCTGCGGTTTCGAGCGCGTCGCGCTCGGCCTCGAGTGCGTCGCGACGCGCGACGACGTCGTCGCGCTGCTTGCGCAGCAGTGCGCGCTCAGCGGCCAGCCTCGCCACGTGCTCGCGCAGCAGCGCGGCGACGAACGCCGTCACCTGCTCGTCGCGGACGGCCACCTGGACGTCCGCCGGGCGCGGCTCGAGCTCGGAGCAGCTCGCCGCCCACCATTCGACGGCCGCCGCGAACTGCCGCACCGCGAGCTCCAGCGCCCGCTCGGCCTCCGCGAGCAGACCCGCGCCCTCCTCGACGGCGTCGGTCGCCTGCGCGAGCTGCTCGTCGCGCCGCAGACGCTCCGCCAGTGCGTGATCGTGCGCCTCGACGAGTCGCCCGACCTCCGCCGCCTGGTCGTCGCGGGCGGCGAGCCGAGCGCGGAGATCCGCCGGGGCGTCGACGAGCTCGACCATGCCAAGGCCTGCCGCCAGGACACGCACCACCTCGGCACGACGCGCCAGCTCAGCACGCGTGCTGCCGGCCGTGGCCTCGTGCGTGCGGGCCTCCTCGGCCGAGCGCGCAGCGCGTTCTGTCTCGCGCTGCGCATCTGTCTCGGTGACGCCGGCCTTGCGCTCGGCGTCGAGCACTCGCCGCCTCAGCTCCTCGAGCTGCTGACCGCTGCGGTAGTCCTCGGACCGGGACAGCGTCTCCCGGTCGCCGATCAGCTCATCCAGCCCTCGCCGTGCCGCGTGATAGGCCTCGCGCGCCTCCCGCGCCGCCGATCGGGCGCTCTCGAGCCGCTCCGTGCCGAGGCGGAGGTCGCGCGACGTCGAGTCGAACCTGGTCGCGGCGCCGGTGACCGCCCGAGCACGCTCGCGCAGCACGGCACGTCCGTAGCCGCGCGCCCGTTCGGACAGCGCACGCGCCGCCTTGACCTCGTCGTCGAGTCCCACCAGGTGGGCGCGCTGCTGGTCCAGCCGCTCGAAGCCCTCGGCCAGCTCCTGGATCTGGGCGGCGTCGACCGGCGGGAGCGCGCTCGACAGGATCGACGAGAGAGCGGCGGGGTCGAGGTGCTCGGACAGCTTCGGCCGACGAAGCTGCAGCAGCGCGAGGACCAGCGTGTCGTACCGGTCCGGCGCCATCGTCGGGAACAGCGTCTGGCGGACGGCCGCGCGGTACTCGCCCGCCGTGCTGAACACCGTCCCCCGCCCGGCGATCTGCTCGCGCAGCGCACCCGCCGTCACGGGGGTCTGGTCCGCCGCGAGCTCGAAGTCGACCCCGACGCGGCTGTGGGCGAGGAAGTAGTCCACGCGAGGGCGGGTCTCGGAACGGCTGGCCTGCAGTCGCGCGCCGATGCTGACGTACCGCTGCTCGCCGTCCTCGTCTCGCACCAGCTCCAGCCACACGAAACCGACGCGGGTGCTTCCCGCCGCGCCTTGGCCCATGAGGTTCCAGTGCATCGAGCGCGCGCCCTGGCCGAAGGTCGAGAGCCGGGAGGCGCTGAGGTTCGCGTCGAACAGGAACGGCAGCAGGAGCTCGAGGGCCTTGGACTTGCCCGAGCCGTTCGGCCCACGCAGCAGCAGGCGGCCGTCGTGGAACGTGAACACCTCGTCGTAGTACCGCCAGACGTTGAGGATCCCGGCGCGGACAGGCCGCCAACGCGTCGTCACAGGGTCTGTCCTCCGTCGAGGTCGTCTTCGAGGTCTGCGAAACGGAAAAGCTCGCCGTTCTCGAAGCCTGGTCGTGCCGGGTCGGCATGTCGGGCCGAACGGGGCGTCCGCTCCAGCGTGGCGGCGCGGTACCGCTGCGCCGCGGGGAGGGCGCACAGCGCCTCGGCGCGACGCTCGACCAGGTGGTGGCGTCGCAGCAGGTCGACTGCCTCGCCGAGCAGCCGCGCAGGTCCGTCCCCGTCCTGGTAGGTCCGCGCCCATCCACGGTTGTCGGCCAGTAGCACGGCGACGGCCTCGTGCAGCGACGAGACCGGGACCTCGGCGCGCTCTCGCTCCGTCAGCACCGCCAGGATCCACAGCGCCGCGACGGACGAGGCACCGTCGGCCGGGAACGCCTCGTCCGAGCTCCACCGCTCCGGGTCGACGAGAAGCCACCCCTCGGCGCGCTCCTCGAGCGCGAAACCGGCGACCTGCGCCGCCTGGCGCATGAGCCGGCGCCCGCTGATCGACTCAAGATACGCGCGCTGGTCGTCGGGCAGCCGATCGCGATAGACCACCGGGTCGTCGAACAGCGCGCGCATGACCTGGTGGCGACGTCGGCGCAGCGCGCGCGGATCGTCGGGACCGTCCGGATCCACGTCGTCCAGCAGCCGCGGGAGCTCGAAGTCGGGCTCGGCCCGGAGTCCGTCGACGACCTGGGCGAACCAGTCGGGACCCGCCGCCGTGACCTGGCTCGCACCCACGGGCGACGAGGTGAGACCGAAGATACCCACGGTGTCGACCCGGTAGAGCACCGCGGTGGCCGCGTCGTCGGCGAACGTCTCCGTGCGACCGTCGACGGCGACGAGCGCACCGAGCTCCTCCAGCAGCAGCAGGACGTCGACGAACGCCTTGCGGTGCAGGTGGCGACTCGTCTCGAACGACGGCAGCTCCTCGTCCACCGCGCAGGCGTGCACCACCGCGTCCGCGAGCTCGCCCAGCGCCACCATCCGCCGGGTCGTGAGCTCGGCCGCCACGACGCACAGCAGCACGTACCGGAGGCGGTCGAACGGCGCGCCCGAGCGCGGACGCCGCGCCGGCCTCGCGTCGCCGTCGAACAGCGCGGTCGGCGCCAGCTTGACCAGCCGGACGACCCCGCTACGAGGCTGGAAGTCGAGCGGCCAGCCCAGCGTCCGGTCGAACCACTCGGTTACCGCGACCCGGCGTCGGCGCACGAGCTCGTACTCCTCCGGCGCCCGCTCCTGACGGAGCGTCGGCGACCTCAGCAGCGACCGGACCGCCCTGGCGGTCTCCTCGCGCTCGGTCTGCGCGAGCTGGTTCTGCAGCGTGCTCATCCCGCTGCCGCCCGCACGAGGAGCGCGGCGCCCGTCACCGTGATCGTCACGTCGAAGTCAGGGCAGTCGAGCACCCCCGCGGACGTGCGCAGCGAGGCACGCGCACCGTCACTCGGGTGTCCGAGCACGATCTCGACGCGCCCGTCGGCGGAGCGAGCGCGCCGCTCCGCCGCGACGGACTGGGACACCGCGCGTCCGACCAGGTCGACAAGCTGCCGGAAAGGCTCGGCGTCGAGCTCCGCGAACGCCGACAGCCGCGTGCGCCCGTCGGTGCACAGCGACTCCAGCGCGACGGCCGCGGCCTCGCGTTCGGCGCGCGCTCGTTCCGCCCGCTCGCGACGCACCGCGGCCACGTCCCGGACCCGCCCCGTCCGCGAGAACACCTCGGTGCGTCCCGACTCGCGCAGCGTGCGCGACACCGGCACCGGCTCGGCGTCGGCCCAGCGCGTCCCCGCCGCGATCGTGTCGGGATCGGGATGCGCCAGATGCGCGTGCCGTGCGGGGCTCTGCCCGAACGCCACCCGCCACAGTTGGTGCAGTCCCTCCTCGTCCGGCGCCGCCGCGAACCACCGGGCCAGCTGCCGCAGGTCCGCCTCCGCGCTGGAGGGCCGGCGCCGGGCAGCGCGCAGTCGGTCGATGACCTGCAGGAGCGCGACGATCGCGCGTCGGCCGGTGGCGCTGAGATCCTGGATGCGCGGGCCGGAGCCGTCGGTGGGAGCGAACCACGCGTCCAGGCCCGCCCACCTCGCCTCGGCCTGCGCAAGCCACTCGAGCTCTCGCTCCGGCGTGCTCAGGTGCGGCGGGAGCTCCGCGCCCGCGTAAGCCCGGGCGAGCACCCGCGCGACGTCGGCGGCACGGACCCGGTCCAGCGCTCGGCGCACGCGGGCGGCGCGCTCGTCGAGCCGGGCGATGTACTCCTGCAGGTAGGTCACCGTCGACTGCTTGACCTGGAGGAACGTGTCCTCGTCGACGTTCTCGGCCCGCAGCAGTCGCTGGAGCTCACCGTTGAACTGCTTGACGTTGCTGGCGAGCGCAGCCAGGTGCGCCTCGAGCTCCTGAAGCCGGACGTAGACCCGGCGTTCGGTGGACTTCGGGTCGGTCGACGAGGCCATCAGGTCGGCGATCGCATCGAGCTTCTCGGCGACCGCTTCGAGAACCGCACTCTGCAACGCGCCGGTCGCGGACAACGCCTCGACCGTCGCCGCATGTCCCACGAGCGCCGCCTCGCCGGCGCGCGTCACCGAGTACTGGAGGTTGCGCCGCTCGTAGTCGCGGGCCGTGCGGTAGCGCTCGGTGTGGTTCTGCCCCACGTCGAGCAGCTTCCAGCTCACCAGCTGGTCGAGCGACGACGCGAGGTCCTCGTCCGTGAGCTCATCGCGCCACCCCACGGCGTGCAGGTGGCTGCGCACATCGTCCGGGGTCAGCGACGTGACCACGCGGTCGTTCGCGTCCCCGAATGCGTACAGGACGGCAGTGTGCAGCTCCGAGCGGTCCGTCGTCGCAAACCGGAACAGCTCCGCAGGCAGAGTCGTGTACCGCATCACCGTCCCCTTCCGACGCACCGTCAACGACTCAGTCACGCTAGTGGAGGGTGCCCACGTCGGTCTGAGACCGCGGAGTGGCGGCCTGACGACGGCGCAGGCTCCCGCCACGCGGCCACGTCCAACGAGGAGCTGAGTCTGCTGCCCTCCTCGTGCACGCCACCTACCGGAGCTCGGACCGGGTCGCGAACGCATCGCGCTTCAGGTGGGAGTTCCGACCGCGGGAACTCGATGCCAGCCGCATTCGTCGCAGACGCCGGTGGCGGGCACGGTCATGCGGCAGTTCGGGCAAGCCGCCGGTGGCGAGGGGTCGCGCGGCGCCACTCGAGCCCGGCGCGCGACTACTTGCGCCGTCAGGGCAGCGACGCCTCCGTCTCCGGGAAGGTCCACGGCGTAGGCGCGGTAGCAAAGCAGCCGGTGATCGGCGGCCGCGGCCTCGATGTCGTCGCCGATCGGCCCCGGGACCGACTTGGGCGCTCGGGCGTATCCCTCACCGATTGACCCGTCCTGGTGAACGCACAGCGAGGTAAGGGGAGGCTCCGAGCGGTGCTTCGCCTCGATGGCGACGTTCTCCAGCAGCTTGCCGATCCAGTTCGCGAGCAGCATGCGGGTACGGATGCCCGAGCGCTCCTGAACCTCTTCGCTGAGCTCTCCGTAGGTGATGACCGAGTGATAGCGCTTCGCTGTCGCCAGCAGGATCTCGTGCGCGATGGGAACCCACGCTGCCATCGCCGCCGAGAACTGGACGCGAGCGCCGTCAACGACCCGGTACGTGCCCGGTGTCGGTGGGTCGGGGTTCTCCATTCCGCGACGCTATACCGACGCCACCACGAAACGGGGCGCACGGCACTCAATCACCCGCGCGGCACGCCCGCCTCGTCGGCATCCCGGCGTCAGACTTCGTCGCCTCGCGTTGTGATCTCGGGGCGCTTGCGCGTGGCTCGTTCAGCGACAGCGCCCGTCAGTCTCGTCGTCGCCGTTCGCGCGCGGCCGAGGGTCTGTTCGCTGAGGCCCTTGGCACTCTCGACTCCGGCGGCGCCCGACTCCAGCGCCCGGTCTCGTGCGTCGGTCGCGGCGTCGAGCCACCGCCTGATGGCGACGGACTCGCGCTCACCCTCCACGCCCAGGGTGTCGTTGAACTCGATGACGCTGGACTCGACGACTCCGGTCGAGAACTTGATGGTCTGGGCGGCGCGCGGGTGCAGCAGCACCTTGGCGTTCGCCGTCGCGGCCGCTGCGTCCATCCGCGTCATCAGTCGCTCGGTGCTGCGGGCGATCGCATCGAGTCGCTTCTGGCGAGCGATCCGGATCCCCGCACGGTGCTGCTCCAACTCGTCCGGGGCGGCGCCGAGCACCCGGTCCAGCTCGAGTACCGCGACCGCGTCCTGGAGCTGGAAGCAGCGGGCCAGCACCGCCAGCCACTCCCCGACGACCGACTTTGCCTCGTGGGCTGCCTTCGCGACGTCTCCAACCGCCGACGCTCGCTCCAACTTCTGAGCGACCGCGTCGAGCTGCCGAAGCGCGTAGGCCTGGGTCTGGGCGATCGTCGCCGGCGTCGCCTGCACCTTCGACCAGGTGACCTCCGAGACCGACCCGACCTGCTCGCGGATCGTGAGCGCGTCCTCGATCACGAGCTGAGCGCCAACCATCGCCGAGAGCGCTGCGTCCTTCTGCGCCCGCAGGACGTCGTCGACCTTCGCGTCGATCCGGGCCAGGTAGTCGGTGATCTCGTCCATCGCCTGCTGCATGGCCACCTGGGCCATCAATCCGGCGACACCGGTCAGCATTGCCGGGTTCGTGAGCATCGCGCCCGGGGTGCGGACGAGCTCGAGGATGTGGCTGGTCTTGCCACCGTCCATCGCTACCGCACGGCTGGTGCCGACGCCCGAGCCCTTCATCAGCGGCATGCTCTTCATCGCCTGGGCGGACTTCTCCGTCAGCTGGACCCATCGGCCCGAGTTCGCCGCGATCTGTGATCCGGCCTCGAGCGCGCTCGCACCGACGGCGGTTGTCGCGCCGAGACGGTACAGTCCGAGCTCCCTCGAGGGCAGTCCTTCGGACGCCAAGAACCGATCGATGGCCCCCGCGTCCCCGAGCAGGACGATGCCGTTGCCGTCACTGACCATCTCGATCTCGTCGTGCACCACACGCTCCCACAGACTCCGCCCGACGACTCGAGCGACCCAGTTCGTCCTGCCACGACGACCCGGGTTCTCGCACCCGCGAGCACACTGGATCCGCGAGTAGCCGACGCCAACCAACCGTACCGATCTCACCGCCGCGCCAGCACGTACGTCGGCGGTCGCGCCGCTCACCAGTCTCTCGACTTCAGCGACCGGAAGACGCCCGCGCCCTCGCGCACGACCGCGATGCGACGCACCCCGATCGACGCACGGTCACCATCGTCGTGCGCCACGCCGCAGGTCTTGCCTCAGCCCTGCAGCACATCCGCGTCGATACGCTCCGATCGGCCGGGTTCGCGAAGGTCGACCCGCTCGGGGAGTGCGAGATGGTCGACATCGCCCGCCAGCGCCTGACGGTGTACCTGCTCCAGGACGTGGAGTCCTTTGACGACGCCCTCGACAATGAGGCGCGACCCAACGAGGTGGACCTGACCGTGGGCTCGCCGCTTGACGGTCGGTTCTACTGGCAGGCCCGCGCTGGCCGTACCCCCGACTGGCTGGGGTTCCTCGCCCCGGCGCTCGCCACCGTCCCGACCGTCACGACAGCGTCGTCGTCGGGCCTGCTCGTCCTGAAGTGCGACGACCGGTTCTTCGCTCTGACCTTCGGGTACGGCCGCGGCTTGCTCGACCAGTCCAAGATCGTCCGCCAGTTCGGGCTCAAGACCGTGCTGAACACGATCGACCCCGCTCAGATCCGTAGCCTCGACACGAAGACGTTCGAGGACATGGTCGTCGCCAGGAACATGCAGGCGAGCAGGAGCACGACACTGTCCACGTTCGAGGTCGACGCGGTGCGCGACATCTTGCGCGCAGCGACCGGCGAGCCCAGGGAGGAGACTCTGGGAACGCGCGTCTCGGGAGCCGACTCGATCGTCCTGAACATCGGCACCACGGTCGGCGACTTGAATGCCGTCTGCCGCGACCTGCTTGCCGCTTACTCCGCCGACTCGTATAAGGAGAGCTTCGGGTGGGTCGACGACCTCGCCCAGGTCGTGGACGTGGTGACGATCGCGCAGCTCGACGAGCAGCTGGTTGCCGAGCTCAAGGCAAGTGACACCGGGAACATCCACCTCGCGATGCCGGAGGTTCTGGACTGGCAAGAGGTCGACAAGTTCAAGATCGCCGGCACTCGCGACACGGAGTACGACGACCTGGACCTGGACGCCTACCTCGAGGCGCTGCCTCGGATCGACGACCTGACGCTGCAGAAACTGAAGTCGCGCCGGGTCCAGGTCAAGTTCGCCCGGTCGAGCGAGTGGGACACCCGGTGGACCGTCTACCAGTGCCTCGTCAGCGAGCAGCGCACCGCCGACGGCCTCTTCGCCCTGATCGAGGGCCGATGGTTCAAGATCAGCGAATCTCTCGCCGAGCGGGTCGATGAGTACACCAGCAGCCTCGGCAACTCGTCGATCACGCTTCCCGCGGCATACGTGGGTGAGTCCGAGGAGGACTACAACCTGCGGCTGGCCGGTGAGGACCCCACACACCGACTGTGCCTTGACGCGAAGCTCGTGCTTGCTGAGGGCGCGACCTCGCGGATCGAGGTGTGCGACGTGCTGGTCGCTGACCGCACCTTGGTGCACGTCAAGCGCAAGTCCCGCTCATCGACGCTCAGCCACCTGTTCTCGCAGGGCGTGGTCTCGATGACTGCCCTCCTGCACGACGCGGCCTTCCGCGGTCGTGTGCGTGATCTCCTCTCCGAGGAGGTCCCCGGTGAGCCGCAGTGGGATGACGTGATTCCTGCAGCGTCCACCGCGCTTGACCGAGACGCGTTCACGGTGAGCTACGTCGTCCTGGTCAACTCGAAGCGACAGGGCACCGACTGGCTCCCGTTCTTCTCGAAGCTCAACCTGATGCACGCCGTGCGCACGCTGCGGACTACCCAGGGGGTGAACGTCACGATCGATCGTGTCGATGTCGTCACCCCGCCCGCTACCGCCGCAGCCGAGTAGCCAGTAGGTGTCCACGGAGGCCGACAGGCGGCGTGTGGTCCCCGAGCCCCCGCAACGGCCGGATGGCCGCCGCGGGGGCATTCCCGTGGCTCGGTCGTCCGTCGCTCATCCCCCGTCGCGCGGGGCCTCGTCAGGCTCGACGCGCTCGATTGCGACGCATGCGCGAGGGATCCACCACTGGTGATGGTCCGATCCCCGACCGCCGGGGTCGGTCAGGAACTCGTGACGCTCGCCCACGCGCACGACGTCGAAGTCGCCGCGCTGCGACATGATGCGCACGAGCGGCACCCAGCATCCGTCGTTCGGGAACACCTGACTGCCAGGGCCCCGGTCCCGTAGCAGCAGGCGGCGATCCAGATCGAGGTAGCACACCGTGCTGCTGGTGCTGCGGACGGCCCACACGCCGCCTTCGTCGACCCTGAGCTCTGCCCGGTCCTCTGCGTTCGTCATGACGGGCAGGGTGCTCATGGCGTCCCCTGCGTCATTCACAGCAGATCGGAGTTGTCGGTGACGAGAATTACACTCGTGTCATGAGCACCGAACCCCGCTCGTCTCGACCGGGGGCCGGGGCGAGCGGGGTCCAGGTCCTACTGCCAGGTAGACCGCGATCCTAGCTTCTTCGCGGCGCGCGAGTGCTCCGATCGGCCTCACGAGGCCGGAAGGGAGCGGCGTCCACATGACTCGCTCAGTGAACAGATCCAGCCGCACCGGGCGCTTCGTCTCGTCCGGCACCGTGGCCCGCGCACCGCGTACGACGGTCACCCAGAGGGTCGACGGGAAGAAGTCTGGCGGGCAGGTCCACCAGTCCGCGATCACCGGGCGGTTCGTGTCCGGCGCGACCGCGAAGCGTCACCCGGACACGACCATCACCCGCGCCGTCTGATGGCCACGCGTGTACGGCTCGACCGGCAGGCGCTCGACCGGGTAGTGCAGGACGCCATGCGCGATGTCCAGCGCGATCTGCAGCGCTCGTTCGACGACCTTGGCCGACGCTACAAAGGACGCCCCATCCCCGATGCGAGGTCGGCACTGCGAGAGGTGATCCGCCGTCACGGCGGCAGCGCCTCCGAGCCGGAGCTCACGCAGTGGGCGACGGCGATCACCGAGGGAACTCGCATCACGCTGAGGAGGTAGTCCGCGGCCCCTGGTGGTGGCCCCGACGCAACGTCGCGGGCCACCGCCGAAGGCGTGACGTTGCGCCAACAGCGCCGACACCGCTGCCCGCCTACTGCCGCGCGCGCTTCGGTGTTGCCAGAATGCGGACGTGACCACTCTCGAAGACGTCCTGGACCAGCTGTACTTCGCTGCGGTGAACGAGCGGGACAAGGGCGACAAGTTCGAGCGGCTCATGCTCCAGTTCTTCAAGACCGACCTGCAGTGGGCCGACCGCTTCGCGGACGTGTGGATGTGGTCCGACTGGCCGGGACGGCAGGGCCGCCCCGACACCGGCATCGACCTGGTCGCCACCGACGCCGCCACCGGCGAGACCGTCGCGATCCAGTGCAAGTTCTACGACCCGACGCACTACCTGCAGAGGGAGAGCATCGACTCCTTCCTCGCCGCGTCGGGCAAGCAGCCCTTCGCGCAGCGCCTGATCGTGTCCACGACGGACAAGTGGGGCAAGAACGCCGAGGCCACCGTCGAGGACCAGCAGGTCCCGGTCCAGCGGCTTCGGTTCATGGACCTGGCCGAGTCCTCGATCGACTGGGCACAGTTCGACCTGTCGACCCCGGAGGTCATGACCCTCCGGGACCGCAAGCAGCTGCGCCCGCACCAGAGGGCCGCCCTGGCCAACGTCCGCGCCGGCCTCACCGAGCACGACCGCGGCAAGCTGATCATGGCCTGCGGCACCGGCAAGACGTTCACCTCCCTGCGCATCACCGAGGACCTGCTGCCCGAGGGGGGCACGGTGCTCTTCCTCGTCCCGTCGATCTCGCTGCTGTCGCAGTCGCTGCGCGAGTGGTCGCTGGAGACCGAGGCGGACCTGCGGCCGTTCGCGGTGTGCTCGGACGTGAAGGTCGGCAAGCGCACCAAGGCGCAGAGCGACGAGGACATCTCCGTGGTGGACCTGGCGATCCCTGCCACCACCAACGCGACCCGCCTGCACGCCCAGCTCGCGGACACCACGGCCGCGGCCGGCAAGCTCATCGTGGTCTTCTCCACCTATCAGTCGATCGCCGTCGTCGCCGAGGCGCAGGCCAAGGGCCTGCCCGACTTCGACCTGGTCATCTGCGACGAGGCACACCGCACCACGGGTGCGACCCTGGCGGGCGTCGACGAGTCCGCGTTCGTCAAGGTGCACGACTCGTCGTTCATCCGCGCGTCCAAGCGCCTCTACATGACCGCGACCCCGCGGATCTACGACGACGCTTCCAAGGCCAAGGCCGGCCAGGCCCAGGCGGTCCTCGCGTCGATGGACGACGAGTCGCTCTACGGTCCCGAGCTGCACCGCCTCGGCTTTGGCGAGGCCGTCAGCGCGGGACTTCTGACCGACTACAAGGTCCTCGTCCTGGCCGTCGACGAGAAGTCCGTGTCCCGCACTTTCCAGGCCCAGATGGCCGACGAGCACTCCGAACTCAAGCTCGACGACGTCGCCAAGATCGTCGGCTGCTGGAACGGCCTGGCCAAGCGTGGCGAGCTCGAGACCGGGTTTGCGGCCGACCCGGCACCGATGACCCGCGCCGTCGCGTTCGCGCGGTCCATCAAGGACTCCCAGAAGTTCGCTTCGATGTTCAAGGGCATCGTCGCCGACTACATCGCCCAGACCGGCATTACCGACGACAAGCCCGGCGTCGAGCACCCACTGGTCTGCGACGTCGAGCACGTCGACGGGACCTTCAACGTCCTGGCCCGCAACGAGAAGCTGGACTGGCTCAAGGGCTCCCTCGGCGAGCGCGAGTGCCGCGTGCTGTCCAACGCACGGTGCCTGTCGGAGGGCGTCGACGTCCCCGCACTCGACGCGGTCATGTTCCTCAACCCACGCAAGTCAGTCGTCGACGTGGTGCAGTCCGTTGGGCGCGTCATGCGGTTGTCTCGGGAGACAGGCAAGAAGTACGGCTACATCATCCTGCCGATCGGCATCCCCGCCGGCGTCACCCCCGAGCAGGCGCTGCGCGACAACGAGCGGTTCGCCGTGGTCTGGGAAGTCCTGCAGGCGCTGCGCGCTCACGACGAGCGCTTCGACGCCATGGTCAACAAGATCGAGCTCAACCGAGGCTCCGACGACCGCATCCAGATCATCGGAGTCGGCGGCGGTGAGTCCGGAGACCGCGACGGCAGCAGCGACCCAGGCGCCACCACGGCGGTCCAGGGCGAGTTCGTCTTCCCCGACCTCGGCGAGTGGCGCGAGTCCATCTACGCCAAGATCGTGCAGAAGGTCGGCTCCCGACGCTACTGGGACGAGTGGGCCAAGGACGTCGCGCTCATCGCCGAGCGTCACACCACTCGCATCACCGCGCTGCTGGACGACCCCACCCTCCCCGTCCACGAGCAGTTCGACACGTTCCTCACGGGCCTGCGTGGCAACCTCAACGACTCCATCACCCGTGCCGACGCGATCGACATGCTCGCCCAGCACCTGATCACCCG
Organism: Actinomycetes bacterium; assembly: GCA_023461115.1. GTDB lineage: Bacteria > Actinomycetota > Actinomycetes > Actinomycetales > Cellulomonadaceae > Cellulomonas. The sequence goes on from JAEWOA010000168.1 coordinate 12,871, forward strand.
CCCGGTGTTCGACGCACTGTTCGAGGGGTACTCCTTCGCCGAGCACAACCCGGTCTCCCAGGTCATGCAGAGCATGCTCGACACCCTCGACGCGTACAACCTCGAAGCCGAGAACGACACCCTCGCGAAGTTCTACGAGTCCGTGCGGCTGCGTGCCGCGGGCATCGACAACGCCGCCGGCAAGCAGCAGATCGTCCACGAGCTCTACGAGAAGTTCTTCAAGCTCGCCTTCCCGAAGACTGCCGAGGCGTTCGGCATCGTCTACACACCGGTGCAGGTGGTCGACTTCATCCTGCGCTCCGTCGAGCACCTGCTTGGCACCGAGTTCGGCGCATCCCTGTCTGACGAAGGCGTGCACATCCTCGACCCCTTCACCGGCACCGGCTCCTTCGTCGTGCGGCTCCTTCAGTCCGGGCTCATCGGTCCCCATGACCTCGCCCGGAAGTACGCCTCGGAGATCCACGCCAACGAGATCCTGCTCCTCGCCTACTACATCGCCGCGATCAACATCGAGGCCACGTACCACGGGCTGCGCACCGAGGAAGACCCCGACGCCGGGTACGAACCGTTCAACGGGATCGTCCTGGCGGACACCTTCCAGATGACCGAGGACGGCGACGTCCTCGACACCGCGGTGTTCCCCGCCAACCACGAGCGCGCAGCCCACCAGCTCGACCTCGACATCCGCGTCATCATCGGCAACCCGCCCTACTCGGTGGGCCAGACCAGCGCCAACGACAACAACGCCAACCTCAAGTACTCCACCCTCGATGGCACCATCGAGTCCACGTTTGCGGCACGGTCGACCGCGAAGAACAAGAACAGCCTTTACGACTCCTACATCCGAGCGATCCGCTGGGCATCCGATCGCGTCAAGGACGCAGGCATCATCGGGTTCGTCACCAACGGCGGCTTCATCGACTCCAACACCGCCGACGGTCTGCGCAAAACACTCGCCGACGAGTTCGCCACCATCTACGTCTACAACTTGCGCGGCAACCAGCGCACGGCGGGCGAGCTTTCCAAGCGCGAAGGCGGCAAGATCTTCGACTCCGGGTCGCGCAGCACCGTCGCTGTCACCTTCCTCGTCAAGAAGCCAGGCCACACCGGACCCGCGACGATCCACTACCGAGACATCGGCGACTACCTCTCCCGAGACGAGAAGCTCGAGATCGTCGCCTCCTCCGACCTCGCGCTCCTCGACTGGCAGCCCATCACGCCGAACGACGCCGGCGACTGGATCAACCAGCGCGGTGGCACATTCGCGACCTATCGGCCCCTCGGGGACAAGGGCGACCCGGCCGCGATCTTCCGGACCCACTCAGGCGGACTCAAGACCAACCGTGACGCCTGGGTCTACAACTCCTCGGCGTCGGCCCTCGACAACAACGTTCGCTCCATGGTCGAGTTCCACAACGCCGAGGTCGACCGGATCGCCATCGTCGCAGCTTCCACGCGCACCGATCCGACGACACTCAAGGCCGATGACGTGCTGGATTTCGACGCCACCCGCATCAGTTGGAACCGAGCCGACAAGTCCGCCGTGCTCAAGGGCCGGCGACGGGCCGTTCGACCGGATCGCGGGTATGTGGCCACGTACCGTCCGTTCAACAAGCAGCACGTGCACTTCGACCGTGATCTGAACGACATGGTCTACGGGCTATACGACCTCTTCCCAACGCCGGCGCACCAGAACGTGGGCATTTACCAGGTCGGTGCCGGCTCCGCCGTGCCGTTCTCCGTGTTCGCGACCGCGTGCCTTCCCGACCTGCACGTGACGGGCGCTGGCAGCGGCGGACAGTTCTTCCCGCGCTGGTCGTACGAGGCTTTGACCGATGAGCTTGCCCAGGGTTCGTTCGATCTTGGCTCGGACCCCTCTGGCGTCGTGATTGGCGGGTACCGCAGGATCGACAACATTGGCGACGCTGCGCTTTCGGACTACCGCACCATGTACGGTCCGGACGTCTCGGCCGATGACGTCTTCTTCTACGTTTACGGATTGCTCCATTCTCCCGACTACCGCGCCGAGTTCGAGTCCGACCTCAAGAAGATGGTCCCCCGCATTCCCAAGGTCGCGGCCGTCGACGACTTCCTCGCCTTCGCCGCCGCTGGTCGCAGCCTCGCGGACCTGCACGTCGGCTACGAGAGCGCCGCGCCCTACCCGCTTGCCGTGACGGGCGACCAGCCGACAGGTGCGGGCTCGGCCGACGTCTACGAGTGGTTCCGAGTCGACAAGATGCGCTGGGGCGGATCAGGCCCCACAGCGGACAAGTCGATGGTCCACTACAACTCGCGGATCACGGTCGCCGGCATCCCGGACGAGGCCCACGAGTACCAGCTTGGCTCCCGGTCGGGCGTCGAGTGGGTCATGGAGCGCTACCAGGTCACGACGAACAAGGCATCGGGGATCGTGAACGATCCGAACGACTGGTCCCGCGAGCAGGGCGACCCGCGCTACATCCTCGACCTCCTCGCCCGCGTCGTGACGGTGAGCGTGGAGACGGTGCGCATCGTCCGTTCCCTCCCCCGACTGGACTTTGAGGCGCTCAGCTGATGGAGGCACACCCTCGACGATTGAAAGCCGTGTTCGGACGGGACGTGCGTCTGGTCGTCCCGCTGTTCCAGCGAGCGTACGTCTGGAGCGAGGAGAAGCAGTGGGCTCCGCTCTGGCAGGACGTCCTGGCCACGTACGAGCGGTCGGAAGACGACGATGCAGCAGCGCACTTCCTCGGGGCGGTCGTGCTCCAGCTGCGCCCGGGAGCTCTCGGCGCGATTGAGCAGCGAGAGATCATCGACGGCCAGCAGCGCCTGACCACGCTGCAGCTGCTGATTGCAGCGGTGTCGGACGCGTTCACCCGCCGCGGCCTGGACACGAAGGTGTCGCGCCGTCTGCGTCGGCTGATCGCGAACGACCCGGACGCGGTCGATGACGAGGTGGAGGTCCACAAGCTCTGGCCGACGAACCGCGACCGCGTCGGCTACTCCGACGTCATGGAAGGCCGTCTGCTGGAGGCGAGCACCCGAGGCGTCGAGGGGCAGATCCGCCGCGGGTATCTGTGGTTCCGCGACGCTATCGACACGTGGCTCGTCAACGTCGACGAGGACGAGGCTGAGCTGGCGCTGTCGCGTCTCGCCGAGGTGGTCAGCGACCTGCTCGAGCTGGTGGTGATCGACCTGGGTGAGCAGGACGACGCCCAGATGATCTTTGAGACCCTGAACGCCCGAGGTACTCCCTTGCGCGCCTCGGATCTCATCAAGAACCTCATCTTCCGCACGCTGCAGGACGCCGGTAGGCCAGTCGAACGCCTCTACGACAAGCTCTGGCGCCCGCTCGAAGACCCGTACTGGGAGCAGGAGGTGCGCGTCGGTCGGCTGGTCCGCGAGCGTCTGGACGTGTTCATGGGGCACTTCCTTGTCGTGCTCCTCAACGCCGAGGTGCAGTCGCACAGCTTGTTCGATGCCTCGCGACGTTATGTGAGCGGTAGCGCTGACCGGGCGGAGACGCTGCTCGTCGAGATCAGCCGGTACGCGGGGATCTTCCGCTCGGTTCAGGACCGTCAGGTAGGCGACGACGGGCTTCGGACCAGCCTCGAGCGTCTCGGCATCGCGGACACCCAGACCATCCAGCCGCTGCTGCTGTGGTTGTTCGCGAACACTGAGGGCGACGATCTGGCGCAGGCGGTTGGCGCTCTGGAGTCATACGTCGTGCGCCGCGTCGTGTGTCGGATGACACCGAAGAACTACAACCGGACGTTCCTCGAGCTGCTGCGCCGCTTGAGCGAGGACGACGCGCCAGCCGGGAAGGTTGTCGAGAGCTTCCTGTCTGCGCAGCGCGCCGAGTCGGCCGTCTGGCCCACCGACGCCGACGTGCAACGGGCGGTGACGGAGTTCCCGCTGTACCGGATGCTGCGGCGCGACCAGGTTCAGCGGCTTCTGCGGGCGCTCGATGCAAAGGCGGCGGGTCCGAAGTCCGAGCGGCTGGTGGTGCAGGGCGCCCTCACGGTGGAGCACCTGATGCCGCAGAGCTGGCACGAGCACTGGCCGTTGCCTGAGGATCCGCGGGCTGCCGAGCGGGAGGAGGAGGCGCGCGTCGAGCTGGTCCACACGCTGGGGAATCTGACGGTCCTGACGTCTGCTCTGAATAGCGCGCTGTCCAACGGGTCGTGGGCGGCGAAGCGGCACGAGATCCTGCGCCACTCGGCGCTGCACCTCAATCGGGACCTGCCGGGCGACTGGGGCACTGCCAGGATCGGTGAACGGAGCAGTTGGCTCGCGGAACTCGCGGTGTCCGTATGGCCGCGCCCGGAGACCGAACTGGAGGAGTCGACCTGGACTCCCGAGGAGCCGGGCTATGACGAACCCTCCGACCGACGGCCCGCCGCCGGAGCGCGTGGGGACATCGCGGCGCACATCGCGGAGGTGTTCTCCAGCGTCGGACCGGGCACGTTCCTGACGATCGCAGAGATCTCCAAGCACCCGACGAGCGCCTACCCCGACGGGCCGCCCTCTCGCGGTGCCATCTCGGCGCGTCTGTTCCCCCGCGACGGGCGAGCCAGCACGGTCGCAGGTGTGGTGCCCGACACGGCACGGGGCGTGCGGGGCGCCCGGCGGACCTGACGCTCTCAACCCGAGCGATCACACCAGCACCGGAGACGGAGTCCGATGGCCAAGACGAAGCCGAGGGTGTCGCTGCCGCGAGCGGCGGATCTCGAGCACCGCGCCACGCAGGGAGCCCGAGAGCGCGGTACGGCGGCGCGCGGGTGCGACATCGCCTACGGCATCGAGCACGCGTTCGGCTCCGATCGCGGCGGGCCAGCGGAGTTCCTGCGTCGCACCGGAATCCGTGTCACGGCGGCGGAGTTGCGCGCGATCGCGCGTCTCCCCAAGTCGGCGCTGATCGGCGGGATCACCGACGCGCAGCGCACGGCCGCGAAGCGTGAAGTCGCCGCCGCAGTCAAGCTTCGCAAGGCGCGGCTGGAGCGCCGGTGGGCACGTGGGAGGCGCGCTGACGGCGGTTCGACGTCCGTGGGCACGGCCAGCGGAGGGTTGCCCGGAATGGGACGGCACTCGTAGGGCGAGCAGCAGATGCCGCCACCCCGTGAGACGGGATGGCGGCGCCGTTGCTCACGCCGCGCGCGTGAGCAGATTGTCGAACTGCGTCGCGCGGCAGATGCCGCACTGCGGGTTGTAGTCGCCGGGCTCGTGGACGGCCTCGGGGACGTTGCTGACCCAGCTGGGGAACAGATGGGCGTGCACATCGGGGTAGAGCACGGCGATCTCGTCCTCGACGTGCGCCATCTGGGTGAAGGCCTCGGCGGCGTCCGGCAGGCCGTGGCAGTACCGCTCGGTGGAGACGGTGGCGAGCAGGTCGCGCGCCTGCAGGAGCCGGTCCAGGTGACGGCGTCGCCGTCGTCCGGTCAGGGGCACGGCGTACTCCTCGTCCCGGACGGGCTCGACGAGATCGGGGTGCGGTGTGGTGGTCATCAGACCTCCTGGGTTGGGCACGCTCGCCGGCGGTCGCCGGTTTGTCGTGCGGAGCGCCGGAGCGCTCGACCCATGCCGTTGGCGCCGCACCGGTCGGCACAAGGGCGTGTCGGCGCTGCGGGCAGGTCCGTGTCGTTTCACTTCCTTCCTCGGAGACCTGCCCGCCCGAGCGCTGGTGCCCGGGCGCGACTGACGGCGAGCGCATGCTCGGGAAGTCGGGGCCCGGGTTCTCACCTCCGTTCTGGGCCGCCGACCGCGCGGCTTCTGGCCACCGCGGGGTCGTCGTTTCCTCTGTGCAGTTGTCAAGCAGCAGGTGCGCTGTCGCGCTGGTCATGGTCAGGGCGCGTCGAGTTGCGTCAATCGGCGCACGCCTGCTCGAGATGGCGGTGACATCCAGTCGCCTCGCAGAGGGCGACGAGCCGACGGTGGGCATGTTGCGCGTCGGGCGGGTCTTCGAACAGTGCCGGCCATGGACACGACTCACGACGGGAGCGCCGTGGCGCGCGACGCACTCGAGGCACGATGCCGCGACTACGTCCCCAGGTCGCTGGACCCGACTTTGTGGGCCGGATTGCGCGAAGACGCGATCACCCTGGTACTAGCTGCCGGCCCGCTGCACGAGGGCCGGGCCCGTCTGGACCTGGAGGCGATCGCCGCGGTCGCGGTTTACCTGTCGCGTACGCGCGAGCTGATCACGCTCGAGAACATTCTCGCGGACGCGTCGTTGGCAGGGTTCGACGCGGCGATGGCCGCCAGCGGCGGCGAGGGCAATCGCAGGAACAAGCGGTCACGGCTGCGCCGACTTCAGGCAACGAGCAGGGACCTGCCGTGGCGCCGCGAGCGCCGCGAGGACGGCCGGCGGCTCGACTCCCTGGTGCCGCCGGAAGCGGCCGAGCAGCTTGGCCGCATCTTGCCAGTCGACGGCGTCGCGGGAGCGAGCGGCGCCAGCGCGGTCCAGGCGGCCATGGATGATGCGCGCGCTCGCCGACGGGGCGCCGCCGGGCCGGGACTGAGCCCATCGGTCTGGGCGGCGGGGCGACGGCATGCCGCGGCAGCGGGTGTGCCACTGACCAAGCGGGTCCTCGAGAAGGTCGTGACGTATGAGGTGCTCACCGAGGACGCACCCGCAGCACTGCTCATGGTGCGGTACGGGCTGACGAGGCGTGACCTCGACCTGGCCCTGGTCCTCGCTGGCCGCTTGCCCGAGCGGCCGTCGGAGACGAGAGCGGCCCTCCTGCGCGGCTGAGCGTGCAGGCACTGCCCACACCGACGAGACGAGCACGGTCCCCACCTGCCACCACCCCATCGGCAGGAAGGAACCACTCCCATGTCCACCACGTCCGCCCCGAGGCGACGGCCCTCCAAGGCCGCGGCGCTGCGTCGTCGAGCCGAGCTCGCCGCACAGACACCCGCGACGCTGCGCCCCGAGCTCGCCGCGATTGTCGCTCACTTCGACATCACCCGGTACGGCACCAGCACGCAGCCGGTTCGCCCTTTCCTCGCCGAGGCGATCCGGCTCAGCAACCTGACCGGCGAGGAGAGCACACGCAAGCACTGCCGCCACCTGACGGCGCTGGCGGTGTTCTCCGACGCGCCGGGCCTGCCGTTGACCGTCGAGGCCGTGCTGACCACGGGCAACATCGACGACTACATCCGGCGCGGGATGGCTGGCGAGAGCGGTGACAACCGCCTCGAGCGGCGGCGGCGGCTGCTGTGGCTGGCCAGCGCCGCGAACCCCGGACCGAGCACTCCGGCCCGGCTCAGCCCGCTGGGGTACACCTCGATCAAGCCGCCGTACACGCCGCGGGAGCGAGCGACGATCATCAGGGCGGCTCGCACCCAGCCCAACAAGCGCGCGGGTGAGCAGCTGGCCGCGGTCGTCGCGCTCGGCTTCGGCGCTGGAGCCGACTCCGTCGACATGCGTCAGCTGTGGATCCGCGACCTCACCGGCGACGAGCGGGCCGGGATGCTCGTCGAGTTCCACGGGACCCGGCCGCGCATCGTGCCAGTGCGCCGCGTCACCGAGGACCTGCTGCGCTCCACAATGCAGCACCGTTCGCCCGACGAGCTGGTGATCGGCAGCGACGTCGACCGCAAGAACACGGTCGCGGCGGTGCTCGACAGCGCCGCCCTGTACAACGTGCCGCACATCGATCCTCCCCGGATGCGCGCGACCTGGCTCGCCGACCTGATGACCGACTCGATCCCCGTCGCCGTGATCCTGAAGGCCGCCGGGCTGAAGTCAGCCCGGACACTCGTCGACGTCCTGCCGCACCTCGGGCCGTGGTGGGACCTCAAGGACCTGCCCGCCGGATCCGTCGAACTCCTGCGCGGGGTGGCCCGATGAGCGCCAACCTGCACCTGGTCCCCGACACGCTCGACGCGGTGTCGGGCGGGGCGACCCGGACGATGACCAAGCTCAGCACCAAGCGACTGCGCCCGGAGACGATCGCCCGCACCGTGTGGGTCATCGACACCAGCGGCGTCGTGGATCTGTTGGTCCCGCCGCGGGTCAAGGGCGCCCGAGGGCGCAAGGGCATGCTGCGGGAGAACACGCGCCTGTTCCTGATCGGCCTGAGCCTGTGCACGCGCCTGGGCTACGAGACCACCGTCAAGGGCGTCTTCGAGGTACTGACCGAAGCCCTCGACCGCGACACCCAGTGGGAGCTGGGCGTCCTGCGCCCGTGCGTCACCAAGGCCCGCACCTCCCACCCGAAAGGCGCCGTTCCCGGAGTGATGACACCCGCGCTGGTGGCCAACGGCAAGCAGCGCAAGCGGGTGTTCCCCACCGGCGTCGAGGAGATCGGCTACGACGACCTGCACAACGCCACCCGAACCTTGCGCCAGCGATGGGACTACGGGCACGGGTCCGCGCCCGACCTCGATCCGGCGGAACGCGCCCGGCGCGCCACCGCGATCGCCGATGTCGCGCAGGCCCTCATCGACGCCACCACGATCGACCGCTCTGGCGGCACCTTCGCGATCGACGGGACCGGGCAGTGGGCATGGGAACGTGGCTCCGCACGCGCCAAGCACGGCCTGCAGACCGCCGCCACCGGCAAGTCCGGCGAGCAGATCGACGACATGATCGTCGCCGACATTGCCGTCGATGAAGCCGACGGCACTACCGCCCCCGCCGACCAGGCGACCCGCTTCCCCAACCGCCAGCAAGTCTCGATGAGCGACGCTGCGTGGGGGTACAAGACAGGCAAGGACGGCCGCAAGGAGGTCGGCTACGGCTTCCACCAGCACACCATCGTGCGTGTCCCCGACCCCGGTGCTCGCGGCACCGAGCCGCTGCTCGTCGACGGTTTCGTCCTCGTGCCCGCCAACGCCGACGTCGTCGACGTCTCTCTCGACCTCATCGACCGCATCCGCGTCCGCCACCCGTTCACCTTGTTGCTCGGCGACCTGCTCTACAGCAGCCTGCGGGCCGAGCGCTGGGCCTACCCCCTCGCCCAGCGAGGCGTCGAGCAGGCCCCGCGACTGCGCACCGACCAGCACAAGGTCGTCGACATCCAGGGCGCCCAGATGCAGCACGCCTGGCTGCACTGCCCCGCCGCCCCGATGGACCAGCGCCCGCTCCCGGAGGACAACGCCGACGAGCAGCGCTGGGAGAAGATCCATGACAGGGCCGAGGAGTTCAAGAGTCACTGGGCGTTCGACCGCAAGGAGTCCGGCCTGGGCACCAGCCTCACCTCCAAGTGGATCTGCCCCGCCCGCGCCGGCCGCGTGGGCTGCTACGCCCGACCGGAGACAGTGCAACCCGCCATCGAGCTCAGCTACCCGCTGATCACGCCCCCGGCCGACTGGAAGGACCGGCCCTGCTGTATCCGCAAGACGATCGACTTCACGCCGGACCTGACTAGCCCCCACCACCAGCGCAAGATCGCCCAGCGCGAGTACGTCGCCACCCGCCGCTGGAAGCAGAAGACGAACCTGCGCACCCTGGTGGAGGGCGCATTCGGCATCCTGAAGAACCCGTCGCGTCAGCGACTGCGCCGCGGACAGAACCGCCTGCCCGGCCTCGCCATGGCATCGATCGTCGCCGCAGTGAAGATCTCGGTGTTCAACGAGGAGCAGCTACGCATGTGGCACGACGAGACCGGCCGCGGACCGGCCGACCACCCGCTGCTCCAGCTCGACAACCCCGACTGGGGCTTCCGCAACCTCACGCAGGAAGAGGCCGAAGCCATCGACCGACTCCACCTGGAGGGAACCCTGGACACCGAGCAGGACGAAGACGCCGCATGAGACGGCGACAAACAGTGGGGGCGGGGAGCATCAGCTCCCCGCCCCTACGCGCCTATCTGAGGTCCGCCGGAGGACCTTCCTGCATCGACTCACGATCCGGATCGCGGCGCAGCTCGCCTCGGGCGCTACGCGCCCACTCCTGGCCCGACGCGTCACGGAACGAGATCCACACGACATCGCTGGTCGTGGCGTTCGAGGGCGCGCCGAAGCCCCCACCAGGCATGATCGCCTCTGCCCACGCGTCCTCGTCGAGCGAGTTGCGGCCGGAGCTCGAACCGTACGCGTGAAGCGCAACATCGAAGACGGGCAACTCCGACGAGTTCAGCATGCGAACCCCATCGCGGTCGTCGGGGTGAACGCTCGAGACCTTCCAGACGAACACCTGCCGGGCCTGGTGTTCTGCGATCGCGACGCGGTCGGCATCCTCCCGTGCACGGAGCTTGGCCTCCGCGCGCAAGCGGTCGCGCCGTTCCACGAACCAGAGCACCCCTGGCACCGCTGCCGCAGCGAGCGTCCCGATGGCGGTCAACCACTCCAACATGAGCATCCGAGCCTTCCACTGCACGTGACATCAACGACCCACTGGGTACCAGGAGCGGAGCTCGCAGAGACGCCAGCGAGGCCCGTCCCTACCCGGGACGGGCCTCGCTGCATTCTACGAAGATCTTCGCGTCAATCTACGAAGACCTCGTGGTGGAGGTGGCGGGAATCGAACCCGCGTCCGATGACGTGGAACCAGGGATTCTCCGGGTGCAGTCTGCTAGCGATTTTCTCAGCCCCCGCGAATCACGCAGACAAGTTCGCGGACGGGCTCAGTCAGCTAGAAGTCCCGATCCTCACACTGACGATGAGGATCAGCAGTGGCTCTCTAGATGACGCCAGTGACTAAGCCGAGAGCATGCTTAGGCTGACGGACTTCGAGGCTCGCTCAGGCGGCGAGGGCGAAGTCGGTGCGGTTGGAATTGGCACCTATGAGTTTGCACGGATCGTTAGCGAGATAACCGTGCGTCCTCGACCCGCTTCTCCTGGATCGACGATCACCGTCGAAACCGATCACCCCCATGTTCAGTTGTCAACCAGCCCGCCGTGGCGGACCGCGGCCAGCCTACCTGCTCAACCGGGCCACCACGGAGCGATATTCCAGACGACGCCCAGCGGCTCAGGCGTGGGGAGCGCACACACCACCGCCGAGCAGCGCCAGCCCGTACAGGTCGCCGTTCTGGAAGGTCCGGACGGCGGAGACCACGGGGTCCATGAGCTGCGTGCTGTCGTCGACGTGCGCGAGGCCAAGCACGTGCCCCCACTCGTGCCGCAGCACTGCGACGTACGCCGGCTCGCGGGACATGGACGGCTCCTGCAGGAGTGAGGTGTCGAGCGTCAGATGACCGGTGACCAGTACCTTCTCCCCTGCAGGGCCGCCTTCGGTGTAGGCGGAGACTCCGAGGCCGGTGACTGGCCCGGCGAGCGCCGGGACCTGCTCGGCGGACGCGAACTCGATCAGGACGGGCGCCCAGCGGTCGCCGTAGAGCGCGGGCTGCACGGACGCACGCCCGGTGGCGGCGGTCTCGGAGGTCAGGCCGTCGAAGACGATCGTCAGGCCGGTCGCGGCGGCGACCTCGTCGGCGACCTTGCGCGTGTCGGCGAGCAGGCGCGCCGGGCCGCCGGCGGGGTTGACGACGTAGTGCACGGGACGGCAAGGCGACCACGCGACCGGGCGGCCGTCGTCGGAGGTGTACTCGAAGCCGAACCGCGAGACGCCATCCCAGGCGACCACGGGCGGCGATCCGAGGGGCGCGCCGGCCTCCTCGTGGCCGATCCCCGACCACGGGGTTGGCCTCGCGGGCACGGAGCCGGAGAGCAGCGCTCCGCCCAGCGCCAGCACAACCGCCGCGCCGACCACTCGCGGAGTGCGCCAGATCACACCCCTCGATCGGCACGATCCGGCGTCGACATGAGCCCTCGGCCACCGGCGGCTTGCGGCCCGACGCCAGGCCCGTGTGGGTGGCCGGGTGCAGGATGTGCGGCATGCGCCTGCCCGTGATGCCGCCCGTCGCGCCCATGCTCGCGAAGTCGGTCCCGACGATCCCCGACGTCGGACATGTCGAGCCCAAGTGGGACGGTTTCCGCACGATCGTGTTCCGCGACGGCGACGACGTGGAGCTCGGCAGCCGCAACGAGAAGCCCATGACGAGGTACTTCCCCGAGCTCGTCGAGGCGATCAAGGCCAACACCCCCGAGCGCTGCGTCATCGACGGCGAGATCGTCATCGTCACTGGCGACAGCCTCGACTTCGACGCCCTGACCAACCGGATCCACCCGGCGGCCTCGCGCGTCAAGCTCCTCGCGGAGCAGACGCCCGCGAGCTTCGTCGGCTTCGACCTGCTGGCGCTCGACGACGACCTGATGGCCACACCGTTCCGCGACCGCCGCTCCCGGCTCGTCGACGCGCTGGGCGGCGCGTCGGCGCCCATCCACCTCACTCCCGCGACCAGCGACCTCGACGAGGCCCAACGTTGGTTCACACAGTTCGAGGGCGCCGGGCTCGACGGTGTCGTCGCCAAGCCGTTGGAGGGCGCGTACCTGCCGGACAAGCGGACGATGTTCAAGGTCAAGCACGAGCGGACCGCCGACTGTGTCGTCGCGGGGTATCGCTGGCACAAGTCCGGCGGGATCGTCGGGTCGCTGCTGCTCGGGTTGTTCACCGACGACGGCCGCCTGCAGCACGTCGGTGTGGTCGCGAGCTTCCCGATGGCGCGGCGCGCGGCGCTCGTCGAGGAGCTCGCTCCGCTGACGAGCGGGACCGAGGACCACCCGTGGGCGCGGTGGGCCGACGAGCAGGCGCATGCGGGCAACCGGCTTCCGGGCGCGGTCTCCCGGTGGAACGCGACGAAGGACCTGAGCTTCGTGCCGCTGCGGCCCGAGCTCGTGGTGGAGGTCGCGTACGACCACATGGAGGGCGATCGGTTCCGTCACACCACGCAGTTCCGGCGATGGCGGCTGGATCGCGATCCAGCGTCGTGCACGTACGCGCAACTCGAGACGCCGGTGCGGTTCGACTTGGCGGACATCCTCGGGATCTAGCGTCATTGATGCTGGTCAGGGGGTTGACTCGGCGTCCGATTCGCGTAGAATCGTACACATGTTCGATTCTGGCGATGTGGGAGCGGCGAGCTTCCTCGACGACCTGCGCGCCGCTCGCGCTGGGCTCGGGACGCTTCCCGCGCGGTGCGGCACGTGGAGCGGCGACGAGTGCGCCGACGCCCTCGCGGAACTCGACCGGCTCGAAGGAGCGGTCCGCGTCGCCAAAGCGCCGCTCCTCGCCGCCCGCGCGGCTGTGGACGCTGGCATGCAGCGCTCCGACCGGGACTTCGCGGACGCCCGGGCCCGGCAGACGAGGTCGACTCGCTTCGAGTCCATGCGCGAGGTCGCGGGCGCCGCAGCACTCATGGCCCTCCCCGCTCTCGCCGCGGCGGTCTCGTCCGGCGCCGTGCCGGCGGGGCATCTCGATGCGTTGGGGCGAGTGGCGGCCAACTCGTCGGCGTCGGGGATCCTGGCGCTGACCACCGAGGCGGGCGCGGCGGCGGTGCTGGACGCCGCGCAGCGCTCCGCGACGAGCGCGCAGTTTCGTCGAGAACTCGAGGCGCTGACGGCGGCGGCGGATCCGGACGGCCTGGACGCGGCCCGACGACAGGGCCGCCGCGGCCGATTCCTGACGCTGACGCACACGCCAGACGCGACCCTGCTCAGAGGGCGGCTCGATCCACTTGCTGGACGACGGCTCCAGCTCGCGCTGGAGTCCACCGGGCATCGACCCGACGACGACCGCGACCGCCAACAAGCGCTGGCCGACGCCTTGCTCAGCGTCGCCGACCACACCCTCGCGTGCCACGCTGCCGAGACCACGCCGGCGGACCGCGCGGCGAACGACCCCGCGGACGGCGCGACGAACAGCCCTGTGGATGGCGCTGCTCCAGCGTCCGAGGCTGTGACGACCGCTGGTCGTCGCATGACCTCGGCGCAGAATCGGCCGCACCTCACAGTGGTGATGGGCATCGAGGTGTTCGCCGCGCTCCGCGAGCGAGCGAGAGCGGGGTCGTCGTCCGCCACCGCTTCGACCGCGGACGGGACTCCGTTGTCGGCCGTCGAGATTGCGCAGCTGCTGTGCGACTGCGACGTCGCGCGGCTGGTCGTCGACGCGGAGAGCCGTCCGGTGGACGTCGGCCGGTCGCAGAGGCTGTTCACTGGCCCGCAGCGGCGCGCGATCCTTGCGCGTGATCGACGCTGCGCGTGGAACGGGTGCGAGGCGCAGGGGCACTGGTGCGAGGCGCACCACATCGTGTGGTGGAGTCGCGGCGGAGGCTCGAGCGTCGACAACGCGGTCCTGCTGTGCTCGTTCCACCATCACCGGGTCCACGAGCTCGATCTGACGATCACCAGGCTGCCCGCGGGCGGCCCGGGCGCACGCGTGTGCCTCGGCGGGGATCTGTCGCACGCCGTGCGAGCGGCGCGCTATGAGTTCCGGCTGCCCAACGGGGCCCTCGAGCACGGGCCTCCGGCGAGCGACATGCGGCTCGAGTCGGTGCGGGCGCCGGACACGACCGATGCCAACGACTCACCGCGACCTCACGCGCCGGGCGCCAATCGACCGGCGGCCCGCACAGCCCAAGCAGACCGACTGCCGAACGAGCCGGGCGGCCGGGGCGGCGCACGGCCGGGCAGGGGTCGTGACCAGCGGGGACGGTCGCCGGCGAGCGAGCGCGCGCTCGTCACGCTGCAGTCCCCGGGACCACCACCGTGGTGACGGCATCGGCTGTGGCCGTGGTTCGGGCTGTGGCCGTCGTTCGGGCTGTGGCCGCGGTTCGGGCCGAGCTACCAGCCGCCGCCCCCGCCCCCGCCGACTCCGCCGCCCGAGAAGCCGCCCGAGAATCCCGAGCCCCCGGACGAGCCGGGGGTGGGTGCGGCGAGCGACTCGGTCGCGACCGACTCGAACCGGTCCATCGACGACGCGAATGCGTACGCCCAGAACAGCCCGCCGCCCGGGTGATACGAGCCGACGTACCAGCCAGGCTGGTCGATCACGCGGCCCTGGGCGGCGAGCTCGCCGATGACCCGCGCCCACCGCTCGGCCACCCCGAAGACGATCGCGTAGGGCAGGTATCGGCTGAAGATGTCCTCGCCCTCCTCGAAGCGGAGCTGGTTGGCCTCCGCCGTCGTGAGGTACTGCCGGAAGCCGAGGCTCTGCGCCAGCACGGCGGTCCCGTCCTCCGTGCGGGCGGGCGCGTGCCCGGAGCAGGCCAACACGACGACGCCCACGAGCGCGACCGCGAGCGGGACGAGCGCGATACCCGCGACCTGGAGGCCCGCGGCGAAGACGAAGAATGTGGCGATCCCACCGACGAAGAGCAACACGATCCCTGCCGCCGCCCACTTCCCGCGAACGGACTTGGGGTTGCCGCGGAACCACCCGAGGTCCGTGACCTGCTCGTAGAGCATCCCCTGAACCTCGGCCATGGACTTGGCGAACGTCGTCCGCAGCCCGGACAACCGCACCGACTGCCCTTCGGCGAAGATCGACTGCAGGAGCGACTGCTCGTAGGGCAGCAGCGTCGACAAGTCGGCGGGCAGGGCGACGAGCGTCCAGTCCTTCGGCTTCTTCGACGGGTTGGACCGGGGCACCTCCTCGATGCGCAGGTAGCCCCGCACTGCGAGGTCGATGAGGGTCGCGGTGACGTCGACGGGGTCGGCCTTCTCGTCCACCAGGGTGCCGAGCTCGCCGGGCTGCACACCCTCGGGCGGTGTGAACTGCACGGCGATCGGCGCGCGCGAGTCGCGGTATCCGGTGGCCGAATCACTGCCGCGGACGGGCCGCAGGCCAGGGGTGAGCCCGAGGTAGGCCCGGTCCCGTCCTGTGGTGCGGACGCGGCGGATCGCGGCGACAGCGCCGCCGGCGAGCACCAGGAGCGCGAGCGCGCCGAGCCAGGACACGGGCCGCACCGGGAGGAGCGGATCAGGCTTCTCGACGATGATCGGCGCCACCCCGGGGAACGTGCCGGCGGGCCATCCCGTCGTGGTCGTGAGCATGGAGCCGACGGGGACGGCGTTCTGCGTGAAGACCGAGGTCGCGCCGGACACGTCGGCGGACGCGCAGGGCGTCGTCGAGGCCTCAGGGCCGGAGAAGCACACGGCGCCCTCGACGTCGGCGGGGCCGTCGACCGTGACGGTGACACCGCCGACCGGGATCTCCCAGCCGGAGCCGATGACGTTCCAGTAGAGCTCGTCCCCGGAGTGCTGCTCGTTGGCGGGGTTCACGAACCCGTCGACCGTGTAGTTGACCGTGTACTGCTGGACGCCCGCGACGTCGTCGACGTCCTCGTCGCCGATCCGGAGCACGAGCGCGTCGCCGTCGTCCTCGGTGTGCAGTTGGTCGGGGGCGCCGGAACTGCTCGACGCCGACAGGTCGGAGTAGTGGAACTCGCGGTCGTGGGCGTCGTCGTAGCCCTGGCGCAGCGGCAGCGTGAGGTAGGGCCCGTGGCCGGGCTCGTCGCCGAAGTCGAAGTCGAAGTCGAGCACCACCTGCATGACGCCATCGGCGCCGAGGCTCGCGGTGACGTCGTAGCGCGTGATCTCGCGCCCGGAAGTCTGGTCGGGCGCCGCGGCGGCCGCCGGGACGGCAGCGGCAACGGGTGCGACGACGAGTGTGACGACGAGTCCGACCAGCACTGCCCATGCTCGACGACGAGCCACGCTGTCCCCCTAACGGTCGCGGCGATCCCGCATGGCGCGCTGCGCCTCCATGTTGTCCTGGCGCTCACGCAATGCCTGGCGCTTGTCCCAATCCTTCTTGCCGTGCGCGAGCGCGATCTCGACCTTGGCGCGTCCGTTAAGGAAGTACAACGCGAGGGGCACGATCGTCTTGCCCTTCTCGCGGGTCTTCGACTCGAGCCGCTCGATCTCGTCGCGGTGCAGCAGCATCTTGCGCTTGCGACGCGGCGCGTGGTTGGTCCACGTGCCCTGCGTGTACTCGGGGATGTGGACACCGTGCAGCCAGGCTTCGCCGGCCTCGACCTCGCCCCAGCCGTCGACGAGCGACGCGCGGCCCATGCGCAGGGCCTTGACCTCAGTGCCGGTGAGCATGAGCCCGGCCTCGAAGACGTCTTCGATCACGTAGTCGTGGCGGGCCTTGCGGTTCGCGGCCACCAACTTGCGGCCCGACTCCTTGGCCACCAGGACTCCTCCCCCACGCTCGGCGTGGTGTGTGCAGACGACGACCGCGGGGTTCCCACGGCGCCGGAAGAGCCTACCCGGCCCCCGGTCGATCGATCGCAGGCAATAGCACTAGATCGGCAGGTACGGGCGCGGGTTGACGGTCGACCCGTTGATGTACACCTCGAAGTGCAGGTGGCACGCCGCCGAAGTCCCGGTGTTGCCCGCCCGGGCGATGAGCTGCCCGGCCTTGACGCTCTGCCCGGGCTTCACGACGAATGCCGAGAGGTGGTTGTACGACGACGCGAGGCCGTTCCCGTTGACCATGCCGTGGTTGATCATCACCTGGTTGCCGTACCCGGAACGGTACTGCGTCCACATCACGGTGCCGGCCCGGCCTGCGTAGACGGCTTGGCCGCAGCGGTCGCGCAGGTCGATCCCGGCGTGGAGGCGCCAGTAGTGCAGCACCGGGTGGAACCGGTTGCCGTACTCGGATGTCACGTAGATGGGGTTCGTCGCGGTCGGGTTGACGAAGAGCCTGCCGGTGATCTTCCCGGGCTTGCCCCCGCCCTTCGCGGCATCCCGCTTCTGCTGCTCGAGGATCGCGGCCTTGAGTGCGGCGGCGATCTTCGCCGCCTCGGCGTCGGCCGCGCGGATCTCGGCGAGCACAGCCGCCTTCTGGTCCTCCAGCGACGCCTGCTTGGACTTCTGCTCGCTGAGCAGCTTGTCGAGGCTCGCCTTGGCGGCGGCGGCCTTGTCCTTGGCCCGGTCAGT
This sequence comes from Actinomycetes bacterium, assembly GCA_023461115.1. Lineage (GTDB taxonomy): Bacteria > Actinomycetota > Actinomycetes > Actinomycetales > Cellulomonadaceae > Cellulomonas. The sequence goes on from JAEWOA010000168.1 coordinate 30,586, forward strand.
CTCGACGACCTTCGCGTCGGCCGCGGCCTTGAGCTCGCCGATCCGGCCGTGGACCGCGGTGAGCCGCTGCTGCGAGCTGCGGTTGTCCGCCTCGCTGGCCTGCAGGTCGTCGAGCACCTGGGCGCGGGTGCGCAGCGCCATCCCGACGAGGTCGGCGCGCTCGATGAAGTCCTGCGACGAGTCGGCGTCGAGGATCAGGCTCACGCTCGACGCGTCCCCGCCGCCGCGGTAGGCCTCGCGCGCCATCTGGCCGATCGCCTGGCGCATCTTGTCGGCCTGGCCGGAGTCCTGCTCGATCGCGGCGGCCAGGACGTCCGCCTGCTCGGTGGCGTCCTGGAGCTGGTCGGCGATCAGCTTGGCCTGCCGCTTGGACTTCGCGTAGGCGGCGTTGGCTTCGTCGAGCGCGAGCCGCGCGTCCGGGAGCTGCTCCTCGATCTCCAGGAGGCGGTCGGAGGTGACGGCGAGCGCGCTCGAGATGCCCTCCATCGCCTCCTGCGCGTCGGCGCGCTTGCGGGCGTTCTCCTTCTTCTGCCGTTCGGCTGCCGCGCGGCGGTCGTCGATCGCGTCGCCGCTCGCGGGTGCGGCGGCGGCGAGCGCGAGGCTCGCGCCGAGCACGCCGGCGACGGTCGCGGCGACGAGGGCGCGCAGGCCGCGGCGGGAGGGCGACGATGACGGGCGCATGCTCACACCTTCGTGTAGCGGCTGAGGGTCACCACCGACGAGATCGCGGCCAACGCGATGGCGACGGCGATCAGGAACGGCGCGATCATGAGGACGTCGGACGTCGTGACGTAGGGGATCCAGCTGAGGCTCGCGCCCAGCCAGTCCGTGACGAGGTACTCGACGCCGAGCCACAGCCCGCCGACGGCCAGCAACGACCCGATGGTCGCGGCGATCGCTCCCTCGAGCATGAACGGCAGCTGGATGAAGACGGTCGAGGCGCCGACCAGCCGCATGATCCCCGTCTCACGGCGGCGGGACATCGCGGACAGCCGGATCGTGGTGGTGATGAGCAGCACGGCGGCGACGAGCATGACGAGCGCGAGGGCTCCGGCCAGCAGCGTCGCGCGGTCGAGCACGAGGAACAGCCGGTCGAACAGCCGACGCTGGTCCTCGACCTTCTCCACGCCCTGCCGGCCCGAGACGACCTCGGCGACCACCTGGTACTGCGACGGGTCGGTGAGCTTGATCCGGTAGGACGAGTTCATGTCGTCGACCGTGGCCACCGACGCCCAGGACTGGTCCCCGAACTGCCGCCGGAACGACTCGAAGGCCTGCTCCTTGGACTCGGAGTAGATCTTCTGGATGAACGGCTTGACCTCGGGCTCGTCGAGCGCGGCGCGGATGGCGTCGCGCTGCTCGGCGGTGACCTCGCCACCGGCGCACGTCGGCTCGGGCGAGGTCTCCGGGCAGAGGTACACGCTGACCTCGACCTTGTCGTACCAGTCGTCCTTCATCTTGCCGATCTGGAACTGCAGCAGCGCCGCGCTCCCGACGAAGGTGAGCGAGACGAAGGTGACGAGGATGACCGAGATCGTCATGGACAGGTTCCGGCGCAGGCCGATCCCGATCTCGGAGAGGATGAACTGGATTCTCATGCCGGCCCCTCAGCGATCCGAGCCGTAGACGCCGCGCGACTGGTCGCGCACCATCTCGCCGGTGGAGAGCTCGACGACGCGCTTGCGCATCTGGTCGACGATCTCGTCGTCGTGCGTGGCCATCACCACGGTGGTGCCGGTGCGGTTGATGCGGTCGAGCAGGCGCATGATCCCCAGCGAGGTCGTCGGGTCGAGGTTGCCGGTGGGCTCGTCGCACAGCAGGATCTGCGGGCGGTTGACGAAGGCCCGCGCGATCGCGACTCGCTGCTGCTCACCGCCGGACAGCTCGTGCGGCCGCCGCTTCTCCTTGCCGGCCAGGCCGACCATCTCCAGCACGTCGGGCACGGTGGTGAGGATCTGGTGGCGCGGCTTGCCGATCACCTGGAGCGCGAACGCGACGTTCTCGAACACCGTCTTGTTGGGCAGCAGGCGGAAGTCCTGGAACACGGCGCCGATCTGGCGGCGCAGCTGCGGCACCTTCCACGACGACAGCGACCCGAGCTCCTTGCCGGCGACGAACACCTTGCCGGCGCTCGCCCGCTCCTCACGCAACACGAGGCGCAGGAAGGTGGACTTGCCGGACCCGGAGGCCCCGACGAGGAACACGAACTCTCCGCGCTCGATGTCCAGCGACACGCGGTCGAGCGCGGGCCGGGCGCCGCGCGCGTAGACCTTGGTGACGTTCTCGAATCGGATCACGGATGCTCACTGCTCGATCGGGGACTGCCGCTCGGGGCGCGGCTCGGCCGGATCGAGACTAGGCACGGCGCCTTGCCACGCCGTCCAGTGACACGCCGAATGGGCGACCCCACGCCCAGTTGCCCGGCCCCACCAGGGCTAATCGGGCGTTTTGCCCGAGCTGGTCGGGTTGGTGGGCTGGTCGGGAGGCCCGGTCAGCGCACCGCCTGCAGGCGCGGGCGCGGCCGGACCGTGGCGCCGGTGATCGCCCCGAGCACTTCCTCGTGGCTCGTGGACGCGGCGTCGAACACGCCGTTGTTGCGTCCGTGGCGCAACACGACGATCCGGTCCGAGACCGCGCGCACGTCCGTCATGTTGTGGCTGATGAGGATGACGCCCAGGCCCATGTCCCGCAGCCGCTCGATGTGCACGAGCACCTCGGCGGTCTGCGCCACCGAGAGCGCCGCGGTGGGCTCGTCGAGCACGACGATGCGGGGCTCGCCGATGAGGGTGCGCGCGATCGCGACCGACTGCCGCTGCCCCGCCGAGAGCGAGGACAACGGCGTGCGGACCGATGGGATCCGGCTGTTGAGGGCGTCCAGGACGCGCCGCGCGATTGCCTCCATGGTCGCGTCGTCGCGCCGCGGACCGAGGCGCAGCTCACGGCCGAGGAACAGGTTGCTGGTGACGTCCAGGTTGTCGCAGAGCGCCAGGTCCTGGAACACGGTCGCGACCCCGAGCCCGCGTGCCGCCGCGGGTGTCGGGATGACGACGGGCTCGCCGTCGATCTCGATCAGCCCCGCGTCGGGCACGAGGGCGCCGGCGATCATCTTGGCGAGGGTGGACTTGCCCGCGCCGTTGTCCCCCACCAGGGCGACCACCTCGTGCGCGTGGACGTCGAGGTCGACGCCGACCAGCGCCTCGACAGCGCCGAAGTACTTGCTGATACCGCGCATCGACACCAGGGGTGCGGAGTTCATCGGATCACTCTCCTCGTCGAGGGTGTCTGGTCCGAGTCTGGCGCCCGCGCGGGAGTCACAACACTCCCAGGGCGTCGACATCGACATCGGCCGTTTCGTCGACCGTGAGGGGCACGTCGGTGGACTGCAGCGCGAGCAGGAGCGCGCCCAGCATCTCGGCACGCGTGCCCAGGCCCGCTCGCACCACCTCGAGCGGCGCGATGCTGTTGGGCAGCGTGCCGCGGGCCACGGCGGCGCGCAGCGGCGCGACGAGCGACTCACCGGTCTCCGCGAGCTCGCCGCCGACGACGACCATCTGCGGGTTGACCGCGAGCCCGAGGCCCGCGACCACCTGCCCGATGAGCGCGCCCGCGTGCGCTACCGCGTCGCCGCAGCGCTCATCCCCCTGGTTGGTGCGCTGCACGATGTCGCGGAGGCTGCCCAGGCCGGGGGTCGGGCCGAGCTGCTCCAGGAGGGCGGTCCCACCCGCGAGCGTCTCGAGGCAGCCGTGCGCGCCGCAGCGGCATGGCGCGCCGTCCCGCGCGACGATGACGTGGCCGATCTCCCCCGCGGTCCCCGCGAAGCCCCGCAACACGTGCCCGCCGACGACGAGCCCCGCGCCGACCCCGTAGGACACCCGCACGAAGACGCTGTCCGCGACCTCCCGCGCGGCGCCGAGGGTGGATTCCGCGTAGGCGCCGAGGTTCGCGTCGTTGTCGACGTAGACCGGCATGCCGAGGCGCTTCTGGAGCACCTGGCCGAGGTGGATGTCGTCCCACCCTGGCATCAGCCCGGCCACCGAGATCATCCCGGTGCCCGCGTCGACCGGAGCCGGCACCCCCACGCCCATGCCGACGACGTCGCCCAGCGACGCGCCCACGCGCTCGAGCAGGTCGACCACGAGCAGCGCGACCCGGTCCAGGGTGGTGTCGACCCGGTGCTCGGTCGGCAGCGGGAGCGCCTGCTCGACGAGGATCTCGTGGCTGAAGTCGCCGAGCGCGACGCGCAGGTGGCGGTGCCCCACCTGGACGCCGACCGCGAGCCCCACCCGGCGGGCGAGCGTGACCATCTGGGCACGCCGCCCGCTGCGGGTGGTGGTCGCGGTGTCGACGACGCCGGCCGCGAGCAGCTCGCGCACGATCGTCGAGACCGTCGCCTGCGACAGCCCCGTCGCGCTCGCGAGCTCCACCTGCGTCAGGCCGCCGTACCGCTTGACGGTCTCGGCGACGAGCTGGCGATTGGCTTCGCGCAGCGACGACTGGGAGCCGGCTGCTGCTGCTCGCCTGCTCACGGTCGCACCTTATCGATCGGCGATGTCGTTCGAGGGCTGCTAACTCGTCCCGGCGCGGCGCTTGTTGACGAGGTCGAACGCCACCGCGAGCAGGAGCACCAGGCCCTTGATCGCCATCTGCCACGACGGGTCGACCGCCATGATCGACAGGCCCATGTTCAGCACGCCCATGATGAGCGCGCCGACGATCGCGCCCGCGACCCGCCCGATGCCACCGGTGACGGCGGCGCCGCCGATGAAGCAGGCCGCGATCGCGTCGAGCTCGAAGTTCTGGCCGGCCGCGGCGATCGCGGCGCCCGCGCGGGCCGTGGTCACCACGGCGGCCACGCCGGCGAGCGCGCCGATGTTGACGAAGATCATGAAGTCGACGCGCTTGGTGCTCACCCCGGAGAGGCCGGCCGCCAGGCGGTTGCCGCCGATCGCGTAGATGTGGCGCCCGAAGACCGTGCGCCCCATGAGGAACGAGTACACGACGATCAGCACGCCGACGATGATCAGGACGATCGGGGTGCCGCCCGACGAGAGCGACAGGATGACGGTCAGGAGGCCGATCGCGATCGCGACGCCGACGAGGCGCGCGATGAACACCGGCCGTGACTCCATGTGCAGCTCGTGCTTGCGCAGCTGCTGGCGCGCGCGGAACTGGGAGAACGCGAACGCGGCGATCGTCAGGCCGCCGATCAGCAGAGTGACGACGTCCATGTTGTCGACGAACCCGAGGAAGTTGGGCAGCGAGCCCTTCGAGATCTTGATGAACGACGGCGGCAGGCCGGAGATCGTCTCGCCGACGATCGCGAGCGCGAGCCCCCGGAACAACAGCATGCCCGCGAGCGTCACGATGAACGCCGGGATGCCGACGTACGCGACCCAGAAGCCTTGCCACGCGCCCACCAGGCACCCGATCGCGATGCCGACGAGCACCGCGACCAGCCACGGCAGCCCCCAGTCGCGCATCGAGATCGCGACGACACCGCCGATGAACGCGACCACGGAGCCCACCGAGAGGTCGATGTGCCCCGCGACGATCACCATGACCATGCCGATGGCCAGGATCATCACGTAGGCGTTCTGCTGGAACAGCGCCGCCACGTTGTCCGGCCGCAGCAGGCGACCGTCGGTGAGCACTTGGAAGAGCAGCACGATGACGATGAGCGCGGCGAAGATGCCGTACTGCCGCGCGTTGCCGCCCAGGCCCGACAGGCGCTGGCTCAGCGGGACGCGCGCCTGCTCACCGGGCGGCATCGCGGGGGCGAGGTTGGTGTCGGTCGTCATCGGACAGTCACGTCCTTCTCCATCGTCATGTAGTGCATGAGTCGTTCCTGGGTCGCGTCGGCCCGGGCCACCTCGCCCGTCACGCGGCCCTGCGACAGGGCGTAGATGCGGTCACAGACCCCGATGAGCTCGGGGAGCTCCGACGAGATGAAGATGATCGCCTTCCCCTCGTCGGCCAGCCGGTTGATGATCGTGTAGATCTCGTACTTGGCGCCGACGTCGATGCCGCGTGTCGGCTCGTCGAGGATCAGGACGTCCGGGTCGGCGTAGATCCACTTGCTCAGCACGACCTTCTGCTGGTTGCCGCCCGAGAGCTTCCCGACGAGCGCCGTGACCGTCGGCGTCTTGATGTTCAGCTCCTTGCGGAACCGCTCGGCGACCTTCGTCTCCTCGCCGCGGTCGATGACTCCCCACTTGGCGACCTTGCCGATCGCGGAGCCGGAGATGTTGTGCTGGATCGTCGAGATGAGGTTGAGCCCGAACCTCTTGCGGTCCTCGGTCGCGTACGCGATGCCGTGCGTGATCGCGTCCTGCACCGAGCCGAGATGCACCTCCGTGCCGTCCTTGTACACGCGGCCCGAGATGTGCGAGCCGTAGGACCGCCCGAACACCGACATCGCGAGCTCGGTGCGCCCCGCGCCCATGAGCCCCGCGACTCCGACGATCTCGCCGCGCCGCACGCTCAGGCTCGCGCCGTCGACGACCTTGCGCCCCTGGTCGATCGGGTGGTGCACGGTCCAGTCCTCGATGCGGAGCACCTCGTCGCCGATGCGCGGCGTGCGCGCGGGGAACCGGTTGTCGAGCGGCCGCCCGACCATGCCCCGGATGATGCGCTCCTCGCTCACGGGCTCGGCGCCGCGCATGTCGAGCGTCTCGATCGTCTGGCCGTCGCGGATCACCGTCGTGGTGTCCGCGATGGCCTCGATCTCGTTGAGCTTGTGGCTGATGATGATCGAGGTGATTCCGTGGTCCCGCAGGCCGGCGATCAGGCCGAGCAGGTGCGCGCTGTCCTCGTCGTTCAGGGCCGCGGTCGGCTCGTCGAGGATGAGGAGCTTGACCTCCTTGGAGAGCGCCTTCGCGATCTCGACGAGCTGCTGCTTGCCGACGCCGATGTCGACGACCTTGGTGTCCGGCCGCTCGTCGAGCCCGACGCGGGCCAGGAGCTTGGCAGCCTCGGAGTTCGTCTTGTTCCAGTTGACGACGCCGCGCGACGCCTGCTCGTTGCCGAGGAAGATGTTCTCGGCGATCGACAGGAACGGCGAGAGCGCCAGCTCCTGGTGGATGATCACGATGCCCCGGTGCTCGGAGTCGCGGATGCTCTTGAACTCGGCGACCTCGCCCTCGAAGACGATCTCGCCGTCGTAGGCGCCGTGCGGGTACACGCCCGAGAGCACCTTCATCAGCGTCGACTTCCCGGCGCCGTTCTCGCCGCAGATCGCGTGGATCTCGCCCCTGCGCACGGACATCGTCACGTCGGACAGTGCCAGCACCCCCGGGAAGCGCTTGGTGATGTTGCGCATCTCGAGGATGTGGTCGGTGGTGGGTGTTGCGGTGGTGTCCATCTCGACCTCGGTGTTCGGCTCGCGGGCGCTTCGTCGCGCCGCGGGCCC
>JAEWOA010000169.1 GCA_023461115.1 Actinomycetes bacterium
AGCCCGGCGGGGTCGGGGGAGGCCGCGAGCGCGGCGGCGTCGAGCGCGAGGACGTGGAAGCCCGCCGCGCGCAGCGCCCGCGCCGCGAGCAGGCGGCCCGAGCCGGTCGGGTTCTCCCGCAGGTAGACCAGGCGCGCATCGTCCGCGAGCGCGCGCGCGAGCCTCGTCGGATCGCCCCAGGGGACATCGTCGACCGGGACGAGCACGTCGTCGAGCGCGGGGTCGACCGCGTCGTCGCCGAGCAGGTGCGCGACCACCCGGTCGGCGACGCGCAACGCCCGTCCCGGCAGCGGCCGGTCGCGGTCCTCGAGCGCCAACAGGCCCGACGAGACCAGCGGGCCGTGCTCGAGGCGCCGCCGCCCATGCGCCGAGGCCAGCGGTACCCCGCACAGCGTGAGCGCGACGACCGCCGACGGCCGCCGGCGCGTGACGTCGTCGTTCAGGTAGCCGAAGAGCTGCTCGAAGCGCGGGTCCACCTCGGGCGCGAGCGCCACGAGCAGCAGCTCGACGTCGAGCTGCTCGAGCCCGAACTCGCGCTGCAGCCGGCGCAGCCGCAGCACCGCGCCCTCGGCCTCGGCGGCGTCGGCCGCGTCCTCGGCGGCGCGGGTGCGCTCGTCGACGGTGGCCCACTGTGGCTCCTCGTGGCGTCCGGCGAGGAGCCGGTCGACCGCGTCGTCGCTCAGGTACAGCCCGCGGAACGGGTCGTCGGGTTGTGGGTCGTCGGCACGCCGGTGCGCGACGAGCAGCCGCACCCGCTCCTCGACCGCGAGCAGCCGTGCCACGAGGTGAGCGGTGCTCGGGTCCGCCGCGGGAACCGCCAGGACGAGCGCGCTCATCGCCGCCGCCGCGCGCGGGGTGGGGGCGGCTCGTGCTTGCGCACCGCGGTGTCGGCCGCTCCCGAGCCGACGTCGGCCACTTCGATCACGGCGGGCTCGCGGACCGGCGGGCCGGCCTCGAACCCGATGTCCTCGAGCAGCGGCAGCACGACGACCACGTCGATCGACGGCTTGAGCTCACCGCCGAGCGCGCTCCAGACGTCGGCGAACCCGCGGTCCTCGGGCGGCGGGAGCCCGACGAAGAGCCGCGGCCGCGCGCCCGCGTCTCGCAGCGGCCCGTCCAGGACGTCCGCGGCCAGCGCGTCGAACCGCAGGAGGTGCCGCAGCACCGAGCCCAGCAGGCGGTGCTCGTCCTCGGGGCGCTGCGTCCAGGCGGTCACCAGGTACGACAGCCGGAAGTGCCGCGGAGGGCGCCACCGCTGCGTGAGGTTGTCCGCGCCGCGGTGCTCGACGATGCCGCGCGAGCGTTGGCGCAGGTCCTCGCGCAGGTCGTAGAGGTACACATCGACCGTCGGGGCGTTGCGGCGCGCCGCCCAGTCCTTGGTGGGAGCGTCGAGCACGACCTCGATGTCCGAGCTCTGCACCGCCTCGCGGACCATCGCCCGCAGCGCCTCGTCGACCTGCCCGATCATGTGTGCCTCGATTCACTTCCGGAACAGGAAGTCGGGGGCGACCGTCGTGTTCGCGACGACGAGCAGCGGTGCGTCGACGTCGCCGAACGCGGGCGCCGGCGCCGCGGAGTGCGACCTGAGCGTCCGTGCGGTGACCAGGCCGTCGTGGATGAGGAGGATGGCGCGGGCCCACCGCCCGTCGGCGCCGGTGGTGATCGGGAGCGACGTGCTCATCACACCCGCGGACCACGCGAGCGTGACCGGCTCGCCCGGTGGGAAGTCCGCGCCGAACGCGAACACCACCTGGCCGGGACGGGCCACCGCGGGGCTCAAGGTCACGCTGGGCGCGCGGACCTCGAGCGGCGCGCTCGCGGTGTCGTCGGCCGTGGACGCGTCCGACGAGGTCGTGGTCACGGCGGCCGTCACGACGCCCGGGCGCGGCGGACCCGTGAACACCACGCTCGGCGTCAGGGTGACGGTCCGCACGACGGTGCCGCCGGCCGGGATCGTCCCCAGCCCGCACGGCCCCGTGGGCGACGAGCACAGCCCGGTCGCGACCACCGTGGGTGGGTACGCCGCGGTGAGCACGACGTCCTGCGCTGGGCCGGGCCCGCCGTTTCGCGCCGTGATCGTGGCGGTCACCGGCCGCCCGCCCACCCACGCGGTCGGCGCCGAGAGCTGCGCCGTGACGCTGAGCCCCGCGGCCAGGCCGACCTCGACACTCGCGACGTTGTCGGCCGTGTCGTGCTCGGGGCTCTGGGACTCGACGCGTGCCACGACGATCGTCGCCCCGACCGTCGGGACGCCCTGGATCGCGAGGTCCACCCGTGCGGTCGCGCCCGGCGCGATCGTCGTGGCGATCCAGCACATCACCTGCTGCCCGAACACCTCGCATGGAGGCGCCTCGGGCGCGGTGACACCGGCGGGCAGCTCGAAGGTCACCACGGCCGTCGCCACGGTGGCCGGGCCCTCGTTCTCGACGAAGGCCGTGATCGTGGCCGTCCCGTCGGGCGCGAGCGCGCTGGACGCCAAGGTGAGGGCCAGGTTGGTCCACGGCTGGTACGCCGGCGCCCGTTGCACGCCGTCCAGCACGAGGGGCCTGGTCGCGAGCGAGCCGTCGGCGGGATCGACCTCCCAGATCCCGCGCGTCGACTCCGGCTGGCCGGTGGCGACCCCGGAGAACGCGAGCCTGCCGGAGTCGGGGCGCCAGCGCGGATCCTGCGCATGCTCGACGATCCCCGCGGTGGGCGGCAGCTCGTCGCCGGGCGTGACGCCGACGACCGAGCGCGCCGCGGCGATCGTCACCGGTCCCGTGGCCGACGCGAGCGTCAGGACGCCCACGCCGTCGGGGGTGGCGAAGCCCGGCAGGCTGTCGCCGGACACCGGGGGAGCGAGCGCGGCGGACGCCGACGCGAGCAGCGGCGCCGCGG
>JAEWOA010000170.1 GCA_023461115.1 Actinomycetes bacterium
ACCGCGAGCTGTCCGCGAGGTCCTGCACGACGGGTCCGAGCACCACGGGACCCGGGCCGAAGCGGGGGAGCAGCGCTGTCGCGGCCGCCACGAGGTCGCCCGCGCCGCCCAGGAACACCACGAGCCGGTCGCCGTGGATGCCGACGAGCGCGTCGTCGGCCGCCCGGCGGGTCGCGCGGCGCAGCTCCGCGACGCGCACCTCGTCGAGCGGCCCCGACGTGGTGCCGACCAGCGCGAGCGTGGAGCCCCGCCCGCTCCAGCCGAGCGCGGCCAAGCGCGAGCGCAGCGAGTCGTCGACGTCACCACGCACGAGCGAGTCGACCACGAGGGCCTCGAGGCGCGCGTCCCAGGCGCCGCGGACCTCGGCGGCGCGCGCGTAGACCTCGGCGGCCGAGAACGCGACCTCGCGTGAGTACAGGAGCACCGCCTCGCGCAGCGCGCGCTCGTCACCCGGGGCCGCTAGGCGCTCGGCGTTGGACTCGACGACGTCCACGACCACCCGGACCAGGTGCAGCGTGTGCTGCAGCGAGATGGACCGCGTGAGCTCGGGCGGGGCGCTCGCGAAGATGTCGCCCACGCCGTGCGGCGGGCGGGACGAGTCGGCGTACCAGGTGACGAACGCGGTGATGCCGGCCTGCGCGACCAGGCCCACCCAGGAGCGGTCCTCGGCCGGGAGCGCGCGGTACCAGTCGAGGTCCTCGTCGAGCCGGCGCATCGCGGCCGCCGACAGCAGGCCGGCGCCGTCGCGCACGCGGCGCTGGGTCTCGGGGGAAGCGGCCGCGCGGGGCTGGGGGGTGGCCATGGTTCGGAGCATAGGCGGCAGCCTTGTGGGAAGTCGACAAACGCTGACGAGGGCAGCGGCCCGCTGGCGGCGCGCGGGCGGGCCCGGGATGTCGGACTCGCCCGGTGTGCGCGCGACGCAGCGGCTAGGGTCGGCGCATGGCTTTGCTGCCCCGACTGCGCCAGCTCATGCGGCGCCAGACGTCGGCCTCGCGCGTCGGCGCCCGTCGCCCGACCTCGACGGCGCGGCGGGGCGACACGCTGCACGAGGACGCGCTGCGCTCGATGCTCAGCGACGACCCCAACAACGTGCGGGCCTTCAAGGCGCTCGCCGAGATCGTCCGCCGCCGGGCCGCCGGCACGGCCCCCGACGGCGACCCACTGACCGCGAGCCCCCAGGACGAGACCGAGCGGCAGCGGGCCGCTGACCTGGCGGTTTGGGCGCTCGGGGAGGAGCTCGCGGGCAACCCGCGCGCGTGGTACCCGCTGATCGAGGTCGCGCGGCTGTCCGCGCGTGACGACCACGAGGGCACGCTGCGGCGCCTGACCACCGCGGCCGAGCGCGACCCGCACGGTGACGCGCTCGTGGAGGCGCTCGCGCTCCTGCGGGCCGCGGGCCAGCCGGTCGAGGCGCTCGGGCTCGGCGTGGGCCATTGGAAGCCGCGCGAGATGAACCCCGAGGTGGCGCGGCACCTGGTGCATGCGGCGATCGAGGCCGGGCGGCCGTTGGACGCCAAGCAGTACATCGCGAGCTTGGACCTCTACCCGGACCAGGTGGAGGTCGCGGGCCTGCGCGACGAGCTGATCCACGTGCTCGCGCAGGCCGAGCAGTCGATCCCCGGCACCTGACGCGCGGTCACAACGCGACGGCCGCCCGCGGGAGGAACGCGAGCCGCCGATCCGCAGTGACATGGATCGCCCGCCAAGAAGAACGGTGAGCGTGCACTCCAGCCGTGGGCTGGAGTGCACGCTCACCGTATGGGGGCGCAGGTCAGCTGTCGCCGCCCGTGTTGCCGGACGTGCCGGCCGAGACGTCGTGCAGGCGGTACTTCTCGATCGCCTGGCCGACGACCTCGCGCGCGACCGCGCCCTGGCGCGCGAGCTGCTGGAGCACACGCACCGCGGTCGACGGGCCGTCGATCTTGAAGACGCGGCGTGCGGCCGCACGCGTGTCGGAGAACCCGAACCCGTCGGCGCCGAGCGTCGCGTACTGGCCGGGGACCCACGCGCGCACCTGGTCGGCGAGCAGGTGGTTGTAGTCCGTCGTCGCGACGAACGGTCCCTGCGCGCCCTGGAGCTTGGCCGTCAGGTACGGCACGCGCGGCTCGGCGTCCGGGTTGAGGAACGCGTCCTCGTCGGCTGCCACGCCGTCGCGGCGCAGCTCGTTCCACGACGTCACGGACCACACCGCGGCCCGCACGCCCCAGTCGTCGGCCAGGAGCTGCTTGGCCTCCAGGGCCCACGGCACCGCCACACCCGACGCGAGGATCTGGGCCTGCGGCCCTTCGCCCTCGGCCGGCGAGATCAGGTGGATGCCGCGCAGGATGCCCTCGACGTCCACGTCCTGCGGCTCGGCCGGCTGCCGCATCGGCTCGTTGTACACCGTGAGGTAGTAGACGACGTCGCGGTCACGCCCGCCGTTGTCCTCGGCGTACATCCGCTCGATGCCGTCCTTGACGATGTGCCGGATCTCGTACCCGTACGCCGGGTCGTAGTGCACGACGTGCGGCATGGTCTGCGCCAGCAGCGGCGAGTGGCCGTCCGCGTGCTGCAGCCCCTCGCCGGTCAGGGTGGTCCGCCCCGCGGTGGCGCCGATCAGGAAGCCGCGCGCCATCTGGTCGCCCGCCGCCCAGAACTGGTCGCCCGTGCGCTGGAACCCGAACATCGAGTAGTAGAAGTAGAACGGGATCAGCGGCTCGCCGTGCGTCGCGTACGACGTGCCGACGGCCTGGAACGCGGACGCCGACCCGGCCTCGTTGATGCCGGTGTGCATGATCTGCCCGGCCTCGGACTCCTTGTAGCTCAGCATCAGCTCGCGGTCGACCGCGAGGTAGTGCTGGCCGAGCGTGTTGAAGATCTTGGCGCTCGGGAAGATCGAGTCCAGGCCGAACGTGCGCGCCTCGTCGGGGATGATCGGCACCAGGCGGTGGCCGAACTCCTTGTCCTTCAGGAGGTCCTTGAACAGGCGCACGAGCGCCATGGTCGTGGCGATCTCCTGGTGGCCCGAGCCCTTGGCCAGCACCTCGTAGTGCTTGGCCTCCGGCAGCGGCAACGGGGTGTGGGCCGTGCGGCGCTCGGGCACGAAGCCGCCGAGCTGGCGGCGACGCTCCAGCATGTACTGGATCGCCTCGTCCTCGAACCCGGGGTGGTAGTACGGCGGGTTGTACGGGTCGGCCTCGAGCTGCTCGTCGGTGAACGGGATCTTGAGGGAGTCCCGCAGCGTCTTGAGGTCGTCGATCTTGAGCTTCTTCATCTGGTGCGTGGCGTTGCGCCCGGCGAAGCCCGAGCCCAGGCCGTAGCCCTTGATGGTGTGCGCCAGGATCACGGTCGGCTGGCCCGTGTGCTCACGAGCCGACTTGTAGGCCGCGAAGATCTTGCGGTAGTCGTGCCCGCCGCGCTTGAGCGCCCAGATCTCGTCGTCCGTCATGTTCTCCACGAGCTTCTTGGTGCGCGGGTCGCGCCCGAAGAAGTGCTCGCGGATGAACGCGCCGTTCTCCGCCCGGTACGTCTGGTAGTCGCCGTCCGGCGTGGTGTTCATGAGGTGCACCAACGCGCGGTCCTTGTCCGCGTTGAGCAGCGTGTCCCACTCGCGGCCCCACACGACCTTGATGACGTTCCAGCCCGCGCCCCGGAACTCGGCCTCGAGCTCCTGGATGATCTTGCCGTTGCCGCGCACCGGGCCGTCGAGGCGCTGCAGGTTGCAGTTGACGACGAACGTCAGGTTGTCGAGGTTCTGCTGCGCCGCCAGGTGGATCAGGCCGCGCGACTCGGGCTCGTCCATCTCGCCGTCGCCCAGGAACGCCCACACGTCCTGCTGGCTGGTGTCCTTGATCCCGCGGTTGTGCAGGTAGCGGTTGGTCCATGCCTGGTAGATCGCGCCCGACGGGCCCAGGCCCATCGAGACGGTCGGGAACTCCCACAGGTCAGGGGCCAGGCGCGGGTGTGGGTAGGACGGCAGGCCGCGGCCGCCGGCAGGCTTGCTGTGCTCCTGGCGGAAGCCGTCGAGGTCGTCGCCGGACAGCCGGCCCTCGAGGAACGCGCGGGCGTACACGCCGGGGGAGGCGTGGCCCTGGAAGTACACCTGGTCGCCGCCGCCCGGGTGGTCCTTGCCGCGGAAGAAGTGGTTGAGGCCGACCTCGTACAGCGTCGCCACCGACGCGTACGACGAGATGTGCCCGCCGACCCCGATCCCGGGGCGCTGCGCGCGCGTCACCATGACGGCGGCGTTCCAGCGGTTCCAGGAGCGGTAGCGGCGCTCGATGGCCTCGTCACCGGGGAAGTACGGCTCGTCGTGCACCGCGATGGTGTTCACGTACGGCGTGTTCATCGACACCGGGATGGCGACGTTCCGCTGCCGCGCGTGGCGCAGCATGCTCAGCAGCACGTACCGCGCGCGCGGTCCGCCCTTGTCGTCGATGAGCCCGTCGAGGGACTCCACCCACTCCCCGGTCTCCTCGGGGTCGATGTCCGGTACCTGGCTGAGCAGGCCGCCGATCAGCGGTCCTGTCTCGTCGATCGAAGCCACCAGTGCTCCTTGCCTCTCATCGGCGCGCGGGCCCTTGTCGGCCTCAGCGCACGTTGTCGGCCCGGCTCGTTCCGGCGCGGCTGGTTGCCGCGTGGACGGGTGCGGGTAATCGGCCCCATTCTCGGACCCTGGGGCCTGGGATGTCACACGAAGTACTAGATGCTTTCACGTGACGTCCATGACACTCGCTTTATCCACCTCCTGCACCCGGGCGGGTCACCCAACTGGCGAACCCTTGCCACGCCGTCCGGGCTGCGGTGGGCTAGCGTGTGCGGCTATCGGCAGGACGTCCCACTCGGGGGCGTCGCGACGAAGGGAGTGGTCGGGACGTGGCATCCGGTGCGGACGACACCGTCGCTCAGGCGATCGCTCGTCTGGGTCTGACTTCCGGTCAGGTGATCCAGGAGTTCGGGTACGACGACGACGTCGACGACGACGTGCGAGCGGCCATCGAGGCCGCGACGAGCACCGAGCTCGTCGACGAGGACTACGACGACGTCACGGACGGGGCGGTGATCTGGTTCCGCGCGGACGACGGCGACCTCACCGACTTCCTCGTCGACGCCATGACGGTGCTCGACGACAACGGCCCCATCTGGGTGCTGACCCCGAAGTCGGGCCGCGGCGGGCACGTCTCGCACTCCGACATCGAGGAGGCCGCGACCACGTCCGGCCTGCACGCGATGACGACGTTCGCGGTCGCGCCGGACTGGTCCGCGACGCGCCTGGCCACCCGCGGACGCGGCAAGTGAGCCTCGAGGTCGGAGCGCCGGCCCCCGAGTTCACGCTGACGGACACCCACGGCACCCCGGTGTCGTTGGCGGGGCTGCGCGGCACGTCCGTGGCCGTGGTGTTCGTGCCGTTCGCGTTCTCCGGCACCTGCACGGGTGAACTGTGCGAGCTGCGCGACAACCTCGCGGCCTTCGAGTCCGCCGGCGTGCGCCTGCTCGTGGTCTCGTGCGACCCGATGTTCACGCTGCGCGCGTGGGCCGAGAAGGAGGGGTACGGCTTCGACCTGCTCTCCGACTTCTGGCCGCACGGCGAGGTCGCGCGCGCGTACGGCGTGTTCGACGAGGCCAGCGGCCACGCGCTGCGGGGCTCGTTCCTCATCGACGCCGACGGCATCCTGCGCTGGAGCGTCGTGAACCCGCGCGGTGAGGCCCGTCCGCTGCGCGCCTACCGTGAGGCGCTCGCGGCGCTCTGAGCGTCCCCTGGGGCGCGCCGCGCGGCCGGTAGGCTGTGCGGCCATTGGCGCGCGCGATTGCGACGGGGGCGCGCCGGTTGGGGCCTGTAGCTCAGTTGGTCAGAGCACCGCGTTTACACCGCGGGGGTCGCCGGTTCGAGCCCGGCCGGGCCCACCACCCTCGTCCGCCTACGCCGGTGCGCTCGCGGTCGACTCGCGGGCGATCAGGGAGACTGCGATCTGCTCGGCGCGGGGGGAGTTGGCTCCCTCGATCGTCGCGAGCAAGAGCCGCGCGGCGGCCTGGCCCTTGCGCGGGGTGTCCTGCGCGATCGTGCTGAGGCGCGGGGTCACGTACTGCGCGAGGTCGGCGTCGTCGTAGCCGATCACGGACACGTCGTCGGGCACGCGCACGCCGCGCTCGGAGAGGCCGCGCATGATGCCGGCGGCCAGGATGTCGGCGGTCGCGAAGACCGCGGTGGGACAGCCGGCGGGGCTGGCGGCGCGCGCGTCGGCGAGCCGGTGGCCGACGTCGACACCGGCGGTGAACGTGGTGTCCGCGTCGAGGCGCGGCAGGTCGTCGTCGGCCAAGCCCGCGGCGGCGACGCCCGAGGCGAAGCCCGCGAGGCGCGCGCTGACCACCTGGCTGGTGGTGCGCACGGGGCCGCAGAAGGCCACGCGGCGGTGGCCGAGCGCGGTCAGGTGCTCGGCGGCGAGCCGACCGCCGACGAAGTCGTCGCTGCGCACGTGCAGCAGCGTGGCGTGGTCGCCGAACGCGGAGTCGATGACGACGGCGGGCAGCCCGTCGGGCAGGTCGAGGCGGCTGAGCTCGTCGTCGGTGAAGCCCATGACGACGATGCCGTCGAGGCTCCAGCGCTGCACCGAGTCGCGGACGTCGCGCGCGTTCGACGCGCCCCGCAGCATGAGGTGGTAGTCCTTCGCGCGCAGCGTGGCCTCGAGGGCGCCGGCGACCGAGACGTCGTGCGGCGAGACCAGGAGGCTCGCGTCCTGCGGCCCGCTCGGCAGGAGGAGGCCGACGAGGCGGGTGCGCCGCGCGGCGAGGCTCTGGGCGGCCGCGTTGGGCACGTACCCTGACGCGGCGATCGCCTCCTCGACGCGTGCCGCGGTCTCCGGGGAGACGCGCGAGAGGTTGCCGTTGACCACGTTGGACACGGTCATGACGCTCACGCCGACGTCGCGCGCGATGTCCTTGAGGGTGACGCGGGACAGGGGAGCCTCCGTAATCGACTTGTGACCGACGAGCTTTGACACCGTACAAGGTTTAGCGCTAAACATAGCCCGTCGCGGCTCGGCGCCGATCCGCGACACCGCACGTCGTCCCACCCGACGCGCCGCCGACAAGGCTGTCCGGCGGCGGTCGGGCCGGGACGCCCCGCCCCTGGAGTGCCCCGCGCTCCACCCCCGGAGCGCGCCCCTGCGCTCCCAGCGAAGGAGAGACGATGAAGTCAGCCCGCTCCGCACTCGCGACGTCCCTGGCCGGGGTGCTCGCGCTCGGCGCGCTCACCGCGTGCAGCCCGGCCGACGCCGACGACCAGCCCGCCGCCGGCGAGAGCGCCGGCCCGGTCACCATCCAGGTCGCGGTCGACGCCGGCCTGGAGGACGACGCCGTCAAGGCGATCGACGAGCGCATCGGCCAGTTCGAGGACAAGTACCCCGACATCACGGTCGAGAAGCAGGAGTTCACCTGGGACGCGACAACGTTCGCGCCGCAGCTCGCGGGCGGCACGCTGCCCGACGTCTTCCCGGTCCCGTTCACCGACGGCCGCGGCCTGATCGAGCGCAAGCAGATCGCCGACGTCTCCCAGGCCGTCGCCGCGATGCCGTGGGCCGCCGAGCTCAACCCCAAGGTCGCCGAGGTCGGGCAGGCGCCCGACGGCGGCCAGTGGGCCGTCCCGATCGCCGCCTACGGCCAGGGCCTGCACTACAACCGCACGCTGTTCACGCAGGCCGGGCTCGACCCCGACCAGCCGCCGACCACGTGGGACGAGGTCCGCGAGGACGCCAAGAAGATCGCCGCGGCCACCGGCCAGGCGGGCTACGCGCAGATGACGCAGTCCAACACGGGCGGCTGGATCCTCACCACCACCGCGTACGCGATGGGCGGCCGGATCGTCGAGCAGGACGCCGACGGCAAGCCGGTGGTCACCATCGACTCGCCCGCCACCAAGAAGGCGCTGCAGTACCTGCACGACCTGCGCTGGGTGGACAACTCGATGGGCGCCAACTTCCTGTACGACTGGGGCGGCATCAACCAGGACTTCGCCGCGGGCAAGATCGGCATGTACGTCTCGGGCGGCGGCAACTACGGCAACCTGTTCACGCAGAACGCGCTGAACCCCGACGACTACGGCGTCACGGTCATCCCGCTCGAGGGCTCGGACGCCGGCGCGCTCGGCGGCGGCACGCTCGCCGCGGTCAACGCCAAGGCCACGCCGGCCGAGCAGGCCGCCGCGGTGAAGTGGATCGACTTCTTCTACATCGCCAAGCTCACTGACCAGGAGCAGGCCACGCTCGACGCCAAGACGGCCAGCGGCCTCGGCCAGCCGGTCGGCGCCCCGCAGCTCCCGGTCTTCGACCAGGCGACGTACGACGAGCAGCAGGGCTGGATCAAGGAGTACATCAACGTGCCGCTCGGCCAGATGGCGGGCTACACCGACAACATCTTCGACCAGCCGCTGCTGCCGGAGCCCGCGTTCAAGACCCAGGAGGTCTACGCCGCGCTCGACCCGGTGGTCCAGCAGGTCCTCGCGCAGAAGGACACGGACATCGACGCGCTCCTCGCCACGGCCCAGAAGGCCGTCGAGGCGATCGTCAACCAGTGACGTCCCGGCCGGCCCGCCACCGCAGGCGGGCCGGCCGCCCTTCCCCCCGGGAGTCCCCATGACCACCCTGCGCGACGAGGCAGTCGCCCCCGAGGCGCCCACCACGCCGGCCGCGGACGCGGCAGCACGCTCCGCCCGCCGGAGCCGGCGGCGCAACCCCGCCACGTGGGTGCGCGGCGGCGGCCTGACGACGTTCCTGTTCCTGGTGCCGCTGTTCGTCATCTTCGGCCTGTTCTCGTGGCTGCCGATCGTGCGGTCGGTCGTGATGAGCCTCCAGGAGACCAACCTGGTGACGGCCCCGGTGTTCGTCGGGCTCGACAACTTCCGCACCGTCCTGGCCGACCCGCTGCTGTGGACCGCGGTGAAGAACACGCTGTGGTTCGCGGCGCTCGCGCTCGTGTTCGGCTACCCGGTGCCGCTCGTGGCGGCGGTCCTCATGAGCACGGTCAAGCGCATGAAGGGGCTGTACTCGGCGCTCGCGTACCTGCCGGTGGTGATCCCGCCCGTGGTCGCGGTGCTGCTGTGGAAGGTCTTCTACGACGCGTCGCCCACGGGGGTGTTCAACACGATCCTCGGCTGGGTGGGCCTGGGCCCGTTCCCGTGGCTGCAGGACCCCCACTGGGCCATGCCGTCGCTGGTGCTGGAGGCCACGTGGGCCGCCGCGGGCGGGACCGTGATCATCTACCTCGCGGCGCTCACCGGCGTGCCGGCCGAGCTCTACGACGCCGCAGAGGTCGACGGGGCCTCCGTGTGGCGCAAGGTGTGGCACGTCACGCTGCCGCAACTGCGCGGGATCCTGCTGATCACGCTGATCCTGCAGGTGATCGGCACGGCCCAGGTGTTCCTGGAGCCGTACCTGTTCACCGGCGGCGGCCCGGCCAACGCGACAGTGACGGTCCTGCTGCTGGTCTACCGGTACGCGTTCGGCAACAGCCTCGGCGGCGACTACGGCGCCGCGACCGCGCTCAGCATCATGCTCGCCGTGGTCCTGGCGGTGCTGTCCCTCGTCTACACCCGCGCCACCAAGTCCTGGAGCACGTCATGAGCGCTGACACCCAGGAGCGCGGGCTCCTGTCCGACTCCGCCTGGCGCCGCGCGTCCGCGCGCCGGCCACTGCGCGTCGTGCACGGGCTGCTGCTCGTCGCCCTCGCGATCGTCGGGCTCGGGCCGATCCTGTGGCTCGCCAAGTCCGCGATCACGCCCACGCAGGACACCCTGCGCGAGCCGCTCGCGCTGTTCCCGCACGGCGTCGACTGGGCCAACCTCTCGACCGCGTGGAACCGCGTGGAGATCAGCACCTACTTCGGCAACACCGTCGCGCTCGCCGCGGGGTCGTGGCTGTGCCAGATGGTCGTCGCGACCACCGCCGGGTACGCGCTGTCGGTGCTGCGCCCCAGGTACGGCAAGGTGGTGTACGCGCTGGTCATGGGCACGCTGTTCGTGCCGGCCGTGGTGCTGCTCGTGCCGCTGTACCTCACGATCCTCGACCCGCCGCTGCTCGGCCACTCGCTGCTCAACTCGTTCTGGGCGGTGTGGTTGCCCGCGGGCGCGTCGGCGTTCAACGTGGTGCTGGTCAAGCGGTTCTTCGACAACCTGCCGCGCGAGATCTTCGAGGCCGCGCGCGTCGACGGGGCAGGCGCGTGGCGCGTGTTCTGGTCGATCGTGCTCCCCATGAGCCGGCCGATCCTCGGCGTCGTCTCGGTGTTCGCGATCCTCGCGGCCTGGAAGGACTTCCTGTGGCCGCTGCTCGCGCTCCCGGATCCGGCCCGCCAGCCGCTGTCGGTGCGCCTTCCCGCGCTCAGCCAGTACATCGAGCTCGACGTGTTCCTCGCCGCGCTCGCGATCTCGACGCTCATCCCGATCGTGCTGTTCCTGGTCTTCCAGCGCATGTTCCTGCGCGGCGCCGGCCTGGGCGGCGCCGTCAAGGGCTGATGCCCCACTCACACGTCACGGCGCCGGCCGCCGCACCCGCACCCCCAGACCTCGCACCTCCCGATGGAGCCCCATGTCCCGCCTGACCCTGCGCGACGACGTCCGTCCAGTCGCCCACCCCGACGCGGTCCTGCGTGGACCCGACTACCGCATCACCGTCCTCGCCGACGGCCTGGTGCGCCTCGAGCACTCCGCCGACGGGGTGTTCGAGGACCGCCCCTCGACGCTGGCGCGCGTGCGCGAGCTGCCCGTGCCGGAGTTCCGCGTGTTCGAGCGCGGCGACCTCCTGGAGGTCGTCACCAGCCGGTTCCGGCTGACCTACGACCGCAAGCCGTTCAGCACGGCCGGGCTGAGCGTCGCCGTGCTCGGCGGGGTCAGCGCGTACCACTCGGTGTGGCGGTACGGCGAGCCCGCCGACGGCCTGGGCGGCACCGCCCGCACGCTCGACGAGGCCGACGGCGCCGTCCCGCTCGGCCCCGGCGTGGCCTCCCGCGCCGGCTTCGCGGTGCTCGACGACTCACGCTCGATGGTGTTCGACGACGACGGCTGGGTCGCCCCGCGCGACGGCGCCCGCACCGACCTCTACGTGTTCGCGTACGGCCACGACTACGCGGACGCGCTGCGGGCGTTCCACGCGCTGTCCGGCCCGGCGCCGGTGCTGCCGCGGTGGGCGCTGGGCAACTGGTGGAGCCGGTTCCACCGCTACACAGCGGACTCCTACCGCGAGCTCATGGAGCGGTTCGCCGCGCACGGCCTGCCGTTCTCGGTGAGCGTGATCGACATGGACTGGCACGTGACGGACGTGGACCCCGCGCTGGGCTCCGGGTGGACGGGCTACTCCTGGAACCGGGACCTGTTCCCGGACCCCGCCGAGCTGCTGGGCTGGCTGCACGAGCGCGGCCTGCGCGTCACGCTCAACGTCCACCCGGCCGACGGGGTGCGCGCCCACGAGGACGCCTACGCGGCGATGTGCGCGGCGCTCGGCCGCGAGGCCGATGGCGAGCCGATCGCGTTCGACGTGACCGACCGCGAGTTCCTGACCGCGTACTTCGACGTGCTGCACCGTGGCCTCGAGCGCGACGGCGTGGACTTCTGGTGGGTGGACTGGCAGTCCGGCCCGCACTCGCGCGTCGCGGGGATCGACCCGCTGTGGATGCTCAACCACTTCCACTTCGAGGACAACGCGCGCGGCGGCGCCCGCCCGCTCACGTTCTCCCGGTACGCCGGCCCGGGCAGCCACCGGTACCCGGTGGGGTTCTCCGGGGACACCGTGATCTCGTGGAAGTCGCTGGCGTTCCAGCCGCACTTCACCGCGACCGCCGCGAACATCGGCTACGGCTGGTGGAGCCACGACATCGGCGGCCACATGCACGGCTACAAGGACGAGGAGCTGGCGACGCGCTGGGTGCAGCTCGGCACGTTCTCGCCGATCATGCGCCTGCACTCGTCGAACAACCCGTTCACGGACAAGGCCCCGTGGGCGTTCGGGCCCCAGGCCCGCGAGGTCCAGTCGCGGTTCCTGCGCCTGCGCCACCGCCTGGTGCCGTACCTGCACACCATGAACCACCGGGCCGCGCGCGACGCGACACCGCTCGTGCTGCCGCTGTACTACCGCTGGCCCGAGTCCGACGAGGCCTACGACGTGGGGCACGAGTTCCTGTTCGGCTCGGAGCTCGTCGTCGCCGCGGCCACGGCGCCCGCCGACGAGCACACGCGCCTGACGCGGATCCGCGCCTGGCTGCCGGCGGGCCTGTGGGTCGACTTGTTCAGCGGGCGCTCCTACGACGGTGGCCGGCTCATCGACCTGCACCGCGGCCTGGACGCGCTGCCCGTGCTCGCGGCGCCGGGGGCGATCGTGCCGCTCGACGGCCGCCGCGTCCCCGGCAACGACACCGCCAACCCCGGCCACGTCGAGGTGGTCGTGGTGCCGGGCGCGGACGGGCGGTTCACGCTCGTCGAGGACGACGGCGCAGGCGACGGGCTCGACGAGGCGACGGTGGCCCGCACCCCGCTGGAGTTCACCGCGGCGCGGTCGCGGCTCGTCGTCGGCCCGATCGAGGGCGCCGCGGGTGTGGCCCCGGCGGCCCGCGACTGGACGTGCACGCTCGTCGCGCCCGACGTCGACGACGCCGACCTGTACGCCGGGGGGCCCACCGCGACGATCGACGGCGTCACAGCGCCGCTCGAGGTCGAGCGCGACGGCCACCTGCTGCGCCTCACCGCGCGCGACGTGCCCGCGGGCGCCCGCCTCGAGGTCGAGCTCGGCCGACCGAGCGCGGTCGCGCACGACGACGGGCCCGCGCGGCTGTTCGAGGTGCTGGACGCCGCGCGCGTCGAGTACGACCTGAAGTCCGCCGCCCACCGCGTCGCGACCTCGTGCGAGCCCCTGCACGTGCGGCTCACCCACCTGCGCGCGCTCGGCCTGCCCGACGCGCTCGCGTCCGCGGTCGAGGAAGTCCTCCTCGCCCGCGCCTGAACTCGGCCGCCGGGGGTCAGGGCCCGCGGCCGCCGACACCGCCGGGCGGCCGGTCCTGCGCCTCACTCCCGCAGGTCCGGCCACCCGGCACATCCGCATGCGCCCCGCAGCTCGTGCGCGCCGCCTGCGCGCGGGCGCGATGATTCCCGGGGGAGCGCGCGCATGCCGCATCATGGGCGCGGCGCCCCCGCGCCGCGCCAGCACAAGGAGCCGCCATGCCCCGGGTCTCGGACATCGCCGTCCACCCCGTCAAGTCGCTCGCGGGCGCGCACGTCGCGTCCGCGTCGGTCGAGCCGTGGGGGCTCGCGGGGGACCGGCGGTGGATGGTGGTCGACGAGGCGGGCGCCACCGTCACGGCGCGTGAGCTCAAGGCGCTCCTCGGGGTCGGCGCGGGGCTGGTGGACGGCGGGATCGAGCTGAGCGCGCCGGGACGGCCGTCGCTCGTCGTGCCAGAGCCCGTCGGCGGCGCCGTCGTGCCCGTCGGCATGTCACGCGTGGGCACGGCGACCGCGGCGGGCGAGGCAGCGGACTCCTGGCTGTCGGCGACGCTCGGCCGCCCGCTGCGCCTCGTCTGGCTCGACGACCCCACGCGGCGGACCGTGGCCGAGAAGCACGGCGGGCGCCCCGGCGACGTCGTCGCCTTCTCCGACACCGGGCCGATCCACCTGTGCACCACGGCGTCCCTCGCGGCGCTGAACCAGTGGCTCGCCGACGAGCAAGGCGAGGGTCCGCTGCCGATGGAGCGCTTTCGGCCGACCATCGTCGTCGACGGCGACCTCGAGCCGTTCGCCGAGGACACGTGGGCGGTCGTGCGGATCGGCGACGTCGCGTTCCGGTTCTCCGAGCACTGCGACCGCTGCGTCATGACCACCGTGGACCGCGGCACGCTCCGGACCACGAAGGAGCCCATCCGCACGCTCGCGCGCCACCGCCGCCACGCTGGCAACGTGTGGTTCGGCATCCGCATGATCCCGCTGACCACAGGCGTGGTGTCCGTGGGCGACGAGGTGCTCGTCGAGCCTGCCGCCGACGTCGTCGGGGAGTTCGGGCTCGCGCCAGTCCCGCTTCCGTGAGCGCGCGCGCGGCAATGGCTACCGTGGGCGCGTGAGCCCCACGCTGAGCGAAGTCGTCGCCGTCCTGGACCGCCGCTACCCGCCCGCCACCGCGGAGCCGTGGGACCGGGTGGGGCTCGTCGTCGGGGATCCCGCCGCGCGCGTCGGCCGGGTCCTGTTCGCGGTGGACCCGGTGGCCGACGTGGTCGACGAGGCAGTCGAGTGGGGCGCCGACCTGATCGTCACGCACCACCCGCTGCTGCTCGCAGGCGTGCACTCGGTCGCGGCCACCACCTTCAAGGGCGCGCTCGTGCACCGCCTGATCCGCGAGGGCATCGCGCTCTACACCGCGCACACCAACGCCGACGTGGCCGCGGGCGGGGTCGCCGACGCGCTGGCCGCGGCCCTCGGGCTCGTCGAGACGCGACCGCTGGAGGCTGGCGCCACGCCCGAGCCCGAGACGCCCGCGGGCGCCACCGGGACCGGCCGGATCGGGCGGCTGCCCGCCGCGACGACGCTGCGGGCGTTCGCGCAGGCCGTGGCCGACGCGACTCCGGCCACCGCGCAGGGCGTCCGGTACGCGGGCGACCCCGACGCGCGCGTGGAGTCGGTGGCAGTCGTCGGCGGCTCGGGAGACACCTTCTTCGACGCCGTGCGGGCCGCGGGAGTCGACGCGTATGTCACCGCTGACCTGCGGCATCATCCCGCCTCCGAGCTGCGTGAGCGCGCGCGGTTCGAGCGCGGCCGACGAGACGGCGCCGCGACGCCCTACCTCGTCGACCTCGCGCACTTCGCGTCCGAATGGCTCTGGCTGCCCGGCGCCGCTGACGCCCTGATCGGCGACCTGCTCGCCGCGCTCGGCGCGGGCACTACGGTGGAGACCCGCGTGAGCACGCGTCGCACCGACCCGTGGACGGGCCGGGCCTCGTCGTCGGACGAGACCGCCTGACGCGCCGCGCCCCAGCCGACCTGCCCGACCCGACGAACCCCGCGGACCACCGCCGCACGGAAGGACCCCCGTGGCCACTGCTCCCGCCGCCGACCAGCGCAAGCTCCTCGACGTCCAGGCACTCGACACGCACCTCGACCAGCTCGCGCACAAGCGCCGCACCCTCCCCGAGCTCGCGCGCCTCGCCGAGCTCGACGGACAGGTCAAGGACCTGCACAACGCGCTGGTGACCTCGCAGACCGCGGTGGGCGACATCCGCCGCGAGCTCGCCAAGGCGGAGGCCGACGTGGAGCAGGTGCGCTCGCGCGCGCAGCGCAACCAGTCACGCCTGGACTCCGGGCAGGGATCCGCCAAGGACCTGCAGGCGCTCCAGCACGAGCTGGAGTCGCTGGGCAAGCGCCAGGGCGACCTCGAGGAGGTCGAGCTCGAGGTCATGGAGCGGCTGGAGGCGCACGAGAGCGCGCTCGGCGAGGTGAGCGCGGCGCACGGCGCGCTCGTCGGGCAGCAGACGGCCGTGGCCGCCGACCGCGACGCCGCATGGGCCGCGATCGACGCCGACGCCGCGCGGGTCCAGGCGGAGCGCGCGAGCGCGTCGCAGGGCCTCGACAC
>JAEWOA010000171.1 GCA_023461115.1 Actinomycetes bacterium
CCTCACGGGCGCCGTCGAGCAGCAGCCGCGCCCGTCGGCCCTCGGTGTGGAGGCGGCGCGGGTCTGCCCAGCCCTGGTCGAGCGCCTCGACGAACGCGGATCGCGCCGCCGGGTGCAGCGGCGCGTGTCCGCCTGCGTCGAGCACGCGGCGCGGCACGCCCGGCGACACGCCGGAGACGCCCCGTGAGGACGTGGCGTCGCTCACAGCACCACGCCCGCGCTCGGCCGTGGGAGAGGCCGCCCTGCCGGGCGGAGGTCGTGCGTCGAGGGCTCCACAGGCGTCACGGTAGCCACCGCGCAGGGGTGCGCGGGACCCGCTCGCGCGTTGCGCCACCGGAGTGCCATGGTCGGGTCAAGTTGGCGCCAAGCCACGCGGGATTCGCCGGTGTGACGGTGCTGACACAGTGTCGTCAACCCGCGTCGCCAGGACGAACCGCGGCGCTTCGCGCGCTAGGCTGCACGCGTCGAGGACGAAGGTCCCACGTGAGCGCTGCCGCCGCACCGGCGGGCACTCACGGTCGGACGCGAGTGAGAGGTCCCCCGTTGCACCCGGACACCCCCCGCCGGAAGCGAGGCACAGCCCTGAAGTGGGCCGCGCTCGCCGCCGTCGCCACGCTTGCCCTGAGCGCATGCTCCGACCAGGTCCAGCGCGGCTGGCTGCCCGGCGACTCGAACGCCGAGGTCACAGACCAGACTGGCCGGATCAAGGACCTGTGGGTCGGCTCGTGGAGCGCCGCGCTCATCGTCGGGATCATCACGTGGGGCCTGATGCTGTGGTGCGTCGCGGTCTACCGCAAGCGCAAGGACGACGACGTCCTGCCCGTGCAGCTCCGCTACCACGTGCCGCTCGAGATCATGTACGTGATCCTCCCGATCGTGATGATCGGCGTGCTCTTCTTCTTCACCAACCGCGACATCAACGCGATCCAGGCGGTCGACGACGACGCGGACGTGCACGTCCAGGTCATCGGCAAGCAGTGGAGCTGGGACTTCAACTACCTCGACGACGACGTGTACGAGACGGGCCAGCACGCGCAGGACGTCGGCGACTCGTCGGGCGTGCTCGCGGAGCAGGTGACGCTCTACCTGCCGGTCAACGAGAAGGTCGAGTTCACGCTCGACTCGCGCGACGTCATCCACTCGTTCTGGGTGCCGCAGTTCCTCTACAAGATGGACATGATCCCGGGCAAGACCAACCACTTCCAGGTGACTCCCACCAAGGAGGGCGACTACCTCGGCAAGTGTGCCGAGCTCTGCGGTGAGGAGCACTCGTCGATGCTCTTCAACGTCAAGGTGGTCTCCCGCGACGAGTACGAACAGCACATGCAGGACCTGCGCGACAAGGGCCAGGAGGGCTCGCTCGGCCTCGAGTACAGCCGCCTCCAGGACGCCGGCACCGCGACCGAGGAAGGCGAGAACTGATGGCCGCGGCGACGGAGTACATCCCGGGTCTGGCGCCTGCGCGCCAGTCGCTCGGGAAGACCGTGATCAAGTGGGTCACGTCCACCGACCACAAGACGATCGGGTACATGTACCTGATCACGTCGTTCCTCTGGTTCGTGGTCGGCGGCATCCTGGCGCTGCTCATCCGCGCCGAGCTCTTCTCGCCTGGGATGCAGGTGTTCCAGAGCAAGGAGCAGTACAACCAGGCGTTCACGATGCACGGCACGATCATGCTGCTGCTGTTCGCGACGCCCCTGTTCGCGGGCTTCGCCAACGTGATCATGCCGCTGCAGATCGGCGCGCCTGACGTCGCGTTCCCGCGGCTGAACATGTTCGCGTTCTGGCTCTTCTTCTTCGGTGGCCTGATCGCCGCGGGCGGCTTCCTGACGCGAGGCGGCGCCGCCGCGTTCGGCTGGTTCGCGTACGCGCCGCTGTCCAACACCGCGTACTCACCAGGGCTAGGGGGAGACCTCTGGGTATTCGGCCTCGCGCTCGGTGGCTTCGGCACCATCCTGGGCGCCGTCAACTTCATCACCACGATCGTCACCATGCGCGCGCCCGGCATGACCATGTTCCGCATGCCGATCTTCACGTGGAACACCCTCGTGACGTCGCTGCTGGTCCTCATGGCGTTCCCCCCGCTGGCTGCCGCGCTCTTCGCGCTCGGCGCCGACAGGCGACTCGGGGCGCAGGTGTTCAACCCGGACAACGGGGGAGCGATCCTCTGGCAGCACCTGTTCTGGTTCTTCGGGCACCCCGAGGTGTACATCATCGCGCTGCCGTTCTTCGGCATCGTGACCGAGATCCTGCCGGTGTTCAGCCGCAAGCCGATCTTCGGCTACAAGGGCCTGATCTACGCGACCGTCGCGATCGCCGCGCTGTCCGTGACCGTGTGGGCGCACCACATGTACGTCACCGGCTCGGTCCTGCTGCCGTTCTTCGCGTTCATGACGATGCTCATCGCCGTCCCGACCGGCGTGAAGTTCTTCAACTGGATCGGGACCATGTGGCGCGGCAAGCTCACGTTCGAGACGCCGATGCTCTGGACGATCGGCTTCCTGGTCACGTTCCTCTTCGGCGGCCTGACGGGCATCATCCTGTCGAGCCCCGTGCTGGACTTCCCGCTGTCCGACTCGTACTT
Source organism: Actinomycetes bacterium (assembly GCA_023461115.1). Classification (GTDB taxonomy): domain Bacteria; phylum Actinomycetota; class Actinomycetes; order Actinomycetales; family Cellulomonadaceae; genus Cellulomonas. The sequence continues at coordinate 2,585 of JAEWOA010000171.1, forward strand.
CGTCGTGGCCCACTTCCACTACGTCGTCTTCGGCACCGTGGTGTTCGCGATGTTCGCGGGCTTCTACTTCTGGTGGCCCAAGATGACGGGCAAGATGCTCGACGAGCGTCTGGGCAAGATCCACTTCTGGCTGCTGTTCATCGGCTTCCACACCACGTTCCTGGTGCAGCACTGGCTCGGCGTCGTCGGCATGCCGCGTCGCTACGCGGACTACTCGCCTGACGACGGCTTCACCTGGATGAACCAGCTCTCGACGATCGGCGCGGTCATCCTCGCCGCCTCGACGCTGCCGTTCTTCTGGAACATCTACATCACCTCGCGCAACGCGCCCAAGGTCACCGTCGACGACCCGTGGGGCTACGGCGCCTCGCTCGAGTGGGCCACCAGCTGCCCGCCGCCGCGCCACAACTTCACGTCGCTGCCCCGGATCCGCTCCGAGCGCCCCGCGTTCGATCTGCACCACCCCGAGGTCGCCGCGATGGACCACATCGAGCCGAACCCCGGCCCGTTGGACTGGGAGGCCGACCGCACGGGTGAGACCAGCGTGGCCGCCGAGCGCGTCGACAACGAGGAGGGCACCAAGTGAAGCTCGAGGCCAAGCTCTTCGGGGCCGGCGTGCTGTTCTTCCTCCCGGTCGGCCTGGTCTACGCGCTGTGGAGCGACGGCGAGCCGGTCGGCACCGTGGGGATCCCGCTCGTCGGTGGCCTCGTGGGCATGATCGGGGCGTACTTCGCGCTCCTCGCCCGCCGCATCGACGCGCGTCCCGAGGACGACGCCGAGGGCGAGATCGATCAGGGCGCCGGTGACCAGGGTGTGTTCGCGCCGTGGAGCTGGTGGCCCCTGGCCATCGGCGCCTCCGCGGCCGTCGCGTTCGCCGGCCTGGCGATCGGATGGTGGCTGGTGGGCATCGGCGCGGTGCTGGGCGTCATCGCCCTCGTCGGCTGGGTGTTCGAGTACTCCCGCGGCCTCCACGCCCACTGAGGCGCGGACCGCGTCAACAGAAGGGCCCGCCCCCTCGAATGGGGGCGGGCCCTTCTGCGTGGTCAGGCTCGACCGATCAGTCAGGCGGGGATGATCAGGCCCGCGGTCTGTGCGCGGGCGCGGTCGAAGCGAGCTGCCGCGTCGGCCCAGTTGACGATGTTCCACCACGCCTTGACGTAGTCCGCCTTGACGTTGACGTAGTCCAGGTAGAACGCGTGCTCCCACATGTCCAGCACGACGATCGGCACGAGGCCGAGCGCGATGTTGGACTGCTGGTCGTAGAGCTGGACGATGACGAGCTTGGAGCCGATCGAGTCCCAGGCGAGGATCGACCAACCCGAGCCCTGGATGCCCACAGCGTTGGCGGCGAAGTGCTTCTGGAATGCGCCGAACGACCCGAAGAACTCGTCGATCGCAGCGGCCAGCTCGCCCACGGGCTTGTCGCCGCCCTCGGGCGACAGGTTCTGCCAGAACACCGAGTGGTTGACGTGCCCGCCGAGGTTGAACGAGAGGTTCTTCTCGTGCAGGTTCACCGCGGCGAGGTCGTCGGCCTCGCGCGCCGCGGCGAGCTTCTCGAGCGCGGTGTTCGCGCCCGCGACGTACGCGGCGTGGTGCTTGTCGTGGTGCAGCTCCATGATCCGGCCCGAGATGTGGGGCTCGAGGGCCGCATAGTCGTACGGGAGATCCGGAAGCGTGTAGTCAGCCATACGTCAGTGCCTCTCCTGGTGGGCCGCGGCGCCGCGATTCTTGGGTTGGCCCCGCGGGGATACGAAGCGGGCGGCCCGCCGGTGTGGCGAGCCGCCCGACTCGGTCAACTCTTGCTGAGGTCTAGCTGTTCCGCCCGTCGGGCGTCGTCTCACCATCCGGCTGGATGAGGTTGTGGCCGCCGCCGATGGGGGCGGACTCGATCTGGCCGTGGCCGTGGCCGGAGCCGACCTCGGCGTGCTCGTCGTGGCCGTGGGCCGTGTGCGCGGCCTCGACCTCGGCGGGCGTCACGGGCTCGACGCGGTCCTCGTAGAAGACCTGCGAGATCCGCTGCCGGAGCCGGTCGGTCTTGTAGCCCTTGCGGCGGACGCCGCGCGAGTCCTCGGCGGGCTCGATCTCGAGCGGGCGGACCGCGTCGTGCTGCACCCGCAGCCAGCGCTCGTGCGCGTCGAGGGGCTTGTGCACCTCGATGTACTCGCCGCTCGCGAACCGCACGATGCGGCCTGTCTCGTGGCCGTGGAGCACCAGTTCGCGGTCCTTGCGCTGCAACCCGAGGCAGATGCGCTTCGTCACGACGAACGCGATCCATGGACCGATGAAGATCAGCACCCGGAACGCCCAGGTGATGCCGTTGATCGAGAGCGCGAAGTGCGTCGCGATCAGGTCGTTCGAGCCGGCGAGCACCAGGATGAAGAATGCGACCAGCAGCGAGACGCCGAACGCGGTGCGGAACGGGCGGTTGCGGGGCCGGTCGAGCACGTGGTGCTCGCTCTTGTCGCCCGTCGCGAACGCCTCGATGAAGGGGTACGCGCCCAGCAGCGTGAACAGGATGCCCGGCACGATCATGGCCGGGATGATCACGTTGAGGCTGAGGGTGTAGTCGCCCAGCATGAGCTCCGTCTGGCCTGGCATCAGGCGCAGCGAACCCTCGAGGAACAGCATGTACCAGTCGGGCTGGGCGCCTGCGGACACGGGCGACGGATCGTAGGGCCCGTAGTTCCACACCGGGTTGACGGCCATCGTGCCCGCCATGAGCGCGATGACGCCGAACACCACGAAGAAGTTGAACAGGAGCTTGCCGGCGTACACCGGGAGCGCCGGGTAGCCGACGACGTTCGTGTTCTTGCGGCCAGAGCCCGGGAACTGCGTGTGCTTGTGCATCACCATGAGGAACAGGTGGAGGCCGATGAGCGCGAGGATCAGGGCCGGCACCAGCAGGATGTGCACGGTGAACAGGCGGGGGATCAGGTCGTGGCCCGGGAACTCGCCGCCGAACACGAAGTACGACATGTACGACCCGATGATCGGGATCGCCTTGATGACGCCGTCGGTGATGCGCAGGCCGTTGCCGGACAGCACGTCGTCGGGGAGCGAGTAGCCGGAGAAGCCAGCGGCGAGGCCCAGGATCAGCAGCACGAAGCCGACGACCCAGTTGATCTCGCGCGGCTTGCGGAACGCGCCTGTGAAGAACACGCGCATCATGTGCACGACGATCGACGCCATGAACACCAGAGCTGCCCAGTGGTGGATCTGGCGCATCAGGAGGCCGCCGCGCACCTCGAACGACAGGCGGAGTGTCGAGGCGAACGCCTCGGACATCTCGATGTTGTTCATGGTGGCCCAGGGGCCGTCGTACGTGGTCTCGCCCATGCTGGGGACGAAGAACAGCGTGAGGAACACGCCCGAGATCAGCAGCGTCACGAAGCTGTAGAGCGCGATCTCGCCCAGGAAGAACGACCAGTGGTCGGGGAAGACCTTGCGCGCGAAGAACTTGACCGCGTTGCCGACGCCGGTGCGCTGGTCGAGGTAGTCCGCGGTCGCGGCAGCCGCCTTGGCGCCGCGCGTGGGGGGAGTCTTGAGGTCGCTCACTTGGTCGCACGCTCCCAGAAGGACGGTCCAACGGGCTCGTGGAAGTCGCTCATGGCGACCAGGTAGCCCTCGTCATCGACAGTGATCGGCAGCTGCGGCAGCGGGCGCTTGGCCGGGCCGAAGACCACCTTCGCGCCGTCCGCGACGTCGAACGTCGACTGGTGGCAGGGGCACAGCAGGTGGTGGGTCTGCTGCTCGTACAGCGCGACCGGGCAGCCCACGTGCGTGCAGATCTTGGAGTACGCGACGATGCCGTCGTACGACCAGGTCTCGCCCGCGGGGGACTGGTCCGCCTTGAGGTCCTCGGGCGCGAGCCGCACCAGCAGGACGACGGCCTTGGCCTTCTCGTCGAGCTTGCCCTCGTGGAGGTCGTTGAGCCCGTCGGGGATGACGTGCCAGACGTCGCCGATCGTCACGTCGGACGCCTTGATCGGGCGGCCCGTCGGGTCCGTCGCGAGCCGCGTGCCCTTCTTCCACATCGTGTGCTTGAACTTGCGCACGTTCCAGTCCGCGCCGACGTTGCCGATCAACGGCACGACGATGGAAAGCGGGAACAGGGCGATCGCGGTCACGCCGGCGCCGATCAGGGCGCCGCGACGGGTGAGGCCGGAGTCGCGGCCGCCGTCCTTCAGCATCTGGACGGCGACCTCGCGGGTCTCGTCGGACGAGCGCTGCTCGTGGCGCTCCTCGACGTACTCGCGGTTGCTCATCAAGACCTTGATGTAGTGGTTGCCGCCGAGGCCGATGCCCAACAGGCACACGGCCAGCGACACGCCCAGCGCGATGTTGGACGTCCGCATCGTCTCGGGGTGGTCGCCCGGCGGCAGCGCGAAGTACGCCCAGACGACGCCGATGGTGCCCAGGATCGACAGCGTGAACAGCAGGAGGACCTGGCGCTCGACGCGCTTGGCGACCTTGGGGTCGACGTCCGCCTGGCGGTGGGTGTGCTCGTGGAGGCCCGGGTCCTCGAAGCGCTCCGGCGTGCCCGGGCCCTGGGTCGGCTCGAGCTCGTTGCGGGGTTCGTGCGTGCTCACGAGGACTTTGCTCCGATCCAGACAGAGATGCCGATCAGCAGGCCGAGCCCGACGACCCAGGCCCAGAGGCCCTCGCTCACGGGGCCCAGCGAGCCGAGGTCGAGCCCGCCCGGGGCCACCTCGCCCTGCTCGTCGACGAACGCGATGATGTCCCGCTTCTCCTCGGGCGTCAGGTTCGCGTCGTTGAAGACGGGCATCGACTGCGGGCCGGTCAGCATGGCCTCGTACAGGTGCCGCGGGGAGGTCTCCCACAGGTTCGGCGCGAACTTGCCCTGCGAGAGCGCGCCACCGGCGCCGACCGCGTTGTGGCACATCGCGCAGTTGGTGCGGAACAGCGCCATGCCCATCGACGGGTCGCCCTTGGACGGGTCGACCATCTCGTCGGTGGGGATCGCGGGGCCTGCGCCCAGCGAGGCGACGTACGCCGCGAGCTGCCGGATCTGCTCGTCGTTGAACTGCACCGTCTTGGCAGGAGCCTGCGGGCCGCTCGCCTGCATCGGCATGCGGCCAGTGCCGACCTGGAAGTCGACCGCGGCGGCGCCGACGCCGATGAGCGACGGCGCGTCCTGCGTGCCGGCCGCCGAGGCGCCGTGGCACGTGGAGCAGTTGGCCTGGAACAGCTTCTTGCCGGCCGCGATGTCGTCGGCGCTCACCGTGTCGTCGGCCTTGGCCGCCGAGGGGGTGAGCACCGCGTACACGCCGCCGATCAGCAGCAGCGCCAGCAGGAGCAGCACGGCCGGCGCGCGCCGGTCATGCCTGCGGGCTGCGAGTGCCTTCACGGATCGATCCTCGTCTCGCACATGGGGGGAGGGGGACAGGGGGCTGGTCGGCGCGCTAGCGCAGGAGGTAGATGATCGCGAAGAGCGCGATCCACACCACGTCGACGAAGTGCCAGTAGTAGGACGTCACGATCGCCGTGGTGGCCTCGTGGTGACCGAAGCGCTTGGCCGAGAACGACCGGCCGAGCAGGAAGAGGAACGCGATCAGGCCGCCGACGACGTGGAGGCCGTGGAAGCCGGTCGTCAGGTAGAAGACCGACCCGTACGGGCTCGACGAGATCGTCAGGCCCTCGCTGACCAGGCCCGCGTACTCGTAGACCTGGCCGCCGATGAAGAACGCGCCCATGACGTACGTCAGCACGATCCACTCGTTCATGCCCCAGCGCATGAAGTTGGGGAGCGAGCCCGAGCGGACAGGCTGGAAGCGCTCGGCGGCGAGCACACCCATCTGGCACGTCACCGACGACAGGACCAGCACGGTGGTGTTGATGAAGGCGAAGGTCAGGTTGAGCTTCTCGGTCTGGATCGCCCACTCCTCCGGCGCGGCGGCGCGCAGGGTGAAGTACATGGCGAACAGGCCAGCGAAGAACATGAGCTCACTGGCAAGCCAGACGATCGTGCCCACCGACACCGGGTTGGGTCGGTTGACGCTCACGTGGGGGGCGGTGCGAGGAGCAGCCGTTGCGGTCGACACGGTGGTCATTATTGCCGAAGACGACGGCACATGGGCCATTGGGCCTACGTCGTGGCGCGCGGGATATGTCACATCGTCAGGATCCATGACGTCCGGTGGGGCGTTGTACGACGAGAGACACGTGTCGTGCCAAGATGCCCTACGGCTTGCACCTCGACGACGAGTGAGGATCACATGAGCACCGCGCAGCAGTCGGCCAAGGGCCCGCGCATCGTCCTGTACAGCGACGACGTCGACGCTCGAGAGCAGGTCCGCCTCGCGGTGGGCCGCCGCCTGCGGCACGGCGCGCCGGACATCGTGTGGGTCGAGGCCGCCACCGCCGCCGCGGTGATCGGCGCGGCCGAGGCCGGCGGAGTCGACCTGCTGATCCTCGACGGCGAGGCCGACAAGTTCGGCGGCATGGGCCTGGCGCACCAGCTCAAGGACGAGGTCTACAACTGCCCGCCGGCGCTCGTGCTCACCGGCCGGCCGCAGGACGCGTGGCTCGCGCACTGGTCGAACGCCGACGCGGTCGTGAGCCGCCCGCTCGACCCCGTGGAGGTCCAGCGCGCGGTCGCGGCCCTGCTCGAGCCCGCCACGCCTCGATGAGGGCGCGATGAGCACGACCACCTGGCCCGACCTGCTCAGTGGCCTCGTCGCGGGCCAGGACCTGACGCGGGAGCACGCCTCGTGGGCGATGGACGAGATCATGTCCGGGATGGCGTCGCCGGTGCAGATCGCGGCGTTCCTCGTCGCGCTGCGGTCCAAGGGTGAGACCGTCGACGAGTTGCGCGGGCTCGCGGACACCATGCTGTCGCACGCGATCCGGATCGAGGTGCCCGGCCGATGCGTCGACATCGTCGGCACGGGCGGCGACCGCTCGCACACCGTCAACATCTCGACGATGTCGGCGCTCGTGATCGCGGGCGCCGGGCTGCGCGTCGTCAAGCACGGCAACCGTGCGGCGTCGTCCTCGTCGGGCTCGGCGGACGTGCTCGAGGCGCTGGGCATCCGCCTGGACCAGCCGCCCGAGCGCGTCGCCGCGGTGGCGTCCGAGGTCGGCATCACGTTCTGTTTCGCGCAGGTGTTCCACCCGTCGTTCCGACACGCAGGTCCGGTGCGGGCCGGGCTCGGTATCGCGACGACCTTCAACTTCCTCGGCCCGCTCACCAACCCGGCTCAGCCCGACGCGGCCGCGATCGGCGTGGCCGACCCGCGGATGGCCGGCCTCATCGCCGGCGTGCTCGCGGCGCGCGGGAAGAGCGCGCTGGTGTTCCGCGGCGACGACGGCCTCGACGAGCTCGCGCCCACCGGACCGTCCCATCTGTGGGAGGTCCGCGACGGCGCGGTGGGCGAGCATGTCATCGACTGGCGCGACCTCGGGTTCGACCGCGTCGAGCTGGGCGAGCTCCGCGGCGCCGACGCGCGGTACAACGCGGACGTGGCCCGCAGGCTGGTCGCCGGGGAGCACGGCCCCGTCCGTGAGACGGTGCTGCTCAACGTCGCGGCCGCCCTCGTCGCCGACGGCACGCTTCCGGGCACCGCCGCGGGCGCGCTCGAGGACCGGCTCCAGGCGGGCGTCAGCCTGGCGCGCGCGGCGATCGACAGCGGTGCGGCCGCGCGGGTGCTGGACCGTTGGGCGGCGGCGACCGCCTGAGGACGGTGGTCGCCGACCTGCTCCGGCCTCTCAGTCCTCGAGGCCCAGCGCGAAGGCCGACTCCAAGTCGTGCTGCGAGTACGTGCGGAACGCGATGTAGGTCTGCGTGCGGCGCACGCCCTCGATCTTGCTCACCTGGTCGGCGATGACGTCGGCGAGGGCGTCGTGCTCGCGCACCCGCACGAGCGCGATGAGGTCGTACTCGCCGGTCACCGAGTAGACCTCCGAGACGCCGCGGATGTCGGCGATGGCGGAGGCCGCCTCCGGGATGAGAGCGGCGTCGGTCTCGATCAGGACGATGGCGGTGAGCATGGGCTCATCATGCCGTGCGCGCGGCGCGAGCGACGTGCGACTCGGCCGCGGCGGCGGACGCCTCGCCGGGCGCGCGGCCCCGGATGGC
>JAEWOA010000172.1 GCA_023461115.1 Actinomycetes bacterium
ACCGCCCGGGTCAGGTGATCGGGGCGAGGAGGATGCCGCCTGCGGCGCCGATCATGACCACCACCCAGGGCGGGAGCTTCCAGGAGATGAGGAGCACGAAGCACAGCAGCGCGAGGGCAAACGGGCCGGGGCCGGTGATCGCGGTGGTGAACATGGGCGTGTAGAGCGCGGCGGCGAGGATGCCGACCACGGCGGCGTTCGCGCCGCGCATCATGGCCTGCGCCCATCCACGGGTGCGCAGCGTGTTCCAGAACGGCAGCACTCCGAGCAGCAGGAGGAAGCCGGGCAGGAAGATCCCAGCCAGGGCGATCAGCGCGCCGAGTACGCCGCCGGGGCCGGTGGTGGAGATCGTTCCGAGGTATGCGGCGAAGGTGAACAGCGGCCCGGGCACGGCCTGGGCTGCGCCGTACCCGACGAGGAACTGTTGGTCGGTGACCCAGCCCGGATCGACCACGCCGGCTTGCAGGAGCGGGAGGACGACGTGGCCGCCGCCGAACACGAGTGCTCCAGCCTGGTAGAACGCCTCGAACAAGGACAGGCCCGGCGCGGAGACGAGCGTGACCAGGAGCGGCCCGCCGAACAACAACAATGCGAATACGACCAGGCTCGCGATCCCCACGCTGCGGGGCACTGGGAACCGCAACGCGCCGTCCGTGCCACCGATCATGTCGCGGCAGAACAGGATGCCCGCGACGGCTCCGAGCGTGATCGCGACGATCTGCCCCGCCGATCCCGCCACCAGGAGCGCCGCGATCGCGGCGACCACGGCGATGGACGCGCGGCGCTTGTCCGGAGTGAGAGTGCGCGCCATACCGAGCACGGCCTGCGCGACGATCGCGACCGCGACGAGCGTCAACCCTGACAGCATTCCTTCGCCGACGGGGCCGGTGAACCACGACGCACCGGAGGCGAATGCGACCATCAGTGCGGCCGACGGGAGTGTGAAGGCGAGGAATGCGGCCAGCGCGCCACGGATGCCGGCCCGGTGCAGGCCGAGCCCGAATCCGACCTGGATCGAGGCTGGACCGGGCAGGAACTGGCACAGCGCCACGAGGTCGGCGTACTCCTGATCGTCGACCCACTTGCGCCGCTCCACGATCTCGGCGCGGAAGTAGCCGAGGTGCGCGATCGGGCCGCCGAACGAGGTCGTCCCCAGCTTCAGGAAGACTCGGAACACCTCCCACACGGTGCCCCGCGCCCCGAGGATCTCCGGCTCGACAGTCGTATCAGTCATCGGCTGGATCCTTCCGAGCGAATATCTGCACCCGTTTCCGAGCAAGGGCCAGGCCTTCGCGGCCCTTGTCGGTCGCCGCGTAGTACTTCCGGACGGTGCGGCCATCGCGCTCGGATCGGACGGTGAGGTAGCCGTCGCGGACCATCTTGTGGAGCATCGGGTAGAGGGTGCCCGGCGAGAGCCGATAGCCATGACCGGCGAGCTCGTCGATCATCCACGCCCCGTAGATCTCCTCCTGGGCGGCGTGGTGCAGGACATGCATCCGCACGAAGCCGGACAGCAGATCCCGGTGCTCGAACTCCGGCGGCGTCTCATCAGTCACGACGACATCGTGCTTCGATAACGAAAACGGATGGTGAACGAATGACGACGTGATGTCTGGAGCCCGGCCGTCGGTGCGGCGGTAGCGTGGCATGCCCGACGATAATGATTCTCAACAATTGATGCATGTAACTCGCAACATCTACCGTGGCGACATGTCGCGCAAGTTCGGGCTGTCCAGGATCCGGCTACGCGACATGGCCCACCGCGGAGAGATGCCCGGCGTCACCAAGTCCAGCGGACGGCGACGTGGACGGCGCGCGGTCGCCGCGGCGTGATGCGGTGGCGACGACGAGCGTGGCGATGGCGGTGGTCAGTGGGATCGCGAGCACGAGCCCGATAGACCCGACGAGGGTTCGCGCGACTTCCTCGGCCAGCTCGCCGCTCGAGATCGACGCGAGCAGCGCGCGGTCCGACATGGCGACCAGGAGCACGAGCGGCAGGCTCGCGCCGACGTAGGCGAACACGATCGTGTAGACGGTCGAGGCGATGTGGTCGCGGCCGATGCGCATGCCGCGCGAGAAGAGCGATCGCCTCCCGGCGGTGGGGTCGGTGGCGTGGAGCTCCCAGACTGCCGAGGCCTGTGTGATCGTCACGTCGTTCAACACGCCCAACCCGGCCAGGACCATCCCGCACAGCAGCACCTCGCGCATCCGCAGCTGGGGCGCGAAGGACATCAGGTCGAGCGCGTACTCGTCGGAGAGGCCGCTCAGCTCGGCGGCGCCGGAGGCCCACCAGGCGATGGCCGCGGTCGCGCCAAGGCCGGCGAGCGTGCCGACCAGCGCGGTCGAGGTCCGCAGCGAGAAGCCGTGCGCGAGGTAGAGGACGACGAACATGATCGCGGTGGCGGAGACCAGGCCGACCCAGACGGCCGGTCGCCCGCCGATGAGCGCGGGCAGCGTGAATGTCCCGATGACGACGAGGGCGAAGCCCAGGCCGAGGAGCGCCGCGAAGCCGCGCCAGCGTGCCACGGCGACCACGAGCACCCCGAACACCAGGGCGAGCAGCGCCAACGGCGGCCCGTGCTGGAAGTCGACGAACATGTAGGCGGAGGTCCCCTCGGAGGCGTCGGGGATGCGGGCGACCTGGATCCGGTCGCCCACCTCGACCTCGTCCCCGTACTCGGGTGGCAGCGACACCTCGACGACGTCGCCGTCGTGGGCGGCGTCCACGGTGGGTTGGTCGTAGGCGTCGACGCCGCCGACCGACACGACGGTGACGGTGTGGAAACTCTGGCCGGGTCCACTGGTCTCGATGACCGGCATGTCACCGGTGGGCCGAAGCAGCCATGCCCCCAGCAGTGTGGCGATCAGCGCGGGCCCGAGGATGAGCGCGAAGACCGCTTTGGCCCGCCGCGCGTCGCGTGGGTCCAGATGGGTCTCGGCGTCGCCGTGCGAGTGGGTCACGCCTCGAGTCTCCGGTCGCCGACGGCTCGCCTAGGGACAACACGCCGCGTGGGCATCGCGCGGGCGAAGTCCGAGACCGGCAGGCGTCCATTGCAGTAATGGGAACTGCTATCGTTATCGAGAAGACGTCGTCCGTACCCTGACTAGCCCTTGGGGCGCCCCATGAAGAAGCCCTTGCTCCTGCTCGGAGCACTCGCAGTCGCCACCACGATGACGGGCTGCTCGTCCGGCTCATCCGCCGACCCCGAAGCCACGTCGCCCTCGTCGGCGATCAATGTGGTCGCCTCCACGAACGTCTACGGGGACATCGCGCGACAGATCGGGGGCGACCTGGTGTCGGTGACCTCGATCATCGACGACCCGTCCGCAGACCCGCACTCCTACGAGGCCAGCCCCAAGACGCAGCTCGCGCTCTCGAAGGCCGACCTCGTGATCGAGAATGGTGGCGGATACGACGACTTCGTCGACACGATGCTGAGCGCGCTCCCCGAGCGCCCCACGGTGATCAACGCGGTCGAGATCTCGGGCAAGTCGGCGGTCGACGGCGAGGAGCTCAACGAGCACGTCTGGTACGACTTCCCGACCGTGATCAAGATCGCGGACGCGATCGCCGACGAGCTCGCGACGATCGACGACGCCGGCGCGAGCGAGTTCGAGGACAACGCCGCGGCGTTCAAGGGGAAGGTCGCTGAACTCGTCGCGGCGACGGACGAGCTCAACGAGAGCTACGCGGGCACCGCCGTGGCGATCACCGAGCCCGTGCCTGGCTACCTCCTGGACAACGCCGGACTCGTCGACAAGACGCCCGAGGAGTTCGCCGAGGCCATCGAAGAAGAGACCGACGTCCCGCCGGCGGCCCTGCAGGCAACCCTCGGCCTCTTCGCGGCGCACGCGGTGTCCGCGCTCGTCTACAACGAGCAGACCACCGGCCCGGAGACCGAGCAGGTGCTCGCGGCGGCCAAGGCCGCAAGCGTGCCAGTCGTCCCGGTGACCGAGACCCTCCCCGAGGGCGAGGACTACGTGAGCGGGATGACAGGGAACGTGGCCGCGCTGCGCGCCGCCCTCGCCTCCTGACCGCGGCGGGCTCACCCGCGGGCGGTCGCGTCGTGCTCGTCGCGCCGCAGCCGGAGTGCGGCGAACAGGAAGGCGCCGACCGCCGTGACGCACAGCAGCATGAGCCCGACGGTGTAGGAGTGCGTGTCCTCGTCGTACGTGGCCCCCATGACCAGCGGCGGGAAGTAGCCGCCGAGCCCGCCGGCCGCCCCGACGATCCCCGTGACCGAGCCGACGCGCTCGGGAGGGGTGCGCCGCGCGACCCACGCGAACACGCCGCCGGCGCCGAGCCCCAGGAACAGGGCCATGAGCACGAACACCGTCCCGGCGGCCAGCTCCGGGTCGGGCTTGAGCGCCATCAACACCGCGGACACGGCGGCGCCCGCGAGCGAGACGAGGACGATGGCGCGCGGCCCCACGCGGTCGGACAGGGCGCCGCCCAACGGCCGTGCGACGACGGCCGCGAGCGCGAACCCCGCGGTGCGGGTCCCGGCGCCGGCCAGGTCGAACCCGTACACATCCGCCAGGTAGGTGGGCAGGTAGGTGGAGAACGCGACGAAGCCCCCGAACGTCACCGCGTAGAGGAACGACATGTGCCACGTGACCGGCAGCCGCGCGGCAGCCGTGAGCTTGGGCATCACGGCCTCGGTGTTGGGCCGCCAGCCTGGCGCGTCCCGCATGGCGACCAGCAGCACCACACCCGTGACCGCGAGCGCCACGGCGACGATCACGTGCGCCGTGGTGTACCCGAACCATGTGACGAAGCGCGGCGTGAAGAACGACGACAGCGCGGTGCCGCCCATGCCGGCCCCGAACACCCCGGTCGCGAAGCCGCGCCGGGCGGGCTCGAACCACGCGTTGACGAACGGCACACCCGCCGCGAACGACGTGCCGGCGATGCCGAGGAAGAACCCGAACACCAGCAGCAGCGTGTACGACTCGGCGTTGCCCGCCACGGCGACGAGGAGAACCGGCACGATCGAGGCGAAGCTCAACGTGCTCAGCAGCGCGCGGCCGCCGTACCGGTCGGTGAGCGCGCCGACCGGGATACGGCCGATGGCGCCGACGAGCACGGGCGTCGCGACGAGCACCGACTTCTGGGTGGCCGACAGCCCGAGCTCGGTGGTGTACCGCGCGGCCAATGGGCCGATCAGGTTCCACGCCCAGAAGGTGATCGCGAAGGTCCAGGTGGCCAGGACCAAGTTCAGCGTGCGGCCGGCCGGCGCCGCGTCGACGCGGCGCCCCAGCGCGACATCGGGGGCGCCGCCGTTGGCCATGGGGCCGACCCTAGCGACGGCCCGCTCGGTCGGCACCTGGCGCGCCGGGCGCCTGTCCGTCGCCGGTGTCGCGCGTGGATCCCGCGGTGAAGCCCGCGGTGAAGCCCGCCGCGCGCCCCGCC
>JAEWOA010000173.1 GCA_023461115.1 Actinomycetes bacterium
GTCACCGCCCCCGCGGCCCGGCGCTACCGCACGCCCGACGAGCTGCCCGACCGGCCGTCGCCCGAGGCGCAGGACCTCGCGCTGCGTGCGCTCGACCGGGCGCTCACAGTCGCGGTCACGGACGGGCCCGCGACGGTCGCGATGGTCGACGACGGCACCAACGTCCGCGTCCACCTGATCGACTCGCCTGCCGACGGCGCGCTGCCGGCCGCCGAAGCGTGGGTGGCGGACGCGCCGGGCGTGCGCGCGGCGATCGCGTGGAGCTGCCCGCTCGAGGCGTCGGGAGTGCTGATCGTCCCCGGCCTCGGCGCGGCGGCGCGCGACGACGCGGCGTGGGGCGCCGACCGCGCGATCGTCGTCATCGCGTCCGACCGAGCCGCGAACGGCATGGTCGTCGCGCACAGGTACACGACGAACGGCTCGGACGGGCGTGCCCGCGGGCTGGGCGACCCGGTGGTCGTCGGGCCGTGCGGGCCCGTCCTCTGACTCGCTCGCCCGCTCACGCCCCGACGGTGAACTCCGCCCACAGCGGGTAGTGGTCGGAGATCCGCCACGACACCTCGGTGCGGCTCAGGCCCGGGAACACGTGCGGGATGAAGTCGAACCCGCCCGCGCGGCCCGCGTACCGCAGCGACCGGAGCATCGACCGGCCGTCGGACTGGGAGAACCAGGCGATCTGGTCGTAGAAGTGCTTGCCTTCGGCGTCGTCGAAGATGGTGCGCGGCACCGCGTTGAGCTCCGCTGGGGGCCACAGGCCGGTGGAGACGAACGCCTCGAACAACGGGTTGCCCACGCGGTCCAGGTTGAAGTCGCCGAGCACCAGCAGGTTGGTGTTCCAGTCGTCCCGCCGGTCCGCCCACGCGCGCATCCACTGCGCGAACGCGACGACCTCGGGCAGCCTGGCCGCGCCGGTGCCCCACAGCACGTGCACGGTGGTCAGCACGAACTCGACCCCGGCCCGCTCGAATCCCACCGCGTACGGCGTCCGCGCGAACTGCGCGCTCGGGTCGCCAGCGGCGGGCGGTAGGACGATCTCCCCGACCAGCCCCGACGGCTCTACCCGCGTGCGGTCGTAGACGAACGCGAGCCGCTCGCCGTTGCCGCCCGAGCCCTCCGTCACGTCGGACGCCAACACCTTCCAGTCGGGCCCGAGCGTGGCCAGCAGGTACCGCAGCGCGGTGGTGTTGCGCCGGACCTCTTGGAGCGCTAGGACGTCGAAGTGCTCGACGATCCGCGCGACGCACGCCACGGCCCGCCAGTCCCGGCGCGGGCTCTGCGACGCGGACACCGCCCAGGTGGCGCTGAGTCCGCCGAAGGCGCGGACGTTCCAGGTGCCGATCAGGAGGTTGTCGTCGGCCTTCGCCGGAACCACCGCCGCCACCGCTGCACCCAGCGCCTCGAGCTCACGCCCGACCGCCGCGGGAACCACGCCCACGACCCCATGCCACACCCGAGCGCCCGGACCGGCCAGCCGGACGCCGGGCGAAGATCGACGCCGGGCGGAACTGGCGCCCGCCACCTGCCGCCGCCGTACGGTGGACGCGTGGTCGAGCAGTCGTGGGCGAGCAGTGCGGCGACTCGTCGCTCGATGCAGGGCAACCGCAGCCGCGACACCGCCGCGGAGTGGGCCGTGCGGCGCGAGCTGCACCGGCGTGGCCTGCGCTACCGGGTCGCGGCGCGGCCCGAGCCGACGCTGCGCCGCACCGCCGACATCCTGTTCACGCGTCAGCGCGTGGCGGTGTTCATCGACGGCTGCTTCTGGCACGGCTGCCCCGAGCACCACCGGCTGCCCGCGACCAACTCGTCGTACTGGGGCCCCAAGATCGTGCGCAACATGGAACGCGACCGTGACACCACCGCGGCGTTGGAGGCGGCCGGTTGGACGGTGTTGCGGTTCTGGGAGCACGAGTCCCCGGCGAAGGCCGCGGACCTCGTCGAGTCCACCGTCCGCCCGCAGACGGAAGCGGCCCGCCCCCGCGCCCTCGCAGGTGACGGGCCGTTCCTTGACTGAGCCGCCTCAAGGAATCGAACCCTTGAGTCACCGGTGCCCGAAGGCTGAACCAGGATCAGCAGGCGCATTTCAGGCATGCCGCGCCAGCTTGCACTCCGGCGACGGTCACAGCTTGGCGAACAGATCGGCCCGCGTGAAGTCATCGACCACAGCCTTGGCCCCGTCTTGTTCTTGGATCGGTCCGATTGACGACCGGTGGCCGAGCAGCACGTTGCTCTACTCGTTGCTGCCACGCAGTCATGGCGAGTACGGATCGCACCACCAGACCGAGGCTTCTCGCGGTGATCGTGCGGTGTCGCGCCCGCGCGGTGCCCTGCCCCCCCGTGATCAAGCGCATCTAGGGTCCGGGCCTGTCGCCCGCGCTGACGATGATCGCTGCGTTTGCGATGGTCGAAGTTCAGCATCGGCAAGCGCAGAAACTGATGGCGCGAGTCAACGTTCGACTACGGGCCCCGATCCCCGCACGAGAGCCTCGCCGACGAGCAGGTCCTCCAAACGAGCGACGGCCCTACGAGCGATCACTCGGCGCAAACGGCCTTGGTGGGCACGAACGCCGTGAAAGACGCCAGTCGGTCGAGACGAGCGCTGGAGTGCGTCTCGACGCGCTCGCCCTCGCGAACTTGACGCGCGGAGTCTCTACCCAAGACGAAGTGTCTGCGCAATGCTTCACCGGGTGACCTTCGGTATGGCCTTCGCAGGCCTGGCCTACGTCGGAATAGTCTCCGACCGGCGGCTCAGCGGCGCCCGCCTCGACGACGACGCGGGCAAGTGCGGCGTTGTCGAGTACCGCGATGGTCTCTTGACGTATACCTCCGCCGGCCTAGCCGAAGTTCCCAGTCGGCAATTTCGCGCGCGCGAATGGATGGCGCACTGGCTACTCGATGCGGGCATCGGAGGCGTTGGCGCAGACCATGCGCTCGCGCGATTTGCATCGATCGCCGGTCAGGCCATGGACGAGCTCGCGAGCGGAGGGCCTGGACAGAGGCCCGTGAGAAGGGACGACACCAAGAGCACCTTCGTCTTCGCGGGGTTTGTCAGGCTCAATGGGCGCGCGAACCGACGACTCTACATGATAAGCAACTTCGAAACAGCAATAGAGGCGAATGCAACTGTTGGCCAGTTCCAGACCTCAATAATCACCGTACCCGACGGCCGAAGTGATCTGATGCTGATCGGGAGCGGTCGCCAATATATTCAGCGGGCGGAGATTGACCGATTGCTCATGTTATTGGCCAACCCGACGGTGCCGCCCGAGGAGTTCGCGCACGTCGCCGTGCAGATCGTGCGAGAGGTTGCGCGGCGCGACCCAAGTGCTTCCGTTGGCGGTCAGTGCAGTAGCGCCATACTGCGACACCCTCCGAACCACGACCCACTATTCACAGAGTATTATCCCGACGCGCCCGCAAAGACGGTGCAGTCAACCGACTTTGTCGGCGCAACCTATGGCACGGGCGGAGGCTACTGCATAATCGACGCACACTACTCGGGAGGCGCCGATGCGCCGGACTACTTTCAAGCGAAAAGCTCGTCCGATTGGATCGCCGCCGTTCCAAGGGTGTCAAAGAATGCGCCGTGCCCATGCGGTAGCGGGCGGAAGTATCGGAGCTGCCACGCCAGGCGCCGCGGAAGACCTGGTTCGCGTTCGATGTATGCGGGAATGACTTTCCGGGTTACCCAGCCCCCGACAGAGGATCAAACGATTTCGGCGTCCGTGGACGCTGCGGGCAGGGAGGGTTTGCGACTGGTATTGAAGGCATCGCCGAATCCCGAACTGGCGGCAAGCGCCGATTTCGAGTTGCTCGACGCGGGCGGCGGTGTCCTGGATCGGTTCGCTTTGGAGCTGAACGAACGGAGCACTTGGTTGGAGTGAGGCATGCGGCCCCTTGCCAAAGCGCTGAAGGCGTTGCTTTCGATCGGAGTCTCGACCGGATACGGGTCCGGCCGAGGAACCTGCGAGAACGCAGGGATGAAAACCAGGGCGCCGTCGCATCGCCGCGCTCGACCCCGGGCGCTGCCTACCAGAAGAGGCGTTCCCACACAGGGGCCCGAGAAACTGCGGACGCGTCGAGTACAGCATCGATGGAGTCGTCCTATTTATCGCAACGCCTCGGATGGATCGTGATAGACGACCTGAGCGGCTCCCCGCGGTCTCGCTCGACTGACATATGCGAACCCCGCCTTCTCAGGCGGCTCGGCCTGGGAGGCGGGGGTTTCGATGGAGCCGCCTAAGGGAATCGAACCCTTGACCTTCTCATTACGAGTGAGACGCTCTGCCGACTGAGCTAAGGCGGC
Organism: Actinomycetes bacterium; assembly: GCA_023461115.1. GTDB lineage: Bacteria > Actinomycetota > Actinomycetes > Actinomycetales > Cellulomonadaceae > Cellulomonas. The sequence continues at coordinate 4,304 of JAEWOA010000173.1, forward strand.
GCGCGCAGGGCCAGGCGGACCAGCGAGCGCGCCTACTGTACCTGGCAACGAGGCGAGTTCCAAAGCGGCGGGCTCCCGCCTCAGCAGGCCGTTCCGTCCGCCGGCAGATCGCCTTCGATCAAGTAGGCGTCGACGTTGTCGGTGACGCACTGGTTGGACCGGCCGTAGGCGCCGTGCCCCTCGCCGTCGTAGGTGAGCAGGTGCCCCGAGGACAGGATGTTGGTCAGTTCCTTGGCCTGCACGTACGGCGTCGCGGGGTCGCCGGTGGTCCCGACGACGAGGATCGGGTCCGCGCCCGGCGCGCTGTAGTCGTCGAGCCCGCCGACCTCCGGGACCGACCACTTGGCGCACAGTGTCCCGCCGTAGGTGAAGAACGAGCCCACGGTCGGGGCGGCCGCGACGATCTCCTTCGCGCTCGCGGCCATCACTGCGGGGTCCGACGAGGACCGGTCGTCGAGGCAGCCGACGGACCAGAACGCCTCGGTGGAGTTGTCGCCGTAGACGCCGTCCTCGCCCCGGTCGTAGTACACGTCGGACAGGAACAGCAGCCCGGAGCCGTCGCTTTCCTTGATGGCCAGCGTGAGGGCTTGTGTGAGGTAGGACCACGAGCCCTCGTCGTAAAGCGTGACGGCGATGCCGGTGAACGCGAGCGACTGGGTCAGCCGGCGGCTGGTGCCCGTCTGGAGCGGCGCGGTCTTGGCGCGGTCGAGCAGCGCTCGGATGCGGGTCAGGCCGGTCTCGACGTTGCCGGGGAGCGGGCACCTGGTGGCGGTCTGGCAGTCCTTCACGTAGGAGCGCAGCGCGTTCTCGAAGCCGACGGCCTGCCCGAGAGCGGACTCGTCGGAGTCGAGCGTGGGGTCGATGGCGCCGTCGAGCACGAGCCGGCCGACGTTCTGGGGGTACAGGTTGGCGTAGGTGGTGCCCAGGAACGTGCCGTACGAGTACCCGAGGTAGTAGAGCTTGGCGTCGCCGAGCGCGCTGCGCAGGATGTCCATGTCGCGCGCCGCGCTGATCGTGTCCACGTGGCCGAACACCGGGCCGGTGTTCTTGAGGCAGGCCGCGGAGAAGCCCGCGAAGATGTCCTCGGCCTCCGCGATGCCCTCGGGCGTGGAGTAGTCCGCGTCGAACGCGGTGATCTTGTCGAGCTCCTCGTCGGACACGCACGTCACGGGCGGCTCGGAGTGCTGGACGCCGCGCGGGTCGAACACGACGAGGTCGTAGTGCGACTGCACGTCCTTGCTGGTCATCGTCTTGGCCATGTCCATGGAGTCGACGCCGGAGCCGCCGGGGCCGCCGAAGTTGATCAGCAGCGAGCCGATGCGGTCGCCGCCGGTGGCCTTGGCGCGCGCGAGCGCGATCCCGATGGTCGGGCCGTCCGGCTCGGCGTAGTCCAGCGGCACGCGCGCGGTCGCGCATTCGCCCTGCTCGCACGTGGTCCACTCGAGGTCCTGCGATGCGAGCGCGTTGGCGGTGGCGCTCGCCGAGGTCGAGGGAGCCGGCGTGACGGTCGCCTGGTGCTTGGCGGGCGCGGAGCACGCCGCCAGGATCAAGGCGAGGATGGCGACGAGCGCCGCTGGACGAAGACGACGAAAAGGCACGCGCCCACGGTAACCGCCGCGCCCAAGCATCCCGGCACGGTCCTTCGACCCCATCACGCCCCGCCCCCTTGTCCCACCGCTCAGCCTTGGGGCCGCAGCGCGATCATCATGGCCTCGACCGCCAACAAGGGTGCGACGTTCCCCTCGAGCCGCGTGCGCGCCTGCCCGATCGCGTCCATGCGGCGCAACGTCTGCTCGGGCGACGACGACGCCGCGAGGGCCCGCGCCGCCGACTCCTGCTCGACGTTCACGGGCTCCACCCCGGCGCCCAGCTGCACCACGAGCACGTCGCGGTACAGCGAGAGCAGGTCGACCATCGCGCGGTCCAGCCGGTCGCGCTGCGCGCGCGTGGCGCGCCGCTTCTGCTCGTCCTCGAGTGCTTTGAGCTGCGTGCGGACCGCGGGCGGCAGGGGGGTGACGCCTTCGGCGCCGAGCGAGCGCAGCAGCGCGGCCTTCTCGGTGGCGTCGCGGTCCTCGGTCGCGGCCTTCGCGTCGGCCTGCGCGGCTTCGACGAGCTCGGCGGCGGCGATCACGGCATCCCCGACGCCCCGCACCCGTGCGGCGGCGTCGAGCACCGAGGCTCGTCGGGCGCGCGCCTGCGGGTCCCGGGCAAGTCGTCGGGCGATGCCTACGTGGCTCTGGGCCGCGCGCGCGGCCACCTCGGCCACCGACGGCTCGACGCCGTCCCGCGAGACGAGCAAGTCCGCCACCGCGTCCACCGGCGGGACGCGCAGGGCCACGGAACGGCACCGCGAGCGGATGGTGACGAGGACGTCCTGCGGGCTCGGCGCGCACATGAGCCACACCGTGCGGGCGGCGGGCTCCTCGATGGCCTTGAGCAGCGCGTTCCCAGACGTGTCGTTGAGGCGGTCGGCGTCCTCGACCACGATCACGCGCCACCGCCCCTGCGACGGTGAGCGCTGCGCGAGCTCGACGAGCGGCCGCGCGGTCTCGGCGCGGATGACGACGCCCTCAGTGGCCACCACGGTCACGTCGGGGTGCGTGCCGCCGACCACGGTCACGCAGTCGTGGCAGAGGCCGCATCCTGGCCCGCCGGACGAGGCCGGCGCCGTGCACTGCAGCGCCGCCGCGAAGGCCCGTGCGGCGTTGGACCGCCCCGAGCCGGGTGGCCCCGTCAGCAGCCACGCGTGCGTCATGGCGCCCGGGTCGCTGACCGCGGCGCGGAGCACCGCGACCGCGGGCTCCTGCCCGACGAGCTCGTCCCACACACTCATGACGCGACCCCCAGGAACCCTGCGACGCGCGCGCGCACGGCGGCCGCGAGCTCCTCGGCCGGACGGGTCGCGTCCAGCACGAGCCAGCGCGCGGGCTCGGCGGCGGCCCGCGTCAGGAACGCGTCCCGGGTGCGCCGGTGGAACTCGTCGCCCGCGCTCTCGAGCCGGTCCGGCGAGCCAGTCAGGCGCCCCATCCCCGCGACCGGGTCCAGGTCCAGCAGCACGGTCACCGCGGGGAGCAGCCCGCCGGTCGCCCACAGTGAGAGCTGTTCGACCTCGTCGGCGCCCAGGTCGCGGCCGGTCCCCTGGTACGCGACCGACGAGTCCAGGTACCGGTCCGTCACCACGACCGCGCCGCGCGCCAACGCGGGCCGCACGAGCGACGCCACGTGGTGCGCGCGGTCGGTCGCGTACAGCAGCGCCTCGGTGCGCGCGTCCACGTGCTCGCCGTGCAGCACGGCGTCGCGCAGCGTCTGGCCGAGGGTCGTCCCGCCGGGCTCGCGCGTCAGCACGACCTCACGCCCGAGCGCGCGCAGCCATTCGGCCAGCAGGCGCGCCTGCGTGGACTTACCGGCCCCGTCCCCGCCCTCGAAGGACACGAACAGGCCCGCGGGCACCTCGGCAGCCGAACTCACGGCGTCAGGTTAGTGGGACGCACTGACACACTCCGACGAGCGCCTGGACTCACTCCCCCGGGTAGACGAGCCCGATCTGGCGCCGGATCTCGTCGAGCGTGCGCATGACGTCGAGCGTGCCTTGCCACGACATGCGCGGGCTCTCCACCTCGCCCGCGGCCACCTGCCGGGCGACCTCGGCGGCCTCGTACTGCAGCCCCTTCACGCCCGGCTGGTCGAACGTCCACACGCGCCCGTCCAGGCGGGTCACCTTGAACGACGACTGCCCGTAGAAGCTGCCGGCCACCTCGATGTACCCCTCGGTACCGGAGATCAGGGCCACGGTGGGGGTCTTGGCCCACAGGGTGGTGTGCAGGGTCGCCTGCGCGTGCCCGGGGTAGACGAGCGACGTCGACACCTGCCCGTCCACGCCGGTCTCGGTCAGCGCGCCCACCGCATGCACCTCGGACGGCACGCCCAGCAGGTCGATCGCGAACGACACCGGGTACACCCCGAGGTCCAGCAGCGCGCCGCCCGCCAGTGAGGCGTCGTACAGGCGGGACTTGGGGTCGAAGGGCATGAGCTGGCCGTGGTCCGCGATGATCGAGACGATCTCGCCGATCTCGCCGGCATCGATCACCTGGTGCAGCGCGGCGACGTGCGGCAGGAACCGCGTCCACATCGCCTCCATGACGAACACGCCGGCCTCGCGCGCGGCGGCGAAGATCTGCTCGGCCTCCTGCGCGTTGCGCGTGAAGGCCTTCTCGACGAGCACGTGCTTGCCCGCGCGGATGGCCAGCAGCGCGTGCTCCAGGTGCTCGGAGTGCGGCGTGGCGACGTAGATGACGTCCACCTGCGGGTCCTCGACGAGCCGGTCGTAGCCGACGTGCGTCGTCGGGATGCCGTGCCCGGTGGCGAATCGCTCGGCGCGGTCGCGGTGCCGGGAGCCGACGGCGACGAGCTGCGCGCGCGTGTGCTGGTTCACGGCGTCGGCGAAGGCGCCGGCGATGCGCCCAGCGCCGAGGATGCCCCAGCGGATCGGAGGTGCGGTACGGGGGTCCTCGGTGCGTGCCATGCCGCCCAACCTATCGGGGCGCTGCCCCCGTGTGCGCCAGGATCCGAACGGGCGGCTGCCGGGACGCTTCTGCCTCACGCGAGCTGGCGCTCAATCACTCGTCGCCGAACACTCTCAGGTTGATCGTCTCCTGCGTGGCGTCGTCCGCAGGGCGGCCGCGAAGACGGTAGAAGTCGGGCGAGTTGGTGCGCACGAACAACTCGTACGGACAGCCCTGCGCGTGCTGCTCCGCCCAGTCGACGACCTCGTCGAGATCACCTCCACTAAGCTCCCAGTCGTCGACGAGCCAGCCGTAGCCCTCTGCCTGGGGCGGCCTCCACAAGCGGACTCGGAACACCGGCGCCTCCTGCACCGTGACCGGTTGGACGAATACCGCTTCCAACTCGTTCTCCTTCCCGTCCGTTGTCAGGGCGGAAGTGCGCCTGGGGCCGCACAACCGATTCGGGACTTTCTTCGCTAACCATACTAAGTTACGCTTCCCAGGCGAACCGCCTCATCGACGCAACATCGACGTTCAACGGAGAACACGATGGCCCTTGACCGCATGCGCCTCCCCCTCGCCTTCGCAGCCGCCGCCGCGCTCGTCGTCAGCAGCCTAACGACGACGAGCGCCACGGCCGCCGACGCCCTGCCGCTGGCGGACCCCGGCGCCACGCCCGCCACCACCGCGCTGTACTCGTTCCTGCGCGGCCAGGGCGCCGGCATCCTCGTCGGGCAACAGCACGCGATCGACGAGAGCATCACGCCCGCCGCCACCGCCCCGGACGGCCAGCCGGTGAAGTCCGACGTCTTCGCGCTCACGGGCGAGTTCCCCGGCCTGTTCGGGTTCGACACCCTCGCGCTCGAGGGCCGCGAGAAGCCCGGCGTCAGCGGCAACACCGGCCAACAGAACGCGGCGCTGCTCGCGGAGCAGTTCGTCCGCGCGGACGCGCTGGGCGGCGTCGTCACGCTGTCGGCGCACATGAAGAACTTCGTCACGGGCAACGCGTACGACGACACGAGCGGCCGCGTGGTCAGCCACATCCTCCCGGGCGGCGACAAGAACGCGGACTACAGCGCGTACCTCGACCTGGTCGCCTACGCGGCCCAGCACGCGCAGCGCGCCGACGGCACGCTCGTCCCGGTGATCTTCCGGCCGTTCCACGAGAACACGGGCTCGTGGTTCTGGTGGGGCGCCGCGCACGCGACCGCCGGCGAGTACAAGGAGATCTTCCGGTACACGGTCGAGTACCTGCGGGACGCCAAGGACGTGCACAACCTGCTCTACGCGTTCTCGCCCAACGGCGCGTTCGGCGGCGACGAGGCCCGCTACCTCGCGACGTACCCCGGCGATCAGTGGATCGACGTGCTCGGCTACGACTACTACGAGAACTCCAACGCGGCCGACGACTCGAGCGCCTACGTCGCGGCGGCCGTCCAGGACCTCGCGATGGTGTCCCGCCTGGCGCAGGCGCGCGGCAAGGTCCCCGCGCTCACCGAGTTCGGCCGCAACGGCGACCGCACCATCCAGCCGTCCGGCAACAAGTCGCTGCAGTACTTCACGGCGCTGTTCGACGGCATCAAGGCCGACCCCGACGCCCGCCGCATCGCCTACGCGCTCACGTGGGCCAACTTCGGCTCGGGCCAGATCTACATCCCGTACCCGGGCCACGAGATGGCCGCGGACTTCCTGGCGGTGCACGACGACCCGGCCACCGGCTTCTCGTCGGGCACGGGCGCGCGCTTCGACGAGCCCGGCTCCACCGCGGCGCCGCAGCCGTTCCTGCGCCTGGTCTCCCCCGCCGACGGCGTGCGCGTGACGACGCCGACGACGACCGTGCGCGCCAAGGTCACGGGCACGGTCGCCACCGCCGTCACGCTGCACCCCGCCGGTCTCGACGAGGTGCCGCTCACGCTCGGAGCCGACGGCTACTGGTCGGCCACGTGGGAGATCGGCGACGAGCACCTCACCAACGCCACGGTCGGGCTGTCCCTGACCGCGGCGACGACCGCGGGCGAGCTCACCGCTGACTCCCAGGTGATCCTCGGCTCGCCCGCGGTCCTGCCGCTCGGCACGGTCGACGACTTCGAGGGCTACGGGGACGACGCGGCGCTGCGCGCGGTCTACACGGTCAACAACGCGGCGCCCACGGCGATCTCGCTGGCGCCGCGCGGCGCCGGCCACGCGGTCCGGCTCTCCTACGCGTTCGACGCCTCGGGCACGGGCTACCTGGGCTTCGGCAAGTCGTACGCGCCGCCGCAGAACTGGTCCGGCTTCGGCCGGCTGGAGGCGACCGCCGACCCCGACGGCTCGGGCCACAAGCTGGTCCTCCAGCTCCAGGCCGGCGGCGTCACGTTCGAGGCGTACCCGCCGCTCACCGGGGACGACGAGTACACCGCCGCGATCGACTGGGCGGACTTCCACCCCGCGCCGTGGGACACCGCCAACGCCGGCGCCACGCTCACGCCGCAGCGCCTGTCCCAGGTCAGCCAGTTCTTCGTCTACCTGAACGACGCGGGCGGCTCGTCGCCGGACACCGGCTCGATCACGCTCGACGAGATCCACGCCGCGGGCACGGGAGACCCCTACGAGCCGGAGGAGCCCAGCGCCGAGCCGATCCTCGTCGACGACTTCGAGTCGTACGCCGACGAGGCCGCTTTCGACGCCGCGTGGGGCAACCGCGGCAAGACCGACCTGATCTCGCTGTCCACGGACGCGGGCCAGGGCACCCAGGCACTCTCGTTCGCCTACGACAACGCGAACGGCGGCTGGCAGGACACCGCGCGCTGGCTCGGCGGCGCGGACTGGTCGGGGCACGACGCGCTCGCGCTGCGGGTCAAGGGCGACGGCTCGGCCAATCAGTTGGCGATCCAGATCGGCGTCTCGGGCGGCCGCTACTACCTGGCGTCCGTCCCGCTGGGCGACGCCGCGTGGCACGAGGTGACGATCCCGTTCGCCGACTTCGCGCCGTCGTGGCCCGCGGACCTCACGGCCCCGCTCGACGACGACGCGCTCCGGATCGTCAACGAGCTGGTGCTGGCCTCCAACAGCACGAGCGGCGCGGGCACGTTCGGCGTCGACGACCTCCGGGTGGTGGGCGGCGACGCCCCCGAGGAGCCGCAGATCCCGGACGGCACACCCGAGGTCCTGGACACCTTCGAGGGCTACGCCGACACCGCGGCGCTGCGCGGCGCCTGGAACAACATCGCCGACCAGGAGTGGGGCGACGGCTTCCAGTTCGCGCTGGCGCCGGGCAAGGGCTCGTCGAAGTCGAAGGCCGCACAGTTCGTCTACGACTTCTCGGCGCAGAGCTACCTGCAGGAGTCGCGCTGGCTCGGCGGGCACAACTGGGCCGGGCTCGACGGCGTGACGGCCTGGGTGGACCCCCGCGCGACCGGGCACACGCTCGCGTTCCGCGTCCGGACCCCGTCCGCCACCGGCACGGGCGACGACTGGTACTGGGACCTCACCGTCCCGCTGACGGGCAAGGCCCGCGTGGTCCACCTGCCGTTCACGCAGGCCGTCGTCACGTACCCCACGGGCATTCCCTCGACGACGAAGCCCACGCGCGCCCAGTTGGCCAAGGTCAACGAGTTCATCGTGATGGCGAGCAAGGCGGGCGCGTCGACCACCGGCTCGTTCTACCTCGACGACCTCGCGGTGGGCGCCGCGCCGCCGGAGCCGCCGTCCGAGGTGGCGCCGTCGTTCGTCGAGAACCCGCAGTCGGTGACGGTCAAGCGCCTCCACGCCGCGACCTTCACGGTCAAGGCCGAGGGCAACCCTGCCCCGACCTACGCGTGGCAGTTCCGCCTGCCGGGCATCCCCCTGTGGCTCCCGGTCCCGGCCGCCACCAAGCCGACCCTGACGATCCCGGCCCTCACCCTGCTCTCAGGCACCCAGTTCCGGGCCGTGGCGATCAACACCCAAGGCAAGGCCACCAGCACCCCCGCCACCCTCACAGTCCGCAAGTAACCCAACTCCCACCCCACCCCGCCCCGCCAAACCTCCGCCGAGATGGTGAGAACGCAGCGAACTCGTGAGTCCAACCTCACCAGCTCGAAGCGAACTCACCATCTCGGCGGAGGGGCGGGCGGGGAGGGGGCGGGCGGGTTACTTCTTGGTGGTGGCCTTGGCGCGGGGGGTCGCGCGGCGGGCCGGGGCCTTCTTCTTGGCTGGGGCTGACGCGCGCTTGTCGGCCAGGAGCCGGATGGCCAACTCCGGGGTGATCGACTCCGCGGTGACGTCGCGCGGCAGCGTGCGGTTGGTCTCGCCGTCCGTCACGTACAGCCCAAAGCGGCCGTCCTTCACCACGATCGGCTTCTTGGACGTCGGGTCCTCGCCGAGCTCGCGCAGCGGCGGGGTGGCCGTGGCGCCGCGCCCGCGCTTGGGCTGCGCGTAGATCGCGAGCGCCTCCTCGAGCGTCGTCGTGAACAGCGCCTCCTCCGACGGCAGCGTGCGCGAGTCCGTGCCCTTCTTCAGGTACGGCCCGTAGCGGCCGTTCTGCGCGGTGATCTCGGCGCCCGACTCGGGGTCGACTCCGACCACGCGCGGCAGCGACAGCAGCTTGAGCGCGTCCTCGAGCGTGACGGTCGGCAGCGACATCGACTTGAACAGCGAGCCCGTGCGCGGCTTGGGCGCGGCGGCCAGGGCCTTCTTGCGCGCGGCCGCGGACAGGCCCGGGTCCAGCTCGGGCTCGGGCAGGAGCTCGGTGACGTACGGCCCGTAGCGGCCGTTCTTCGCGACGATCGTCGTGCCCGTGGCGGGGTCCGTGCCGAGCACCTGGTCGCCCTCGGGCTCGGTCTCCATGAGCTCGCGCGCCCGCTCGACCGTCAGCTCGTCGGGCGCCAGCTCCTCGGGCACCGACGCGCGCCGCGGGTTGCCCTCGGCGTCGAGCGCGGCCGCGTCCTCCAGGTACGGCCCGTACCGGCCGACGCGCAGCGTGAGCCCGTCGCCGATCGGGATGGAGTTGACCTCGCGCGCGTCGATGTCGCCCAGGTTCTCGACGAGGTCGCGCAGCCCGGCGCCCTCGGAACGGCCGGTGCCGTCGCCGAAGTAGAACCGCGTCAGCCACGCCACGCGGTCCTTGTCACCGGACGCGATCTGGTCGAGGTCCTCTTCCATCTCGGCCGTGAAGTCGTAGTCGACCAACCAGTCGAAGTTCTCCTCGAGCAGCCGCGTCACGGCGAAGGCCAGCCACGACGGCACGAGCGCCTGGCCCCGCGAGGTCACATACCCGCGGTCCTGGATCACGGAGATCGTCGCGGCGTACGTGGACGGGCGGCCGATCCCGCGCTCCTCCAGGGCCTTGACCAGCGACGCCTCGGTGAAGCGCGGAGGCGGGGAGGTGCGGTGCCCGTCGGCGGCCAGGCCGGCAGCGGTCAACGCGTCACCCTCGGCCATCTTGGGCAGCCGCGCGTCGCCCTTCTCGTCCGACGAGCCGCCCGGCGCGTCGTCGTCGTACCGCGAGACGTCGCGCCCCTCCTCGTACGCCGCGAGGAACCCGCGGAACGTGATGACGGTGCCCGACGCGGAGAACACGGCGTCGCGCCCGTCCGACGAGACAGCGCCCAGCCGCACCGACGCGGTGGAGCCCCGCGCGTCGGCCATCTGCGACGCGACCGTCCGCTTCCAGATCAGCTCGTACAGCCGGAACTGGTCCCCGGACAGCTCGCGCGCCACCTGGGCGGGCGTGCGGAAGTGGTCCCCCGCGGGACGGATCGCCTCGTGCGCCTCCTGCGCGCCCTTGGCCTTCGACGAGTAGACCCTCGCCTTGTCCGGCACGTACTCGGCGCCGTAGAGCTCGGCGGCCTGGCGGCGCGCGGCGTCGATCGCCTGCGTGCTCAGCACCGGCGAGTCGGTACGCATATAGGTGATGTAGCCGTTCTCGTACAGCGTCTGCGCGGTGCGCATGGCCTGGCGCGACGACATGCGCAGCTTGCGCGACGCCTCCTGCTGCAGCGTGGAGGTGGTGAACGGCGCGGCCGGGCGGCGCGTGTAGGGCTTGGTCTCCAGGCTGCGGACGGCGAAGTCCGCGCCCTGGAGGCCCGCCACCAGCGACGTCGCGCCGGCCTCGTCGAGGTGGACGGCCTCGCCGCGCAGCTCGCCGCGGTCGGTGAAGTCACGCCCGGACGCCACCCGGCGCCCGTCGAGCCCGGTCAGCCGCGCGGAGAACGCGGGCTCACCCGGCTCGGTGACCGCGAACGTGCCGACCACGTCCCAGTACTCCGCGGGCACGAACGCCATGCGCTCACGCTCACGCTCGACGACGAGCCTGGTCGCCACCGACTGCACCCGGCCCGCCGACAGGCCCTGGCGGACCTTGCGCCACAGCACCGGGCTGACCTCGTAGCCGTAGAGCCGGTCGAGGATGCGGCGGGTCTCCTGCGCGTCGACGAGGCGGTCGTCGAGGTCGCGCGTGTTCTCCAGCGCCCGGCCGATCGCCTCGCGCGTGATCTCGTGGAACACCATGCGCTTGACGGGGACCTTGGGCTTGAGCTCCTGCAGCAGGTGCCACGCGATGGCCTCGCCCTCGCGGTCCTCATCGGTGGCGAGGTAGAGCTCGTCGGACTCCTTCAGCAGCTTCTTGAGCTCGCTGACCTTCTTCTTCTTGTCGGAGTCGACCACGTAGTAAGGGGCGAAGCCGTTGTCCACGTCGACCGCGAACTTGCCGAAGGGCCCCTTCTTCATGTCCGCCGGCAGCTCCGACGGCTGCGGGAGGTCGCGGATGTGCCCGACGCTCGCCTCGACGTCGAAGCCTTCGCCGAGGTACCCCGCGATCGTGCGCGCCTTCGCCGGGGACTCGACGATGACGAGCTTGCGCCCTGCAGACATACCGCCTCTTTCTCAGGTGACCCTCGCGTACCGCCCCGCGACTCTACGACCATTCGTCAAGCCGGAAGCACGCGTCTTGCCGCCGCGTGCCGCAGGACCAGGATGATCGCGAACGAGAGCGTCGCTGCCATGAGTATGCCTGCCACGGCGCCGCCGTAGGCCGCGAGAAGTCCCGCGCGGTCGCCTTGTGCGGGCACATCGGTGAACGTGTTGGACAGCGTGAGCGCGGCGATCGCGCCCGCGACCAGGCCGATCACGACGAGGCCGCCGGTCACCGCGCCGAGCGCGGCCCGTGCGGGCGGGCGCTCGTCGAGCCGTTCGTCGCGCCGGGCGGCGGGCCACATAACAGTGAGCGCGCACGTCGCGGCAGTCCAGGCGAGCACGACGAGCACCGCGGCCACCACGTCCGACGGCCGGTGCCACCAGCCCACCAGCGTGGAGACGCCCGTGGCCGTCGTGTAGCCGGCGCCCAGCACCGCGACCCACGGGCGGGCCCGCGCCGAGACGACGAGCAGCAGAACCACCGAGATCGACATCGCCGCGGTGGTGTGCCCGGACGGGAGCGAGTTGAGCGGGCTGCCGGTGTCGATGCCGTTGTCCGGACGGCCCAGGAGCTCGAACTTGAGCACCCTCGTCGTGACGTTGGCGCCGATCATGACGACTGCCGCCTGCACCGCGAGCTCCCAGCGCCGCCGCACGATCGCGATGACGACCGCCGCGAGCAGCACGCCCGCGATCATCCCGACCGACACCACCTGCAGCACGCGCTCGGCGATGTCCCACACGTGCGACTGGCCGTACAGCGCGCCCCACAGCACGGCGCGGTCGACCTCCTGCCCGTGCTCGGTCTGCACGAACACGGCCCACAGCACCCCGACGCCCAGCGCCGCGAGCAGCGCGACGACGGTGGCCGCCAGAGCCACCGCGCCTCGTCGCCACGCGGGATCGTCCCTCAGGCGCACCCCCTCAACGACCGTCCCATCCACCGCCCCACCGTACGCACCCCCGCTCCCCTCACCCCCCACCCCTCCCCCACCTCCGCCGAGATGGTGAGTTCGCCGCGAGATGGGGAGTGCAACCTCACC
>JAEWOA010000174.1 GCA_023461115.1 Actinomycetes bacterium
GGGCTTCCCGACGCCGCCGGCGGCGAGTGCCCCCGCGGCGCAGGTGGCGAGTGCCCCTGCGGCGCCAGCGGCGAGTGCTCCGGCCGCGCCCGCCGGGTTCTCGCAGCCTGCCCTGCAGGCGCCCGCGGCCGGCAGTGGTTGGTCCCCAGTGCCCTCGGCCTCGCCGCCGGCTCCCTCAGCTCCTGCCCCGGGTGCGACTCAGCACGGTTGGTCGCCAGTCCCGGGCGGCGGCGGGGCGAACCAGTGGGGCGCCGCGCCCGCGCAACTTGGCACCCAGGCGCCGGCCGCCGGAGCGCCGGACCCGGTGGAGGGCACCGAGCCCGGCGTCGCGCCGCAGTGGGGCGGCGGGTTCGCGCCGGTTCCTGACGCGGCTGCCGCGACGGCCGCGGGGGAGCAGGACCACGTCGACGAACGCGACCTGCGGCCCAAGCACCCGTACACCTGGCTGCACCTGATCGTGCTCGCGGTGGTCGCGTTCGTGCTCGGCTTCCTGATCGTGCTGCTCGTCAACAAGGCCGGCGGGGACTCCGCGGCCGGCGCCGTGAATGGCACGGTGACGGCCAGCGCCGGTGTCAGGGCCGGGCCGGTTCACGGCTAGGATCGTCCGCTATGCCCGCAACCACACGCGCCATCGAGCTCGCCATCGCCGCGGCCCGCGCCGCCGCCGACCGCAAGGCCCAGGAGATCATCGCGCTCGACGTGAGTGAGCAGTTGGTCCTCACCGACGTGTTCCTGATCGCGTCGGGCACCAACGAGCGGCAGGTCGGCGCGATCGTCGACGCCGTGGAAGAGGCCCTGTTCAAGCTGGGCTCCAAGCCCGTGCGCCGCGAGGGCAAGGAGCAGGGCCGGTGGGTCCTGGTCGACTTCGGCGACATCGTCGTGCACGTGCAGCACTCCGAGGACCGCGTGTACTACGCGCTCGAGCGCCTCTGGAAGGACTGCCCCCTCGTCGAGCTCCCCGCCGACATTCACGGCACGCCGGAGGGCGACGAGTGACCGCCGGGCGCCTGATCCTCTGGCGCCACGGCCGCACTGCCTTCAACGCCACCGCGCGCCTTCAGGGCCAGGTGGACATCCCGCTCGACGACGTCGGGCTCTGGCAGGCGCGCACCGCCGCCGCGGCGATGCTCGCGCGGCACACCCCGACGCACATCGTCGCCTCCGACCTGGTCCGCGCGGCCGAGACCGCGCGCGTCCTGGGCCGGATGGCGTCGGTCGACGTCGTCGTGGACGCGCGCGTGCGCGAGCGCGCGTTCGGCGAGTGGGAGGGCCTCACGGGCGACGAGATCAGCGAGCGTTGGCCCGAGGACTACGCGCTGTGGCGCTCCGGAGGCGAGCCGACCCGAGTCGGGGCCGAGACCCGCGCGTCGGTGGCTGAGCGGCTGCACCAGGCGATCGTCGAGCACGCGGGCGCGCTCGGACGCGACGACACCCTCGTCGTCGTCTCCCACGGCGCCGCACTCGGCTCCGCGACGGCCGCGCTCCTCGGCATGCCGGCGCAGTGGCGTGGCATCGCCGGGATGCACAACGCCCACTGGGCCGAGCTCGCACCGTCATCGGGCGCGCCCGCGTGGCGGCTCACGGCCTACAACTTGGGCCCGACGGACGCGTCGTCGGACTGGAACGCCGGCCCCGACCGTCGCGACGACGAGGCGACGAGCACCCGCGACCCCGACTGAGCGGGGCCGGCGGCCGATTGGCTTTTCCGGCCGGGATCGGCCTAAACTCTCCGAGCGCCCGCAAGGGAGCGCGGAACACTCCGGTGTTCCGGACAACAGAACACGGGGCTGTGGCGCAGCTGGTAGCGCACCTGCATGGCATGCAGGGGGTCAGGGGTTCGAGTCCCCTCAGCTCCACCGTGTGATGACGCGGGACATCGTTCACAGATGTCCCGCGTCGTCGTTCATAGCGGCAGGGCCCGGCACGTCTGTCGAGACCAGGTACACCTCGCCGACGACGGCGGTGCCTCCGCGGGCGGTAGCGCCGCTTGGCGGTACGACGACAACCCGCTGACCCCGCCGGCGTACCGCACGTGGGGCGACTTCCGCGGCTACGCGACGGTCGACGTCGTCACCGGGGCCGAGGCGGAGCCGGTCAAGCTGCGCCAGCGGTACCGGTACTTCCGCGGCATGAACGGCGACAGGCTCGCCGCCGGCGGGACGAAGACCCGCGCCGTCGACGGCGTCGCCGACGACGACCGCCTCAACGGCTTCGTGCGCGAGTCCCTGTCCTACAACGGCTCCAGCGTCGACACCGCGGCCCTCACGCTCGCCACCGCCTTGCACGCGCGTATGACCGTCGACGAGCTCTCCGACCTCCACCTCTCCTACACCGCACCCTCGGCTCGCCGTGGGACGCGGTTGCAGGTCGCCGCTCGAGTGTGGGAGCGCGCGCGGCGGTCAGCCGCTGTCCTGGCATCACCGCCCGGGTCAGGTGATCGGGGCGAGGAGGATGCCGCCTGCGGCGCCGATCATGACCACCACCCAGGGCGGGAGCTTCCAGGAGATGAGGAGCACGAAGCACAGCAGCGCGAGGGCAAACGGGCC
>JAEWOA010000175.1 GCA_023461115.1 Actinomycetes bacterium
GTCCCGCGCCGCCGCGGCCAGCCGCACCGCGGTGCCGCTCCTGGCGCTGACGATCGCGCTCGCGCTCGTCGTCGCGTGCGGCGCCGCGGCCACGACGATCGACCGCGGCGTGGTGCGGGCGGCCGACAAGGTCGTGGGCGCCGACGCGCTGATCACCGGCCAGATCCCGGACGCGACGCTCGACGAGCTCCGCGCCGCCCCGGGCGTCACCGCGGTCGTGGGCGCCACCGAGCGCCGGGACCGCGCGTTCGGCGCGGGCTCGGGCGTCAAGGCGTCCGTGCTGTTGGTGGACGCCGCAGAGCTCGCGGCGTTGCGCGAGGCCAGGGGCGAGCCCGTGGACCCGGGGCTCGCGGACCTCGCGCGGATGCCGGGCGACGAGTTCCCCGCGCTGATCTCCGAGCCGCTCGAGCGCACGGCGGCCAAGATCACGCCGATCGTCACGATCGCCGACGCGCGCGCCACGCTCGACGTGCGGGGCCGCACGACCCTGGGCGCCGACCCGCGCACGGTGGTCGTCGACCGCCGGACGATGAGCGCGCACACGACGTCCCCGATCCTCGCGACCCGCGTGCTCGTCGAGGGCCCCGGCGCGAGCGAGGCGATCGCCGCGGCGGGGCTCGACGACGAGCCCGGCGTCACGGTGACCACGCGCGACGGCTGGCTGGCCGACCAGCAGTCGTCGCCGCTCAACGCGGGCATGCGGATGCTGTTCCTGGTGGCCGGGGTGGCGCTCGCGTTGTTCGCGGCGGTCGCGTTGATGCTCACGGTCGTCGGGACCGCGCGCGAGCGTGCCACCACGCTCAACGCGCTGCGCACGCTCGGCACGGACCGGGCGGTCCAGCGCCGGATCACGGTCGGCGAGGTGCTGCCGCTCGCGCTGGGCGGGCTGGCCGCGGGCTGCGCGATCGGCGTGCTGGTCCCCTGGCTCCTGACCAGCGCGCTGGGGCTGGACAAGATCACGGGCGAGCCCGGCGGCACCGCGCTCGCGCTCGGCTGGCAGCCGTTCGCCGCGGCGGCGGCCGCGGTGCTGGCCGCGGTGGTCGTCGCGGTCGGAGTCGAGACAGCCGTGCGACGGCGGGACAACCTCGCCGCCGCGTTGCGGGAGGCCAACCGATGAGAGGGACGCCATGACGCAGACGTTGGACACACTCGAGCAGCAAGCCCGCGTGCGGACCGCGGCGTTCGGCGAGGACGCGCTGATCGTGTGCGACTCGCTCGTGCGCATCTACCAGTCCGAGGGCATCGAGGTGCAGGCCTTGCAGGGCCTGGACCTGCTGGTGGAGCAGGGCGAGCTCGTCGCGATCGTCGGCGCGTCCGGGTCCGGGAAGTCGACGCTGCTGTCGGTGCTCTCCGGGCTGGACGTCCCCACGGCGGGCCGCGTGCGCGTCGGCGAATGGGACCTCATGGCCATGACCGCCAAGCAGCGCGTGCAGTACCGGCGCTCGACCGTGGGCTTCGTCTGGCAGCAGACCGCGCGCAACCTGGTGCCGTACCTGAACGCCGCGGAGAACGTGACGTTCCCGCTCGCGCTCGCGGGCGTGGGACGCAAGGAGCGCGCCGCGCGCGCGACCGAGCTGCTGGACCTCCTGGGCGTCGGCTACTGCGCCGCCCGCAAGCCCGGGCAGATGTCGGGCGGCGAGCAGCAGCGGGTCGCGATCGCGGTCGCGTTGGCCGGGGCGCCGCGGGTGCTGTTCGCCGACGAGCCGACCGGCGAGCTCGACGTGGCGACCTCGCACGACGTGCTCGAGGGCCTGCGGATGGTCAACCGGGAGCTCGGGACCACGGTCGTCGTCGTCACGCACGACCCCGGGGTGAGCGAGCACGTGCAGCGCACGGTCGCGATCCGCGACGGGCGCACCTCCTCGGAGGTCGTGCGGCGCACGCACACCGCCGACGACGGCACCGAGCACGTGGTGGCCGAGGAGTTCGCGGTGCTCGACCGCGCCGGGCGCGTCCAGCTCCCGCAGGACTACCGGGAGGCGCTCGACCTGGTCGGGCGCGTGCGGCTCGCGCTCGAGGAGTCGCACGTCTCGGTGTGGCCCGACAAGCCGCGCGTCACACCCGGCTCGACGACGGCCCCCGCGCCCGGCCCGGACGCCGCCACCCAGGAGGAGGTCCGATGACCGTCGAGGCGCAGCGCGCGCACGGCCGCCACGCGGCGGACGAGGCGCCCATGGTGCTCGTGGAGCACGCCGTGCGGGTCTACGGCTCGGGCGACGCCGCCGTGCGGGCCGTCAACGACGTGTCGCTCACGATCCAGCCCGGTGAGCTCGTCGTGCTGGTCGGGCGCTCCGGCTCCGGCAAGACGACCCTGCTGAACATGGTCGGCGGGCTCGACAAGCCCGACGAGGGCCGCGTGGTGGTCGACGGCCGCGAGGTGTCGAGCCTCGGTGAGCGCGGGCTCGTCGAGCTGCGCCGCGACGTCGTCTCGTTCGTCTTCCAGACCTTCGGCCTGGTGCCCGTGCTGTCCGCGGCCGAGAACATCGGCGTGCCGCTGCGGCTGCGCAAGGTGCCGACCGCCGCGCGCGAGGCACGAGTCGAGCTGCTGCTCGACCTCGTGGGCCTCGGCGGGCACGCGCAGCAGCGGCCCGGAGAGCTGTCGGGCGGGCAGCAGCAGCGTGTCGCGATCGCGCGCGCGCTGGCCAACTCGCCGCGCCTGCTCGTCGCCGACGAGCCCACGGGCCAGCTCGACTCGCAGACCGGCAAGGCGGTCATGGGCCTGCTGCGTGCGGTCGTCGAGGCCGAGCGGACCACCGCGATCGTCTCCACGCACGACCCGCTGATGATGGAGCTCGCGGACCGGGTGATCCGCATGCAGGACGGCCGCCTCGTCGAGTCGTGAGGCGGCCGCCCCGGCGCGTCAGACCTCGATGCCCTCGAGCAGCTCGGTGACCAGCGCGGCGACCGGCGAACGCTCCGAGCGGGTCAACGTGACGTGCGCGAACAGCGGGTGCCCCTTGAGCGCCTCGATCACGGCGGCGACGCCGTCGTGACGCCCCACCCGCAGGTTGTCGCGCTGCGCCACGTCGTGCGTGAGGATCACGCGCGACGACTGCCCGATGCGCGACAGGACCGTCAGCAGCACGTTGCGCTCGAGGGACTGCGCCTCGTCGACGATCACGAACGCGTCGTGCAGCGAGCGGCCGCGGATGTGCGTGAGCGGCAGCACCTCGAGGATGTCCCGGTCCAGGACCTCCTCGACGACCTCCTTGGACACCAGCGCGCCCAGGGTGTCGAAGACCGCCTGGGCCCAGGGGTTCATCTTCTCCGCCTCGGAGCCCGGCAGGTAGCCGAGCTCCTGCCCGCCGACCGCGTACAGCGGCCGGAACACCATGACCTTGCGGTGCTGGCGACGCTCCAGGACGGCCTCGAGCCCCGCGCACAGCGCGAGCGCGGACTTGCCGGTCCCGGCGCGCCCACCGAGCGACACGATGCCGATCTCCTCGTCGAGCAGCAGGTCGATCGCGATGCGCTGCTCGGCGCTGCGGCCGTGCACGCCGAACACGTCCTGGTCTCCGCGGACCAGGCGGATGTGCTTGTCGGCGGTCACGCGGCCCAGGGCCGAGCCGCGCGGGCTGTGCACCACCAGGCCGGTGTGGCAGGGCAGGTCAGCGGGGTTCTTGGTGGTCCCCGGCGTGGGCGACACGCCGGGCGTGACGTCCGCGAGCGGGAACGACTCGTGCTCCCAGAGCTGGCTCATCTGCTGCTCGGCCAGGTCGAGCGCGTCCATCCCGGTCCACCCGGACTCGACCGCGAGCTCGTGGCGGTACTCCTCCGCGCGCAGCCCCACCGCCGACGCCTTGACGCGCATCGGCAGGTCCTTGCTCACCACCGTGACGTCGCAGCCCTCGGCGGCCAGGTTGGCCGCGACCGACAGGATGCGCGTGTCGTTGTCCCCCAGCCGGAACCCCGCGGGCAGCACCTCAGGGTTGGTGTGGTTGAGCTCGACGCGCAGCGTGCCACCCTCGTCGCCCAGCGAGATCGGGTGGTCGAGGCGGCCGTGCTGGATGCGCAGGTCGTCGAGGAGCCGCAGGGCGGAGCGGGCGAAGTAGCCGAGCTCGGCGTGGTGCCGCTTGGCCTCGAGCTCGGTGACGACCACGACCGGCAGGACCACGTCGTGCTCCGCGAAGCGGTAGATCGCGCGCGGGTCGGACAACAGGACGGACGTGTCCAGGACGTGCGTGCGGCGGCCTTCGATCGTGGGTTGAGGGGACTTGGAGCTGCTGACCACGGCGTGCTCCCTCCGGCGCTTGTCAGCGCCGCAGCGGGCGCCTCCCGCCGGGGTGCCGTGCGGGCTGGGCCGCACGCCGGCGATCGGCGACGGGGCGAGGGCGGCCTGGCCCTGACGAGCAGGGCCGGGACCGGCCCTCCTCCCGGAGCGGATGCTCCATGGGCTGACCTCCCGGGGGCGGCGGGGCGCCGACCTCTGAGCGGAACGTAACCCCGGCCGCGGCGATGTGACGCGCGCCACGCGCCGACGTTACGAAGAGTTCACCAATCCGCCGCGATGTCCCTGGTGGGCGGCGCGGTCAGCGGCCGCGGCGCCGCTCGCGCTGCGAGTACGCGCGGACCGCGCGCAGGAAGTCGACGCGCCGGAAGTCCGGCCAGTACGCGTCGCAGAAGTAGAACTCGGTGTGCACGGACTGCCAGAGCAGGAAGCCGCCGAGGCGCTGTTCACCGGACGTGCGGATGACCAGGTCGGGGTCGGGCTGGCCCTTGGTGTAGAGGTGTTCGGCGATGTGCTCGACGTCGAGTGAGTCGGCGAGCTCGTCGATCGTCATGCCGGCCTGCGCGCCTGCGCGCAGGTAGGCGCGCACGGCGTCGGCGATCTCGTGCCGCCCGCCGTACGGGACGGCGACGTTGACGTGGAGCCCGACGACGTCCGCGGTGGCCCGTTCCGCGGCGCGCAGCGCGTCCGCCGTGCGGTCCGGCAGGAGGTCGAGCGAGCCGACGGCCTGCAGGCGCCAGCGCCCAGTCGCCGCGAGGTCGCGCGCCAAGTCCTCGATCACGGTGAACAGGCCCTCGAGCTCGTCGGCCGGGCGGTCGAGGTTGTCGGTGGACAGGAGCCAGAGCGTCGCGACCTCGACGCCGACGTCCTCGATCCACTCCAGGAGGTCGAAGATCTTGTGGGCGCCGTGCTGGTACCCGGTGGTCGTCGAGCCGCCGAACGAGCGCGCCCACCTGCGGTTGCCGTCGACGATGACGCCCACATGCCTGGGGAGCCGATCCGCCGGGAGCGACGCCGCGAGGCGGCGTTCGTAGAGCCCGTACAGCGGATGGGGCAGACGCACACGCGCTCCTTCGACGACGAGCAGGCCGCCGCCCGGGAAGGCCGGCGACGTGCCCAACCGAGTGAATCGGGCGCCCCCACCGTACCCGCCTGCGTGCAGGAGGCCATGCCACCGTTCGGGGGGTCTTCACCAC
Organism: Actinomycetes bacterium; assembly: GCA_023461115.1. Taxonomy (GTDB): domain Bacteria; phylum Actinomycetota; class Actinomycetes; order Actinomycetales; family Cellulomonadaceae; genus Cellulomonas. The sequence goes on from JAEWOA010000175.1 coordinate 5,425, forward strand.
ACCTGCACGACGCGCCGACGGCCGACGCGCCGCGCAGGTCGACACGCTACCTACGGTCGCGTAACCTACGGCGACGTAGGTTGACTGACGACGAATCGAGAGCTCTCATGAGCGCCGCCTCCCTGCCGCCCGGTGGCACCCCCGCCGACGGCGCCCCCTCGCCCGCGGAGCGTGTCACGGCCATGCGCGACGAAGTCACCGGAAGCGTCTCCCGCGCGGTCGAGCAGGTGGCCGCGACCGTCAAGCCACACCTGCGCGGCTGGATCCACGCGGGCATCTCGCCGTTCGTGCTCGCGGCGTCCATCGTGCTCGTCGCGCTCTCCCCGACCGCCGCGGCAGCCTGGGCCAACGCGGTGTTCGGGCTGTCGGCGGTCCTGCTGTTCGGCACCAGCGCCGTCTACCACCGTGGCCACTGGTCGCCCCGCGTCGCCGGCGTGCTGCGCCGCCTCGACCACACCAACATCTTCTTGATCATCGCCGGGACGTACACCCCGCTGTCGGTGCTGCTGCTGCCCGCGGACACCGCCAAGACCCTGCTCATCGTCGTGTGGTCCGGCGCCCTCGTGGGGCTGCTCGCGCGGGTGTTCTGGCTCGGCGCGCCGCGCTGGGTCTACGTCCCGGTGTACGTGGCGCTCGGGTGGGTGGCCGTCTGGTTCCTGCCGCAGTTCTGGGACGCGGGCGGCCCGGCGGTCGCGTGGCTGATCATCGCGGGCGGGCTGGCCTACACCGTCGGCGCCGTGGTCTACGGCACCAAGTGGCCCAACCCGAGCCCGCGCTGGTTCGGCTTCCACGAGATCTTCCACGCGCTCACGGTGGCCGGCTTCACCTGCCACTACATCGCGGTGAGCATCGCCACCTACGCGCACTGACCGCGGGTGGAGCCCGTGGTCACGCCGGGCTGACGCGGTACCGCCGGTTGGTCAGGCTCGGGTTCGCCTGGCGGACCTCGTGCAGGCGGGCCGCGTCCACGTCGACCGTCCGCAGCTGCGGGGCCTCGTCGAGCTCCACACCCACCACGCCGTCCGGGCCGACGACGAGCGAGCGGCCCACGACCCCGCGGCCCGCCATCCCGACCGCGACCACCGCGGCCGTGTTCTCGATCGCCCGCGCGATCGCGAGCGTGCGCCAGTGCATCGCCTTGAGCTCACCGGCGGCCCACGCCGCGGGCACGACGAGCACCTCGGCGCCCGCGTCCACCGCCCGCCGCGCCGACTCGGGGAACCGCAGGTCGTAGCAGGTCAGGACGCCGAACCGCAGGCCCGCCACGTCCATGACCAGCGGCGGCGCGTCGGCGGGGCCTGGTTGGAGCCGGTCCGACTCGCGCTGCCCGAACGCGTCGTAGAGGTGCACCTTGGCGTAGGCGCCGACGAGCGCGCCCGACGAGTCGACCGCCACCACCGCGTTGACCGCGCGCGCGTCGTCGGCCGTGCCCGGCAGCGTGACACCCGCGAGGACCGCGACGCCCGTGGCCGCCGCCTGCTCCCGCAGCGCGGAGACGAACGGCCCGCCCAGCGGCTCGGCGTGCTCCCAGCCGACGCCGCGCGGCTCGAAGCCGGACGAGTACTCGGGCAGCACCAGGAGGTCCGCCCGAGCGTGCCCCGCGGCGCGGAACGCGTCCCGCGCGGCCTCCCGGTTGGCCCGGTGGTCGGTGCTCGCCGCGAGCTGCCCGACGGTCACGCGGACCGCGGGCCGCTGCGGCGGCGCCGGCCGGTCGTTCACGTGCGCTCGTCGGGACGAGGCTCGTCCGTGGACTCGCCGGGCGCGTCGTCGTGGGGCTGGATGTCGATCGGCGCGACCGGCACGTCCGCGTCGACCTCGAGATCGGGGCCGGCGGCGCCCGCGTCGATCATGCCGAGGTGCGGCTCGCCGCCACGGCTGCCGGCCTCGTCGTCGACGAGCTGCTCGAGCTCGGCGTCGAGGTCGTCGAGCTCGCGGCGCTTGGCCCGCCGGTCGACGATGCGCAACTGCTTGGTGAGCGACAGGAACAGCACCACCGCCGCGACCGCCAGGAGGAACGTGAACACGAACCCGAGGAAGCCCGGTGAGCCGCCCTGGCCGGGCGTGATCGAGACGCCCGTCGGCGACGGCGTGGGCGTGGGCGCCACGGCCGCGAGCAGCCCCAGCGCGCTCACCGCCGGACCCCCGCGAACAGGTCGTCCTCGGGCAGCGTCGTCGGCACCCGCGACTCCGCGAGCTCGTACTCCTCGGTCGGCCACTGCGCGCGCTCGATGTCACGCGGGATCGCGAAGAAGAACCCGTCGGGGTCGATCTGCGTGGCGTGCGCGCGCAGCGCGGCGTCCCGGTGGTCGAAGAAGTCGCTCGCCACGACCCGGGTAGTGACCTCACGCTCGGGGATCTCGCGCGCCTGCCGGGAGTCGATCCAGTCCCCGAACGGCGACTGCGCGCCGGCGGCGACGAGCGCGTCGTGCATCGCGCGCATCCGCACGAGCGAGAACCCGTGGTTGTAGTAGAGCTTGAGCGGTGTCCAGGGCTCACCGTGCCCGCGGTAGCGCTCGGGGTCGCCCGCGGACGCGAACGCCTCCGCGGACACGCGGTGGCACATCACGTGGTCGGGGTGCGGGTACCCGCCCGTCGGGTCGTACGTCGTGACGACGTGCGGACGGAACTCGCGGACGGCCTCGACGAGCGGCGCCGCCGCCTCCTCGAGCGGGACGAGCGCGAAGCAGCCGTCGGGCAACGGGGGCAGCGGATCGCCCTCGGGCAGGCCGGAGTCCACGAAGCCCAGCCACTGCTGGCGCACGCCGAGCGCGGCGGCCGCCGCGGCCATCTCCTCGCGGCGCACCGCGCGCATCCCCTCGAGGCCACCGGGGACCTCGCCGAACTTGGGGTTGAGCACGTCGCCACGCTCACCGCCGGTGCACGTCACGACGAGCACGTCGACGCCCTCCGCCGCGTAGCGGGCCGTCGTCGCGGCGCCCTTGCTGGACTCGTCGTCGGGGTGCGCATGCACGGCCATGAGCCGCAGCGGCTCCCCCGGGGCCGGGAACACCGGCGGAACGGTCACGTCGACCTCCTGTGTTGGCCGCGCGGGGCGGCCTCGTCGGACGAGAGACAATGATCGCTCACGTCCGCGCGCATCCGCGCCCACACGCGCGGGCGCCCGCCTGAGCCGAAGGAGAGCGCGTGACCGTCCCGCCCGCCGCGACGCCCGAGCCGCCTGCCCCGACGCCGACGCCGGCGCTCGCGTCGCCGCCCGCCGACCGGTACGGCACGAGGCGCACCGGCCGCCGCGGGCTGTTCGCCGTCGTCGCCGTCCTCGTGGCGCTGACCGCGCTCGTGCTGTGGTGGGTCGCGCGCGGCGCGCTGGCCGACCCGGTGCAGTGGCAGGACGTCGGGTTCACGGTGCACGGGTCGGAGTCGATCGACGTGGTGTTCGAGGTCACCAAGGACCCGCAGGACACCGCACACTGCCGAGTGCAGGGCCTCTCGCAGTCGTTCGCCGAGGTCGGCGTCCGGGACGTCGAGATCGGGCCCGGCCCGCGCACCCAGCGCGTCACCGCGACCGTCCCCACCGCCGAGCTGGCGGTCTCCGGGCACGTGGCTGACTGCGTGCTGGCGCCCTAGCGGCTATCCTGTTCGTTTCGCACGCCGCCCCGCTCGTCACTCACGACGTCCGGAACGCACGGACTCATCGACGCGACCGGCCTGGGAATGGCGCCGCCACCCACCGGAACGACGATGCCCGCGCGCGGGTGGGTGTGGCGGGGACAGCGGGCCGACCGGCCCGACGACGAAAGCATGGAAGGAGCGATCGTGACCGACACGACTGCGGCCACGTGGCTGACCCAGGAGGCCTACGACCGCTTGACCGCCGAGCTCGCGCACCTCAAGGGCGCGCACCGCGACGAGATCACGCAGCGGATCGCCGCGGCCCGCGACGAGGGCGACCTCAAGGAGAACGGCGGCTACCACGCGGCGCGTGAGGAGCAGGGCAAGAACGAGGCGCGGATCCGCGAGCTCGAGGCCAAGCTGCGCAACGTGCAGATCGGCACGCCCGCCGACGACGGCGTCGTCGAGCCCGGGATGCAGGTCACCGCGATCGTCGCGGGCGACGAGGAGACGTTCCTCCTCGGCTCACGCGAGATCGCCGGCACCGCCGACATCCAGGTGTTCTCGCCGACGTCGCCCCTCGGCGAGTCGATCAACGGCAAGTCCGTGGGTGACACGACGAGCTACACCGCGCCGAGCGGGCGCGAGATCGAGGTCAAGATCCTGGCGGCCAAGCCCTTCGCGGGCTGACAGGGGTCAGTCCGTCAGGTTGTAGCCGGCCGAGCGCAGGGTCGTCAGGACCGCCGTGCAGTGGTCGGGGCCCTTCGTCTCCACCTGGACCTCGATCGCCACCTCGTTGACCGAGAGCTGCGCCTGCGTGCGCACATGGGACAAGTGCATGACGTTGGCCCCCGTCGCGGCGACATCCCGCAGCAAGCCCGCGAGCGCGCCCGGCGTGTCCGCGATCCGCACGTGCAGCCACAGGAACCGTCCCGCGGACGCGAGCCCGTGCCGCACCACGCGCAAGAGCACCTGCGGGTCCATGTTGCCGCCCGAGAGCACCGCGACCACCGGGCCCTCGAACGCGCCCGGATGCGCCATGAGCGCGGCCACCGCCGCCGCGCCGGACGGCTCGACGAGGAGCTTGGCCCGCTCCGCGACCAGCAGCAGCGCGCGCGACAAGTCCTCCTCGGAGACCGTGACGACCTCGACCCCCGCGCCCGAGAGCACGCCGAACGGCACGGCGCCGGGCAGGCCGATCGCGATGCCGTCCGCCATGGTGCGCAGCTCCGGGG
>JAEWOA010000176.1 GCA_023461115.1 Actinomycetes bacterium
GCGCGACGCTCACCGAGTGCCCCCGGTTTCGTCGAGCACCGCGTCGACGCCGGGCACCGCGTCGACACCGGGCGCCGCATCAGCACTGGGCGCCGCGTCAGCACCGGGCGCCGCGTCGCTCGGCGTGATCAGGGTCCGCAGGCGCATCCACTGGTCCGGCGGCGCCGACTTGCGGGCCGCCCGCGCGCGGGCCGCCAGGTCGTCGAGCACCGCGGCGGCCGTGGCGCCGTCGACGTGCCGGATGCTGGGAGTGACCGGGCCCTTCGTCGAGTCGACCGTGAGGCCCACGAGCCGCAGTCGGCGGTCGATCGGCCCCTCGCTCATCCCGACCGACTGGATCCGGCCGTACGGGACGAACTCGACGGTGCGGCGCCAGCGGCCCGACCGCGTGACGAAGGCCGTGCGCGTGAGCCGCAGGCCCCGGCTCCGCCACGTGAGCGGCGCGAGCCAGCGCGAGCGCCGGGGCGCCGGGACGAAGCCGCCATCGTCGCCCGTGCCGCGCATCGCGGCGTCCAGCATGGCGGCGGGGTCGTCCACACCCAGGTCCGGCAGGACCAGCCAGAGCGCGAGCGCCGCCTCCTCCCGCGTCGCCACGGGGTGCAGGACGCTCTCCTTTTCGTCGGCGCCCTCGCCGCCGTAGCCCGCGACGTTGATCTCGACTCGCCACCAGTCGGGCCCGCGCCAGAACAGCCCCTGCGTGAGCTTGACCGCCTGGACGCGTCCGGGCGGGACGGTCTGCGTGCGCGCCTCGGTCAGGCCGTGCCGCAGGCGGATGCCGTCCGGTGACACCGCGGCGCGGAACGCCGCGCCCGAGTTCACACGGCCCCACACGAACCCGCCCGTGCTCAGCAGCCACGGGATGAACACCACGCCCGCGCCGAACTCACGCGTGGCGATCATGACGGCGCCGAAGCCGACGATCCCGATGGTCAACGCGACGATCCCACCCGAGCGCAGCGCCGACCGGATGAGGCGCGGCATCGGCACCGCGTAGACCTCGTGCTCGGGCGCGTCCTCGAACCGGCGCTCGATCGGCGCGTTGAGCGTCGAGCGGGCGCGACGCGGCTTGTCGGGCGCGGCGCCGACGGCGACCGCGTCGGGGGCGGTCGTCGGGCCGTCCTGGTCGACAGCGGCCAGGCCACTGTCGGCATGGTCAGCATGGTCAACATGGGCGACTTGGGCGACTTGGGCACGGTCGCCGCCGCGCAGGCCCGCCGCGAGCGCCAGCAGCTCCGCGCGCAACGCCTCGGCGTCCGCCTCCCGCAGGAACGCGAGCGAGACACCCGACCCCGAGCCGCCGGCGACCTCGAGCTTGAGCTCGGCAAGCCCGAACAGCCGGGCGAGCAGCGGCCGCACCACGTCGACCGCCTGCAGCCGGTCCAGCCGGGCCTGCCGCTGCTGGCGGAACAGGATGCCCGAGTGCAGGTGCACCGCGTCGTCGGTGACCTGGAACCGCGTGCGCCGCCACGCGAGCGCCGAGAAGGCGAAGCCCGCGAGCCCGACGACGACCACGGCGCCCAGGAGCACCAGCCAGCCGCGCCCCCGGAGCATGCCGTAGGCCTCGACGATGTTGTCGCCGATCTGGTAGGAGACGATCGCGAAGGCGCCGACGAGCACCTTCCACCCCTTCACCGCGGGCGTGATCGGGTGCATCCGCCGCCAGTGGCCGTCCTCCACGGGCGGCACGGGCGCCGTGCGGGCGGGCTCGCTCACAGGCCCGCCAGCCGGGCCTCGCCGCGGGACGTGAGCTGCTCGCGCAGCCGATCCGCCTCGGCGGGCGGCAGGCCGTTCAGCGCGGCCATCGTCGCGGGCGACGCGGTGTGGAGCTCGAGCGACGCGATGCCGAACTTGCGCGCGAGCGGGCCCGCGCTGACATCGACGAACTGCATGCGCCCGTAGGGCACGACGACCATGGTGCGGAACAGCACGCCGCTGCGGATCAGCAGGTCGTCGTCGCGTTCGGCGTACGCCATCGCGCGCACCTGCCGGGGGATCAGCAGCGCGGCCCACAGCCCCAGGCCCGCGACCACCCCGGCCGGAATCCAGCACCACGGCGTGGCGAACACCGACAGGACCACCAGCACCAGCAGGGGTGGGGCCACCCAGATGGCCAGCGAGGTCAGGCGGGCCGACGCCAGGCGCGGGGACACCGGGGTCCACCGCACGTCGGCGGGCGCGAAGGGCAGGCTCGTCACCGAATCAGTCACGCCGCCATCCTCGCACCCGGTCCCGACACCTGGGTCCGGGCCGGCGGCGCCTCGTCAGGTCGCGGCGGGCGGAGGGTCGGCGACGGCCTGGTCGGCGGGCTGCGTGCCCTCGGGCGGCGGCACCCGGCAGAACCGCTCCACGACGAGGCCCACCGCCGCCAGCGACAACGCGCCGAGCGCCGCCAACGCCGCCGCGAGCACCCGCGCTCCCTGCCCGGGCGTGTCCAGGCGCAGCACGAGCACGATGAGCTGGCCGCCGTACCAGCCCAGCAACACGGCGCCCGTGTAGCACGCGGCCTTGGCCAGCACCGCGGTGCGGGCCGCGCGGATCGGATCCAGCCCGGGCCGCTTGCCCCGGATGTACTGGCGCACCGCCCAGCCCATCGAGAACACCACGGCTGCGATCAGGACCTCGACGCCCACCACGAGCCATGGCACCTGCGGGGGCAGCGCGCCGCCGCGCAGCAGCGCGTCGTAGAGCGCCCAGGTCGCCGCGGCGGCCGCGGCCGCGATCAGCAGCAGCGTCTGCCAGCGCGTGCGCGCCATCACACGCCCTGGGCGCCGTCGTCGCCCTGGCCGCCAGTCGGCTCCAACTGCGCGGCCGGGACCGGCTGCGTCAGCCAGTCGAGCGCGAGCCAGCGCACACCCGAGCGGTCCGGCGCCGTGGCCGCGAGGGCCGCGACGGGCCCGCCGCCCAGGCCCGGCAGCACCGCGTGCGGGTCCACCTGCGCCCACGGCTGCAGGACGAAGGCGCGCTCGTGCGCGCGCGGGTGCGGCAGCTCCAGGTCGTCGGTGACCGCCAGCACCGACCCGTAGACGACGATGTCGACGTCGAGCGTGCGGGGGCCCCAGTGCTCCAGGCGCTCGCGGCCGTACGCCTGCTCGATCGCCTGGACCGCGTGCAGGAGGTCCCGCGCCGAGAGCAGCGTGCGCACCAGCACGACCGCGTTGAGGAAGTCCGGCTGGTCCGGTCCACCCACCGGCGCCGTGCGCGCCAGCGGCGACACGTCGACGATCGTCACGCCCGGGTGCTCGGCGAGCATCGCGACCGCGCCGCGCAGCGTGTCCTGCGCGTTGCCCAGGTTCGAGCCCAGCGCGAGCACGGCGTCCACCGGCGCGGCGGGTGGCTCGTCGAGCGCGTCGACGACGATCTCCGCGGTCTGCGGGCCTTCGTCGTCCTGGCCGCGCGCGTCCGCCTCGGGGCCAGCGGCGAGCCCGCCCGGCAGCGGGAGGGTCGCGGCCGACGGGACGCCGAACTCGACGGGCGCGAACTCCACCAGTTCTGCCGACGCCACCACCGGGTCCCCGATCGGGGCCATCACGGCGGTCAGCGTGACGTCGTCGGGCTCGGCCGGCTCCGCGAGCGGCGGCACCGCGACCGCGCTCGGCGCGCCCGCGCCCGCTGGCGCACCCACGTACGGCTCCGCCGCGGGCAGCTTGGCGCGATCCCGGCGGATCGAGACCACGACGTCCCCGAACGGCACCGTGATCGGCGCCTGCGGCTTGTGGATCGCGACGTCCACGGCCTGCACCGCGCCGTCCGCCAGGACCGTCGCGGCGATCCGCTCGGCCACCGTCTCGATCAGGTCCACCGGCTCGCCCGCGAGCACCGCGACGACCTGCTGGGCGACCGCGCCGTAGTCGAGCGTGAGAGTCAGGTCGTCCCGTGCCGCGGCCCGCCGCGTGTCCAGGTGCACGACGACGTCCGCGACGAACGTCTGCCCCTCGCGGCGCTCGTGCTCGAAGACGCCGTGATACCCCGTGGCGGACAGCCCGGTGAGCCGGATCTGGTCCAGCCGCCGGCCCTGGCCCTCGTCGACGCCGTCGTCGGTCACCGCGTGCTCCTTCGTCGTCCCGCCGACCCGCGAGGGCCGGCCGCCGTCCGCAACCCGTCAGCCCTGCTCTGCGCGAGCCGAGCTCCCCGGCACACCCTGCCATGCCGCGGCCACACGCACGGCGTCCGCCGAGGGCGCGACCTCGTGCACGCGCACCGCCCACGCGCCCGCGGCGGCGGCCAACGCCGTGACCGCGGCGGTCGCGCGGTCGCGCTGCAGCGGTGGGGCGGGGGTGCCGTCGGGGGCCGCGAGCAGGTGGCCGAGGAACCGCTTGCGGCTCGCGCCGACCAGCACGGGGAACCCGTCGGCGACCAGCTCGCCGAGCCGGCTGAGCAGAGGCCAGTTGCTGGCGCCCGGCTTGGCGAAGCCCAGGCCCGGGTCCAGCACGACGCGCTCGTCGGGCATGCCTGCGGCCCGGAGCTCGGCCACCCGCTGCGCGAGCTCGCGCCGGACGTCCGCGACGACGTCGCCGTAGTCGTCCAGGTCGTCCATGACGTCCGCATGCCCGCGCCAGTGCATCGCGACGTACGCGGCGTCGGTGCGGGCCACCGTGGCGTGCATGAGCGGGTCCGCGAGGCCGCCCGAGACGTCGTTGACCAGGCATGCGCCGCGTTCGGCCGCCGCCTTCGCGACGACCGCGCGAGTCGTGTCGACGCTGACCGCCGCGCCGCGCTCCACGAGCCTCTCGATCACGGGCAGCACCCGCTCGAGCTCGGTGGCCACCGGGACGCGCTCGGCGCCGGGCCTCGTCGACTCACCGCCGACGTCCAGGAGGTCCGCTCCCTCGTCGAGGAGCTGCAGCCCGTGCGCGACCGCCGCGTTCGGCGTGAACCAGCGCCCGCCGTCCGAGAACGAGTCGGGCGTGACGTTGACGACGCCCATGACGAGCGTCCGCCCCGCGCTCCGCAGCACCTCAGGCACCCCAACCGGCCCCACACCCCTCACGCAGGCACTGTAGTTCCCCCCGCCCTCCCCTCCCCCCTCCCCCTCCCCCCACCAACTCTCCCCGCCGAGTTCGTCGGAGTACGCCGAGGTCGTCGGAGATCTCCGACGAACTGGCGGATCTCCGACGAAGTCGGCGGGTGGGGGTGGGGGTGGGTAGCGTGGCGGATGGTCGGTTGGGCGGATGGTCGGGTCGGACGGCTGGCTGGGTTGGACGGCTGGGAGGGAAGGTCATGGCACACGGAGACATCACGCACTTCGAGATTCCGGTGGCCGACAAGGACGCCGCCACGCAGTTCTACGGCGGGCTGTTCGGCTGGCAGATCGCGGCACCGGAGGGCTACGAGGACTACCCGATGTGGTCCGCGCCCAACAAGATCAGCGGCGGCGGGCTCGTCGCGCGCGACGGGTCGTTCACGCAGCCGGTCGGCTACGTGGAGGTCGACTCGATCGACGACGTGCTGGCCAAGGTCGTCGCAGGCGGCGGCTCGGTCCTGCGCGGCAAGGCGCCGATCAGCGAGACCAGCGCGTGGGCGGTGTTCGCAGACCCGGACGGCAACGCCGTTGGTCTCTACGAGTCGAGCGAGCACGCCGCCGACGGCTGAGCCGCAGGACTGAGCGGAAGGACCGCGGCGCAGGACTGGACCGCGGGACTGACGGCTGGCTACAGCTGGGACGCGTCCGGGCCGGGCGACTCGCTGGCCAAGCGCGGCTCGGTGCGACGGTCCGGGCGCACGCCTGCCTTGTCCGCGTAGAAATCGCGGATGACGTCCATGTCCGCGCGGACGTCGCCCGTGAGTGTGATCGTCGGGCCCAGGCCCGTCGTGCGCGTGGTGCGGTCGACGAACCCGAGCGTCACCGGCCAGTCCGCGCCGCGCGCGATCCGGTAGAAGCCCGACTTCCACCCCTTGCCCTGCCGCGTGCCCTCGGGCGTGACGACGAGGTAGAACCGCTCGCCCGCCGCGACGCGCGCGACGAGCTCGTCGACCAAGCCCGCGGGGTCGCTGCGGTCCACCGGGATGCCGCCGAGCCCGCGCATGAGGGCGCCGAACGGCGCCGCGAACAGCGACTTCTTGCCCAGCCAACGGACCGTCAGGTCCTGCTCCCACGCGATCCCGAGCATCAAGACGAAGTCCCAGTTGGACGTGTGCGGCGCGCCGATCAGCACACCGGCGCCGTCCTGCGGCATGCGCTCGCTGCGCAGCGTCCAGCGGCTGATCGCCCAGTAGCCCCGCGCGACGGTCCGGCGGACGCTCACCGGCCCAGCACCAGGCTCATGGCCTCGGCCCTGGTCGCCACGTCCCGCATCTGCCCGCGCACCGCGGACGTCACGGTGCGCGAGCCCGGCTTGCGGACCCCTCGCATCGACATGCACAGGTGCTCGCACTCCACGACGACGATCACGCCGCGCGGCTCCAACGCCTCGACCAGCGCGTCCGCGATCTGCGAGGTGAGGCGCTCCTGCACCTGGGGCCGGCGCGCGTACACGTCGACGAGCCGGGCCAGCTTGGACAGGCCCGTGATCCGGCCGTCCGCGCCGGGGATGTAGCCGACGTGCGCGACGCCGTGGAACGGCACCAGGTGGTGCTCGCACGTGGAGTACACCTCGATGTCCTTGACCAGGACCATCTCCTCGTGGCCGAGGTCGAAGGTCGTCGTCAGGACGTCGCCGGGCTCCTGGAACAGGCCGGCGAACACCTCGCGGTACGCGCGGGCCACGCGGTCCGGGGTGTCGCGCAGGCCCTCGCGGTCCGGGTCCTCGCCGACCGCGAGCAGCAACTCGCGCACCGCGGCGCGAACCCGGGGCTCGTCGTACTCGCCGATGGCGCCGTCAGGCGCCCCGATCGGATCCACCATGGTCAGTTGACCTCGGGCGTCTGGCCCGGCGGGACCTCGACGGCCTCGACCGGCGGGCGCTCGGGGTTGGCGGCGGCGGCCTCGTCCTCGGGGACGACCGCGTGGCCGTTGCTCGCGGCCTTCTCGGCAGGCGTCAGCACCGGCGGACGGTCCGAGACCGCGCGCTGGTCGGACGACAGCCACACCTGCCGCGGCGCGCGCTTGACGATCGGCTTGAAGATCTCCGCGAGCTGCTCGGTGTTGAGCGTCTCCTTCTCGAGCAGCTCGAGCACCAGGTGGTCCAGGACGTCCCGGTACTCCACCAGGATCTCCCACGCCTCGTCGTGCGCCTTCTCGATCAGCGCGCGCACCTCGAGGTCGATCGACCCCGCGACGTCCTCGGAGTAGTCACGCTGGTGGCCTACGTCGCGGCCCAGGAACACCTCGCCGTCGGCCTGGCCCAGGCGGATGGCGCCCAGGCGGCTCGACATGCCGAACTGCGTGACCATGCGGCGCGCGGTCGCGGTGGCCTTCTCGATGTCGTTGCCCGCGCCCGTCGTCGGGTCGTGGAACACCAGCTCCTCCGCGACGCGCCCGCCCATGGCGTACGCGAGCTGGTCCAGGAGCTCGTTGCGCGTCACCGAGTACTTGTCCTCGACCGGCATGACCATGGTGTAGCCGAGCGCACGGCCGCGCGGCAGGATCGTCACCTTGGTCACGGGGTCGGTGTAGCGCAGCGCCGCCGCCACCAGCGCGTGGCCGCCCTCGTGGTACGCGGTGAGCTTCTGCTCCTTGACGTTCATGACGCGCGTGCGCTTCTGCGGGCCGGCGATCACACGGTCGATCGCCTCGTCGAGCGCGTGGTCGTCGATGATCTGCGCGTTCTTGCGAGCGGTGAGCAGCGCGGCCTCGTTGAGCACGTTGGCCAGGTCCGCGCCCGTGAAGCCGGGCGTCCGGCGCGCGACGGCCGTGAGGTCGACGTGCGGCGCCATGGGCTTGCCCTGCGCGTGGACGTCCAGGATGCGCTCGCGGCCCTTGAGGTCGGGCGGCTCGACCGCGACCTGCCGGTCGAAGCGGCCCGGGCGCAGCAGCGCGGGGTCCAGGATGTCGGGCCGGTTGGTGGCCGCGATGAGGATGACGTTCGTCTTGACGTCGAAGCCGTCCATCTCGACGAGCATCTGGTTCAGCGTCTGCTCGCGCTCGTCGTGCCCGCCGCCGAGGCCAGCGCCGCGGTGGCGGCCGACCGCGTCGATCTCGTCGACGAAGATGATGGCCGGCGCGTTCTGCTTGGCCTGCTCGAACAGGTCGCGCACGCGGCTGGCGCCGACACCCACGAACATCTCGACGAAGTCCGAGCCGGAGATCGTGTAGAACGGCACGCCCGCCTCACCCGCGACCGCGCGGGCCAGGAGCGTCTTGCCCGTTCCCGGCGGGCCGTACAGCAGCACGCCCTTGGGGATCTTGGCGCCGACGGCCTGGAACTTGGCGGGCTCGGAGAGGAACTCCTTGATCTCCTGGAGTTCCTCGACCGCCTCGTCGACGCCCGCGACGTCCGCGAACGTGACCTGCGGCGACTCCTTGTTGACGAGCTTGGCGCGCGACTTGCCGAAGCTCATGACGCGCGAGCCGCCGCCCTGCATGTTGGCCAGGAGGAACCAGAAGATCGCCAGGATGATGATCATCGGCAGGATCAGGCTCAGCAGGCCCGTCCACCACGACTGCTGCGGGTTCTCGGACGTGAAGCCCTTGGGCGGGTCCGCCTGCGTCACCGCGTCCACCACGGCTGGGCCCTGCGGCTCGACGTACTGGAACTGCACCAGCTTGCCGAGGTTCTTGCCCTCCTTGGTGAAGTCCGACTTGAGCGTCAGGTTCACGCGCTGCACGCCGTCGGTGATCTTCGCCTGCTCCACCTTGCCGGTGGCCAGGAGCTCGAGGCCGTCCGAGGTGTCGATCGAGCGGATGTTCGGCTGCGACAGCGTGGTCGCGGCGATCCAGAGCAGGACGACGGCCAGCACGATCCACAGGATCGGGCCGCGGGCGAGGCGCTTGACGTTCATAGGCGATCGGGGCCGGGCCCCTCATCCTCCTGCTCGGAACAGCGTGGTTCGATCGAACCTACACGTTCAACGTTGCAGCACCCCGCGGTGTTCGCGCAGGGCACATTGTCGTCTCCGGCGGTGCTCAGGCCCCGTACACGTGCGGCGCGAGCGTCCCGACGAACGGCAGGTTGCGGTACTTCTCCGCGTAGTCCAGGCCGTAGCCGACGACGAACTCCGGCGGGATGTCGAAGCCCACGTACCGCACGTCCACCTCGACCTTGGCGGCCTCCGGCTTGCGCAGCATGGTCGCGATCTCGACGCTCGCCGGCCCGCGCGAGCGCAGGTTGGAGACCAGCCACGAGAGCGTCAGGCCCGAGTCGATGATGTCCTCGACGATCAGGACGTGGCGCCCGATCAGGTCGGTGTCGAGGTCCTTGAGGATCCGCACGACGCCCGACGACTTGGTGCCCGAGCCGTACGACGACACGGCCATCCAGTCCATCTGGACTGGCGCGTGCAGGCGCCGCGCCAGGTCCGCCATGACCATGACCGCGCCCTTGAGGACGCCGACCAGCAGCAGGTCCTTGCCGGCGTAGTCGGCGTCGATCTGCGCCGCGATCTCGTCGAGCCTGCTGTGCAGCTGCTCCTCGGTGAGCAGGACCTTCTCGAGGTCGGCTCCCATGTCAGCAGGGTCCACTACCGCTCCTGAGTGTCGTTGGGGGTACCCCGGCGGGGTGTGCGGGGAGGCTCGCGCGGGTCCGCGGCAGGCCCGATGACAAGCCTGCCATAGGCGCGGCGTGCCGCCCGACCGCCGGGCAGCGCGACGGGCCCCTGCCCGTGCCAGTCCATGACGAGCGCGTCCACCGCCAGCACGTGCACCCGGTGCACGTCACCGGCCGGGCACCCCGCGCGCAGCGCGAGCTCCCGCAACGCCCGGCGCCGCACAGCATCCGCCACCCCCACCAACACCCCCACAGCAACCTCCACCTCCCCCACCCCTTCCCCCTCTTCCCCCCCTCCCCCCGCGAGCTCGTCGGAGATCGCCGAACTCGTCGGGTTTCTCCGACGACCTCGCGGGTCTCCGACGAACTCGGCGGGGGTGGGGG
>JAEWOA010000177.1 GCA_023461115.1 Actinomycetes bacterium
GCCGTGTTCCGCGCGCTCGTGCCCGGCACGGGCGAGGTGGTGACGAGGACGGCGTCCGCGACGGCCGTCGTCGAGGAGCCGGGCGGCGAGCCCACGACGGGTCCGACGACGGGTCCTCCCGCGGCCAACCCCGGTCCGCTCGGCGGATCTGGCGCCGACGACCCCGGCGCCGTGCCCCCGGACGACGCGGTGCTGCCGGCCACCGGAGTCCCTGGCCAGGCGGCCGGGTGGGGCGCCGCGCTTGTCGCGTTGGGGGCCGGGCTCGTGGCGGTCGCGCGCCGGCGCCGCCTTGCAGACAGTGAAATGTTGCAGAGCATGTAATATTGCGCCCCGTGCAGCAGACCGCCACCCCCGACGAGGGCCTGCGCGCGCGCCAGAAGCGCGCGCGACGTGAGGCCCTCATCGACGCGACCCACCGCCTCGTCGCCGAGCACGGCCTCGACGCCGTGACGGTCGAGGCGATCTGCGACGAGGCCGGCGTCTCGGTCCGCACGTTCTTCAACTACTTCGACTCCAAGGACGACGCCGTGCTCGGGCACGTGCCGTGGATCGACGCGAGCGCCGAGGCCGAGGAGTTCGTCGCGGGTGGCCCCACCGGCCACCTGCTCGACGACCTGCAGGCGCTCGTCGCCGCGCACCTCGCCGCGCCCCCGGGGCACGAGCGGCTGCGCCGCACGATGGAGCTCGCGTGCCACGAGCCCCGGCTCATGGCCAAGCACCTCGCGGCGATCGAGCAGCACAAGGGCCAACTCGTGCAAGTCGTCGAGCGGCGCCTGGGGCCGGACTCGGACCTCCCCGCGGACGTGGTGGCGGCGCTCGGCATGTTCCTCACGCACGCGACCTTCCTGCGTTGGGAGGCCGCCGCCGGCGCGGGCTCACCGTTCGACCACCTCGGCCTCGTCGTCGAGCAGTTCCGCCGCATCGCCGCGGACTGACCAGCACGTTCTCCATCCGCATCGCACGACCACCGCATCACACCGAGTAACGAGGTTCCCACCCATGGCTGTGGCCACCACGCCCGAGGCGACGAGAGACAAGCCGCTCATCGTCCTCACCCCGCGCACCGTCTGGCTCATCTTCGGCGCGCTCATGGCGAGCATGTTCCTGTCCTCGCTCGACCAGTCGATCGTCGGCACCGCGATGCCCACGATCGTCGGCGAGCTCAACGGCGTGGCCCACCAGGGCTGGGTCGTGACGGCCTACATCCTGGCGATCGCGATCGTCATGCCGCTGTACGGCAAGTTCGGCGACCTCTGGGGCCGCCGCTGGCCGTTCCTCGTCGCGATCGGGCTCTTCACGGTCGCCTCGGCCGGCGCGGGCTTCGCGCAGTCGTTCGGCGAGCTCGTCGCGTGGCGCGGCGTGCAGGGCCTCGGCGGCGGCGGCCTCATGATCCTGTCGCAGGCGATCATCGCGGACATCGTCCCGGCCAAGGACCGCGGCAAGTACATGGGCCCGATGGGCGCGCTGTTCGGCATCGCGGCGGTCGTCGGGCCGCTCCTGGGCGGTGTCTTCACCGAGCACGCGTCGTGGCGCTGGTGCTTCTGGCTCAACATCCCGGTCGGCATCGCGGCCTTCGCGACCGCCTACGTGACGCTCAAGCTCCCGTCGCACCGCTCGGGCAAGCCGATCGACTGGCTCGGCATCCTCTTCATGGTGCTGGGCACGTCCGGCCTGGTGCTCGCGGCGTCGTGGACGTCATGGTCGGGCCAGCACGGCTACGACTGGTCGAACACCGGGCTGGTGGCGCTCGTCGCCGGGACGGTCGCGTGCATCGCGCTGTTCATCCTGGTCGAGCTCCGCGCGGTCGAGCCGATCCTGCCGCTGCGCCTGTTCAAGAACCCGACGTTCACGATCGCGACGCTCATCGGCTTCATCCTGGGCGCGGGCATGTTCGCGTCGCTCGCGTTCCTGCCCACGTTCCTGCAGATGTCCACGGGCGTCGGCGTCACCGAGTCCGGCTACCTCATGCTGCCGATGATGGCGGGCGTCATGCTCACCGCGATCGGCTCGGGCATCGCGATCACGAAGACGGGCCGCTACAAGGCGTTCCCCGTGGTCGGCCTGATCGTCACCGCCGCGGGCCTGATGTGGCTCACGCGCATCTCGGGCGACATGTCGCTGTGGGTGTTCGGCGCGATGATCTTCGTCCTCGGCGCGGGCATGGGCCTGGTCATGCAGCCGATCGTGCTCGCGGTGCAGAACGCCGTGGACCCGCACGAGCTCGGCACGGCGACGTCCGCCAACAACTTCTTCCGTGAGATCGGCGCCGCGGTGGGAACCGCGGTGTTCTCGACGATCTTCACCACCGCACTGTTCAGCAAGCTCAAGGACGTGTTCGCGGACGCGCCGGCGGCGGGCGCGGCGGCAGGCATCACGCCCGACGCCGTCCAGCAGCTTCCCGAGCCCTACAAGTCGGGCGTCATCGACGCGTTCGCCGGCACCCTGGCGCCGTCGTTCTGGTACTTCGTGCCGATCGTGCTGCTCGGCCTGCTGCTCGCGTTCTTCCTCAAGGAGGTCAAGCTCTCCGACGTCGCCGGCATGGTCGCGCGCGGCGAGGCCCTGGCCGCCGACGGATCGGGCGCGGCGGCGGAGACCGTCGAGGGCGCGGTCGTCGTCGACGAGCTCACCGCGCACGTGGACCTGCCCGACGCCGACCAGGTGGACGCGACCGAACTCACGCCCGTCCTGCCCTCGCAGCGCACGGACGCCCAGCAGCCCGCCGGTAGCCTGGAGCCGTGAGTTCCGACGCGCCGGCCGTGCGCCGCAAGCGCCCCGCGAAGCCCCAGTTCACCCAGACGACCCTCATCCTCGAGGCGTGCTGTGTGATGTTCGCGGCGCTCGTGGCGTACGGCCTGCGCGTCGCGTCTCCGGCGGTGATCTGGAGCGTGAGTGGCGGCCTCGCCCTGCTCCTGGTCCTCGCGTCGGGGCGCGTCGGCAAGCCCGGCGGCTACGTGGCCGGCTGGGTCCTGCAGGTCTGGATGCTGATCGGCGCGCTGCTGCTGCCCGCGGTCGCGCGGGACATCGCGGTCGTCGTCGCGGTGGTGTTCGTCGCGATGTGGGTCATGGCGCTGCGCATCGGCGGCCGCATCGACCGTGAGCGAGCCGAGTTCGACGCGGCCAACCCGGGCGTCGTCGGCCCCTGACGGACGGTTAGGGTTTGCGGCATGACTGACGCTCCCGCCGCCCAGCGCACCCTCGTCCTCGTCAAGCCCGACGGCGTCGCCCGCGGGCTCTCCGGCGAGGTGCTGCGGCGCATCGAGGCCAAGGGCTACTCGCTCGTCGCGCTCGAGCTCCGCCAGGCCGACGAGGCGCTGCTCGCCGAGCACTACGCCGAGCACGCAGGAAAGCCGTTCCTGCAGCCGCTGATCGACTTCATGCGCTCGGGTCCGGTGGTCGCGGCCGTCGTCGAGGGCCACCGCGTGATCGAGGGCTTCCGCTCGCTCGCGGGCGCCACCGACCCGACCGTCGCCGCGCCCGGCACCATCCGCGGCGATCTGGCCCGCGACTGGGGCAAGAAGGTCATCGAGAACCTCGTCCACGGGTCCGATTCGCCCGAGTCCGCCGCGCGCGAGATCGCGCTGTGGTTCCCGAGCCTCTGAACCGTCCCTCGGCGGGGCGCCCAGGCGCGCGCCGTCGGCCGTCCTAGGCTTCGCGCGTGCACCTGAAGACCCTGACCCTGCGCGGGTTCAAGTCGTTCGCCTCGGCGACGACGCTGAACTTCGAGCCAGGCATCACGTGTGTCGTCGGGCCCAACGGCTCCGGCAAGTCGAACGTCGTCGACGCGCTCGCGTGGGTCATGGGGGAGCAGGGCGCCAAGTCGCTGCGCGGCGGCAAGATGGAGGACGTCATCTTCGCCGGCACCGCCGGCCGCCCGCCGCTGGGCCGGGCCGAGGTGGCGCTCACGATCGACAACACCGACGGCGCGCTGCCGATCGAGTACTCCGAGGTCACGATCTCGCGCACGCTGTTCCGCAACGGCGGCTCGGAGTACGCGATCAACGGCCAGGGCTGCCGCCTGCTCGACATCCAGGACCTGCTGTCCGACTCCGGCCTGGGCCGTGAGATGCACGTGATCGTCGGCCAGGGCCAGCTCGACGCGGTGCTGCGCGCGACGCCCGAGGAGCGCAGGGGCTTCATCGAGGAGGCCGCGGGCGTCCTCAAGCACCGCAAGCGCAAGGAGAAGGCGCTCCGCAAGCTCGACGCGATGCAGGGCAACCTCACGCGGCTGAACGACCTGACCGCGGAGATCCGCCGCCAGCTCGGCCCGCTCGGCCGGCAGGCGGAGGTCGCGCGCAAGGCCGCGGTGGTGCAGGCGGATCTGCGCGACGCCCGCGCGCGCCTGCTCGCCGACGACCTCGCGCAGCTGTCCGCGACGCTCGAGCAGGAGATCGCCGACGAGACCGCGCTGCTCGCGCAGCGCGCGCAGGTGGAGGCCGCGCTCGACGCGACGC
>JAEWOA010000178.1 GCA_023461115.1 Actinomycetes bacterium
GCGCTCGGCCGCGTGGCCACCGCGGACCTGGACGACGGGGCCGGCGCGTCGTCGGCCGTCAGCGGCGCTGCGGCGGGGGCCGGACGCGTGCGCGTCGACCCGTCGCGCGGCCGTGCCGCGGAGGTGCCGGTCCGGGTGGGGGACGAGCTGGGCGTCGCGGTCGAGGCGCTGGTGGAGTCGGGCGCCGAGGCGGTGCCGGTGCTCGACGAGAGCGGTGGCGTGGTCGGCCGATTGAGCGCCGCGGGAGTCCTGCGCGCGCTTCGTCGGGTCACCGAGGGCACGGGTGAGCCGGCCGGGCGGCCGGGAGCGGGCGCCGACGCGCACGTGACCGATCCCGCACGGGACGCGCGGGGCCGTGTCGGAGGCGCGACGTAGACTCGCCGCCATGACTGAGCCGCTGTTCCCGCCCGCTGGTCCCGCCGACCCGTCCGGCCCGGATCAGGGCGGCGGCACCAGCGTCCTCGAGCGCACCGAGGCCCACGAGCAGGTCGAGCCCGGGGACCACGAGCGGTTCGCGCACTACGTGCGCAAGGAGAAGATCACCGAGTCCGCGGTGACGGGCAAGCCGGTCGTCGCGTTGTGCGGCAAGGTCTGGGTCCCGGGGCGCAACCCCGACAAGTTCCCGGTGTGCCCGGTCTGCAAGGAGATCTACGAGGGGTTGCGTCCCCCGCAGGACGAGGGCGGCTCGAACGAGTCGGGGGGCGGCGGCGGCCGTCGTTGGTTCGGCTTCGGCTCCGGCCGTTGAGCGGGGCGCCCACACCGTCCTCCGCCACCGCAAGCCACGCGTCGTCGTCGGCTGCCTCGCACCTGCCCCCGGCGTTCCCGGGGCGTGCGCCGTGGGGGACGGCCGGCAAGCTGCGCGCATGGCAGGCCGAGGCGCTCGAGCTGTACCGGGCGCGCGGCCCGCGGGACTTTCTGGCGGTCGCGACGCCGGGCGCCGGCAAGACGACGTTCGCCCTGCGGATCGCCACCGAGCTGCTCGAGGCCAAGGTGGTGCGCCGCGTCACCGTGGTCGCGCCCACCGAGCACCTCAAGCGGCAGTGGGCGGACGCGGCGGCCCGCGTCGGCATCCGCCTGGACCCGAGCTTCAGCAACGCGCAGGGCCGCCACGGGCACGGCTTCGACGGCGTCGCGGTGACGTATGCGCAGGTGGCGAGCAAGCCCGTGCTGCATGCCGCGCGCACGACGGCCGAGCGCACACTCGTCATCCTCGACGAGGTGCACCACGGCGGTGACGCGTTGTCCTGGGGCGACGCGGTGCGTGAGGCGTTCGAGGGCGCCACGCGCCGCCTCGCGCTCACGGGCACGCCGTTCCGCTCCGACACCGCAGCCATCCCGTTCGTCGAGTACGCGCCTGATCGCGAGGGCGTCCGGCGCTCGGTCGCGGACTACACGTACGGCTACGGCGACGCGCTGCGCGACCACGTCGTCCGCCCGGTGCTGTTCCTGTCCTACAGCGGCAGCATGCGCTGGCGCACGCGCGCGGGCGACGAGGTGAGCGCGCGGTTGGGGGAGGCGCTGACCAAGGACATGACCGCGCAGGCGTGGCGCACGGCGCTGGACCCGGGCGGCGAGTGGATCCCCGCGGTCGTCCAGGCCGCGGACCGCCGCCTGTCCGAGGTGCGGCGTTCGGTGCCCGACGCGGGGGCCATGATCATCGCGACCGACCAGACGGACGCCCGCGCGTACGCCGGGCACATCGCGCGGATCACGGGCGAGTCGCCGACGGTCGTGCTGTCCGACGAGGACGGCGCGAGCGACAAGATCGACGAGTTCTCCGCGGGCGACTCGCGCTGGCTCGTGGCGGTGCGCATGGTGTCCGAGGGGGTCGACGTCCCGCGCCTGGCGGTCGGTGTGTACGCGACGAGCACCGCGACGCCGCTGTTCTTCGCGCAGGCCGTGGGCCGGTTCGTGCGCGCACGCCGCCGCGGCGAGACCGCGTCGGTGTTCCTGCCCTCGGTTCCGCAGCTGCTCGCGCTCGCCAACAGCCTGGAGGCGGAGCGCGACCATGCGCTCGACCGCCCCAGGACCGCGGAGGAGGACGGCGCCGGGTACAACCCGGAGGACGCGCTCCTGGCGGCGGCGAACTCCGAGCGCGGCGGGCCGGACGCGGTGGGCCCGGACGGCAAGCAGGGCTCGTTCGAGGCGCTCGAGGCGCAGGCGTCCTTCGACCGCGTGCTGTTCGACGGTGGTGAGTTCGGCACGGGCGCCGAGGTGGGGTCCGACGAGGAGCTGGACTTCCTCGGGCTGCCGGGGTTGCTGGACGCCGACCAGGTGTCCGCGCTGTTGCGGCAGCGTCAGGCCGACCAGCAGCGCGGCAAGCGCGCCGCGCGTCCCGTGGAGCCGGCCCCGGAGATGGACCACCGCAAGCAGGCGGAGCTGCGCAAGGAGCTCGCGCAGTTGGTGGGGGCGTGGTCGCGGCGCAGCGGGCAGCCTCATGGCGCCGTGCACGCAGAACTGCGGCGGCGGTGCGGTGGGCCGGAGGTCGCGCTCGCGGACCCGGGGCAGCTCGTGGCGCGCGTCGAGATGGTGCGGGGCTGGTTCGTCGGCAAGCGCTGAGCCGCCCCCGGCGGTCGCCCGGTCAACCCCCGATCGAGAACGTCGTGTACGTCGCCTCCGCCGGGGCCAGGAACGCGCCTTGCCGCTCGCGCCAGGCGACGACCGAGGGATCCGACGAGCGGTCGACCAGGGCGGCAGTGGCCGCGTACAGGTCCAGGCGATGCGCCGAGAACGGCGAGACCGGGACGGCGTGGCCGGTCCGCTCCGACAGTTGGGCCAGTTCCGCCACGGTGACCGAGCGCCGCACCGTGACCCAGTGCGGCTGGTCGGGGTTGGCGCGCTGCTCGAGCATCGGCACCGGGTCCTGCGTGTGCTCGAGCGCCAGGACCGAGACGTCCGGGGGGATCTCGAATCGCGCGATCGGGGCGCCGGTGGTCACGACGCTCGTGACGTGGAACTCCGCGCGGAAGTCGGGGTCGGCGGCGAGCGCGGCGGCCGCGATCCCGCCTTGGCTGTGGCCCGTCAGGAGCACGGCCTCGCCGGGCCCGACGCCGGCCGCCCGCATCGCCGCGCCGACTTGACTCGCCAGGTAGGTGTCGCGGCCGGCCATGAGGGTCAGGTTGGTGGTGAGGTCGACGGGGTTGGGGCCGCGGGCCGGCGACCACTCCTGGGTCCCGGGGAGCTCGACGAGGTGCGCGGGCGGCTCGCCGCTCCTGGTCAGGGTCACGACGCGCACTGTGCCTGCCTCGGTCCAGCGCTGCGCGCCGGGCTCGCCCACGATCCCGACGACGCCCGTCGGCTGGCCGCGGGGAACCACGCCCGAGTCCACCTGGCGCACGCCGCCAGGCCCGGAGTCGACGAACCACCCCATGCCGTTGCCGGCGTGCACCAGGCCGTCGATCGCGCGCGGGTAGTCCGCGGTGGGCCAGCGCCCGCCGGACAGCCGGCTCACGAGCGCCGCGCCGCCGGTGAGCGCGCCGCCCCCGGCGAGGGCCGCGCCGGGCAGCAG
>JAEWOA010000179.1 GCA_023461115.1 Actinomycetes bacterium
GTTCGACGACGTGGCGACCGCGCTCGTCGTGCGGGCCGACCCGCCGGGCGAGCCGGCGCGCGTGGGAGGCGCCGGCGCCGCGCTGGTGACCGCGGGCGACCTCAGGGGGCTCGCGGCGGCGTCCTGCCAGGACCCTGGGACCGACGCATGGCTGGTCGGCGGCTCCACCGCGCTCGGCTCGACCGCGGTGCTCGTGCTCCAGAACGCCGGCCGCACCCCGGCCGAGGTGCGGCTCGAGGTGTTCGGCTCGGGAGGCCGCGTCGACCTGAGCACCGAGCGCTACCTCGTCGCGCCGGGCGCCGAGCGGCGGGTCCAGCTCGCGGGCGTCGCCCCGGAGGAGCGTCGCATCGCGGCGCACGTCTCCTCCACGGGCGGACGCGTCGCGGCGTACCTGCAGGACTCGAGCCTGGACGGGTTCACGCCCACCGGCACCGGGTACGTCGTCGCGGGCGCGGCGCCCAGCGCGCGCCAGGCGATCCCCGCGGTGGCGTTGCGCGACACCGACGTCGACGACGACGCCGCCGGAGTGCTGCGCGTGGTCTCGCCCGGCGGCGCCACCGCGCGGGTCCTCGTGCAGGGACCCGACGGCGTGCAGGACCTGCCGGGCGCCGAGCAGCTCGTGCTCGCGGCCGGCGTGGTGACCGACATCCCGCTCGGGGGTCTCCCGGAGGGCGACTACACCTTCGTCGTGGACGCCGGCAGGGGCTCGGTGGTGGCGGCCGCGATGGTGGCCCGCCCCGGCGCGCCGACCGCGCTCGACCCTGACACGCCCACCCGGGACCGCGCGTGGATCGCGTCGCTGGCGCCGCAGCAGTCGGGTGTCCTGGCGGTGCCGGTGGGCGCACAGGGCCGCCTCGTGCTCGGCGCGGTGGCGCGCGACGGCGAGCTCGACGCGAGCGGCGCCGTGTCCGCGACCGTGCGGCTGGTGGACGCCGAGGGAGACCTCGTCGCGCAGCGTGCGGTCGCGGCGGGAATCGGGCACACGACGGTGGTCGAGCTCGACGACGCCGAGCGCGAGCGGGTCGTCGGCTACGAGGTCTCGTCCCACGACGCGCGCGCCTGGCTGGCGTACGGCGTGGTCGCGACGATCGCGCGGCCCGACGGCGAGCTGATCTCGGTGCTGCTTCCCGCGGCGCCGCCCCACGGCGGCGACGGCGTCACCACGCGGCGCGAGCCGCGCGTCGGGCTGCCCTGACGCTCGCGAGGCGGTCGCCTCAGAGGTCCGACCCGTACCCGGGGTCGATCTCCTGTGGGTCGCGGCCCAGCATGTGCGCGACCTGCTCGACGACGACGTCCCGCACCAGGTCGGCCAGGTCCACCGGGTCGGTGGCGCGCGCCTCGACGGGCCGGCGGTAGACGACGATGCGCGCCGGCAGCCCGGAGTCGGCGGGGAAGTAGCGCCCCAGCGGCACGCCGCCACGCTCCCAGGGCGCGGGCTGCGACGGCGGGACGTCCTCGACGGCGAACTCGGTGCCCCCGAGCTGGCGGGACCACCGCCGCTCGATCACGTCCACGGCGTCGAGCACGACGTCGTCGAACCGCTCCGCCCGCGTGCGGAACGCGGGCATCGACGACGGCATCAGGGGCCCGCGCGGACCCCGGCCGCGGCGGTCGCGACGGCGGACGGGCTGCACGGGACCACGGGACGAGCTCACCGCTGCACTCTAGTGCGGCCCCTCGGCCCGGCGTGGAGCGACGAGCGTGGCGCGCAGCGGGGGTAGGTTCAGGCCGTGAGAACCGCCCGGCAATGCACCAGGACGGCGTGCGGCCGTCCCGCCGTCGCCACGCTGACGTACGTCTACTCCGACTCGACGGCCGTGCTCGGCCCGCTCGCGCAGCTCGCCGAGCCGCACTCGTACGACCTGTGCGACGCGCACGCCGAGCGGCTCACGGCGCCGCGCGGCTGGGAGGTGGTGCGCCTGCTGCCTCACTTCGA
This sequence comes from Actinomycetes bacterium, assembly GCA_023461115.1. Taxonomy (GTDB): domain Bacteria; phylum Actinomycetota; class Actinomycetes; order Actinomycetales; family Cellulomonadaceae; genus Cellulomonas. Next base: position 1,937 of record JAEWOA010000179.1, read on the forward strand.
GCCCGCGGCGCCGAGCCACGACGACATCCTGGCGCTCGCCGACGCGGTGCGGGAGGCCGCCCGGGTGGTCGAGCCCATCCCGACGCAGGCCGTCGCGAGCGAGCCGGCCGACCTGTCCGCGGCGCCCCGGCGCGGGCACCTGCGTGTGCTGCGGGGCCAGGGGGAGCTGTGATGGCACGCCGCAAGGGGGACTCGGCGCGGGCGCGCGCCGCGGCGGCGCCCGAGCCGCTCGGCTCGATCAGCCGGCCGACGGGTCCGCTGCCCCCAGGCACGCAGGCGTGCTTGAGGTGCGGCGCCACGGACCTGACGCGCATCCGGATGGGCCTGGCCGACGGGCGCCCGGCGTACTTCGTCTCGTGCCCCGCGTGCGAGCAGACCAACTGGTTCGCGCTCGAGGGCGACGGCACGCCGCTGGGCCGCGACGAGGTGATCGGCCCCGCGTGAACCCGGTGGCGGGCCGTAGGATTCCCCGGTGACCTCGCGAGTGGACCTGTCGGCGTTCATCAAGGCCTATGACGTGCGGGGGGTGTTCCCCGACGAGCTCGACGCCGGCGTCGCCCGCGCGATCGGCGCCGCGTTCGCGGAGGTCGTCGCCATCCCAGAGGCGGCGGCGGGCGCCCGCGCCCGCGTGGTCGTCGGGAACGACATGCGGCCGTCGGGGCCGGAGCTCGTCGGCGCGTTCGCGGCGGGCCTCGCCGACCGTGGCGTGGACGTCGTGCTGATCGGCCTGGCGTCCACCGACGGCCTGTACTTCGCGTCCGGCGCGCTCGACGTGCCGGGCGCGATGTTCACCGCGAGCCACAACCCGGCGCAGTACAACGGCATCAAGCTGTGCCGCGCGGGCGCGCGCCCGGTCGGCCAGGACTCGGGCCTCGTGGCCGTGCGCGACCTCGCGGGCGACTACCTCGCGTCGGGCATCCCGGCCGTCGCCGACGACGAGCGCGGCGAGATCACCGAGCGTGACCTGCTCGCGGACTACGCGGCATTCCTGCGCTCGCTCGTCGACCTGTCGGGCATCCGCCCGCTCACGGTCGTGGTCGACGCGGGCAACGGCATGGCCGGGCACACGGCGCCCGCGGTGCTCGGCACGGGCGCTGGCCTGCCGGCGCTGCCGCTCGAGGTGGTCCCGCTGTACTTCGAGCTCGACGGCACGTTCCCCAACCACGAGGCCAATCCGCTCGAGCCCGAGAACCTGCGCGACCTGCAGCGCGCAGTCGTCGAGCACGGCGCCGACCTCGGCCTCGCGTTCGACGGCGACGCAGACCGCTGCTTCGTCGTCGACGAGAACGGCGACCCGGTCTCCCCGTCCGCGATCACGGCCCTCGTCGGGCTGCGCGAGGTCGCGCGCGAGAAGGCCGCGGGCCGCACCCCGACTGTGATCCACAACCTCATCACGTCACAGGTGGTTCCCGACCTGCTCACGGCCGCGGGCGCGCAGACCGTGCGCACGCGCGTGGGCCACTCGTTCATCAAGGCGCAGATGGCCGAGCACGACGCGGTGTTCGGCGGCGAGCACTCCGCGCACTACTACTTCCGCGACTTCTTCTTCGCCGACACCGGCATGCTCGCGGCGCTGCATGTGCTCGCGGCGCTCGGCGGCCAGGGGCACCCGTTGTCCGCGCTCGCGGACGCGTACCAGCCGTACGTCGCGTCGGGGGAGATCAACTCGCGGGTGGCGTCCGTGGCGGACGCCCGCGCGCGCGTCGTCGACGCGTACGTGACGAGCGAGGGCGCAGGCCCGGTGAGCGTCGACGAGCTCGACGGACTGACGGTCTCGCACTGGGACGCCCACCCGCGGTGGTGGTTCAACCTGCGCGCGTCGAACACCGAGCCGCTGCTGCGCCTCAACGTCGAGGCCGCCGACGAGGACATCATGGAGAAGGTGCGCGACGACGTGCTCGCGCTCGTGCGTCAGGAGGAGTCATGAGCCAGGACCCGCAGGCCGCCACCCCGTCCGCCACCCCGTCCGCCGGGCCGATGCTCGAGCCGTGGGCGCGCGCGCTGCTGCGCTGCCCCGTCACGGGCACCGCCCTCGTCGACGGCGTGGACGCCGACGGCGCGCCCGTGCTCGTCAACACGGACCCGAAGAACCGGCTGCGCTACCCGGTGCGCGACGGCATCCCCGTGCTCCTGGCCGACGAGGCAGTGCCCGCGTAGCCACGGGCTCGGTCGTGCCGGTCGAGCCGCTAGGGTGACCGCCGGACCTGCGACGAAGGGTGGACCCATGGCCCACGAGGGCGGCACGAAGGCGATCGTCGCGGCGCTCGCCGCGAACGTCGGCATCGCGGTGACGAAGTTCGTCGCGTACCTGCTGACGAGCTCGAGCTCGATGCTCGCGGAGTCGGTGCACTCGCTCGCCGACTCCGGCAACCAGGTCCTGCTGCTCCTCGGTGGGCGCAGGGCCAAGCGCGCGGCCGACGAGACCCACCCGTTCGGCTACGGGCGCTACCGGTACCTGTACGCGTTCGTCGTCTCGATCGTGCTGTTCACGCTCGGCGGGCTCTTCGCGCTGTACGAGGCGTGGCACAAGTGGGCCGAGCCGCACCCGATCGAGTCCTGGAAGTGGGTGCCGGTCGTCGTGCTCGTCGTCGCGATCGGGCTCGAGTCCTACTCGTTCCGCACCGCGATCCACGAGTCCAACCAGGTGCGCGGCAAGAAGTCCTGGCCGCAGTTCATCCGCGGCGCCAAGGCCCCCGAGCTGCCTGTGGTGCTGTTGGAGGACTTCGGCGCGCTCATCGGCCTGGTGTTCGCGCTCTTCGGCGTCGGCATGACCCTGGCCACCGACGACGGGCGTTGGGACGCGGCCGGCACCGCGATGATCGGCCTGTTGCTCGTCGTCATCGCGGTCGTCCTCGCGATGGAGATGCGCTCGCTCCTGCTCGGCGAGGCCGCGTCACCCGAGGACGTCGAGCGGGTCCGCACGGCCCTCGTCGGCGAGGGCGTGAGCTCCGTGATCCACCTGCGCACGCTGCACCTGGGCCCCGAGGAGGTGCTCGTCGCGGCCAAGATCGAGGTCCCCGCGGCGACGACCGCGGCGGACGTCGCGGCCGCGATCAACGCGGCCGAGGCGCGGGTGCGGGCCGCGGTGCCGACGGCGACGTTGATCTACCTGGAGCCGGACCTGCGCCACGCCTGACGGGCCGCGCACCGACCGTGGCGCTCAGTTGGCCGGGTCGGGCACACCGTGCGGGAGGCGGTGCAGCACCGACGACTCCGCCTCCGACCGGTCGAGGCGCCGGCGCCCCCCGACGAGCTCGCGCTCGCGGCGCGTCGCGAGCACAGCCGCCAGGAAGTCCTCCGGGTGCACGCCCGCGGGCGGCAGCGGCTGGACGTAGGCCAGGACCTCGCGCGTGAGGGCCGTGCCCAGCTCGTGCCGCGAGCCCTCGTGCAGCATCGCCGAGCGCATCAGGAACTGCCGCACCGAGAGCGCGAGCCCGTCCGGCAGCCGCGCGACGTCGGCGTGTGCGGCCCAGGTCGCGAGGTGCGGGGGCATGGGCAGCGGTCGTCGCGCCATGGACGCGGTGCGGATGCGCGCCGCGTAGGTGCCGGCCAGGATGTCGCCGACGCGCTTGCCCTGGGGGTGCGCGATCGACGTGATGAGCGCCACCAGCCCGAACGTGATCCACAGCTCGACCACCCCGGTGAGCGCGCGCACGAACGCCTGGCGGAACACGATCGGCCCGCCGTCGTCGCGCACGATCCTGATGCCCATCGCGAGCTTGCCCAAGGACCGCCCGCGGGTCAGGGTGTCGACCGTCGTCGGCAGGATCACGGTGATGGTCGCGAAGAGCACGATCACCAGGATCTGGGGCGCGCGGTCGCTGTCGAGCGCGAAGCCGATCGCGTTCAGGGCCCAGAGCGAGACGATGACCACCACGGCGAGCACGACGAGGTCGATGAGCGCGGCCACCAACCGCGACGCGGCGGCCGCAGGCCGAGTGTCGAGCTGGACGGCCTCGCCTGTGACGATCGTGTCCATCGGCCCCCCTGAGTCCCGCCTGCGCGTCCACCGGCGCCCCGGGGCCGGCGTGAGCCGGGCCTGAGCGGAGCGCGAGCCGCGCGCGGGGCAAGGGCGACCCTAGCGGGTCCGCGCGGCGGTTCGGGCCCGGAGCGCCCGCGCGGATGGCAGGCTGTCCGCATGGATCTCGACGCCTACGCCGCCGTGCACGAGGACAACTGGCGGCGGCTCGACAAGCTCGCGGGCCAGCGTCGGCGGACCGGGGCCGAGTCCGACGAGCTCGTGCGCCTGTACCAGGCGGCGGCCACGGACCTGTCGGTGATCCGCTCGGCGGCGCCGGACCCCGAGATGGTCACGCGGCTCTCGCAGCTCGTCGGCCGAGCCCGCGCCGCGATCGCGGGCACGCACGAGGCGTCGTGGCGGGACGTGTGGGCGTTCGTCGCGGTGACGCTCCCCGCGGCGTTCTACCGCACGCGGTGGTGGACCGTCGGAGTGATGGCCGCGTTCGTGACCGTCGCGGTGATCGCCGGGGTGTGGGTGGGCGCCCACCCGGACGTGCTCGCGTCCATGGGCACGGACTCCGAGCTGCGGCAGTACGTCGAGCACGACTTCGTCGACTACTACGGGCCGGGCGCGGGGTTCGCCGCGCAGGTCTGGACCAACAACGCGTGGATCGCCGCGGTGTGCGTGGGCACCGGGATCACCGGCCTGCTGCCGGTGCTGATGCTGTACCAGAACGCCGTCTCGGTCGGGAACGCGGGCGGCCTGATGTACGCGTACGGCGAGCTGGACACGTTCTTCCAGCTCATCGCGCCCCACGGGCTGCTGGAGCTCACCGCGGTGTTCGTCGCGGGCGGCGCGGGCCTGCAGCTGTTCTGGACGTGGATCGCGCCCGGGCCGCGCACACGTGGCCGCGCGCTCGCACAGGAGGGCCGCGCGCTGTTCACGGTCGCGATCGGGTTGGTCGGGGTCCTGCTCGTCTCGGGGCTCGTCGAGGGCTTCGTCACGGGCTCGTCGCTGCCGTGGTGGGCCAAGGTGATCGTCGGCGCGATCGCGCTCGCGGGGTACTGGACCTACACGCTCGTGCTCGGGGGGCGGGCCGCCCGCGCGGGCGCCACGGGCGACCTGGCCGACGACCGCGCCGGGTACGCGCTCGCGACCGCCGGATAGCCGCTCAGCCGGTGGGCGCGGTGACCTCGACGGCGTGCTCCGCGGCGTCGTCGGCCAGGTAGCGGACGAACCGCTCGGCCTCGTCGGCCAGCGCGAGCCGCGTCGCGGAGCCAGCCAGGTGGAAGGGCTTGACGACGAGCGTCGCCAGCTCGCGCTTGCGGCGGCCCTCGGGGGCGAGCGGGGACCGCTGGACGGTCCACGTCGCGCCGACGCGGCCGTCGAGCAGCACCGTGCCGGGGATCACGCCGTTGCGCGCCTGGAGGCTGCGCCTGCGCGCGTCGTCGACGATCCGGTTGCGGTCGGCGTGGCCGAGCAGGACGTTGTCGTAGTCCGGCAGGAACCGCGGGGGAGCCGGGGTGTCCTCGGCGGGCCGGGGGGCGTCGGGCAGGTCGTAGAGCACGCGGGCGCGCGCCTTGCCGGGCGACGGCTCCGCGGTGAACGCGACGAGCGCGCCGCGTCGCACGAGGTCCTCGACGACGTCGCCGAGCCCCCGCAGCCCGGACCAGGACTGGAAGTCGGCGACCGTGGCCGGCCCGAACGCCGCGAAGTAGCGCGCGGCGAGCAGGCCGAGCTCGGCCGCGCGCGCGTCGGGGTCCCGCACGTCGGGCGTCGCGGCGACGAGCGCGGGGTCGAGCCACGACCACGCGGTCGTCCACGTCGTCGCTCCCGAGCGGCGCCAGACGCCGCGCGGCGGCACCTGGACCATCGGGAGCGTGTTGCGCGCGGCGTACGCGAGCGAGCCGGGCGGCACGTGGGGCCACCGTTCGGCGAGTCGGCGGCCCAGCTCGGTCGTCGCGAGCGGCTGTTGCTCGACGAGCGCGCGCGCCGCGACGGTGACCTGGCCCAGGTCGACCTCGCGCAGCGGCGCCGCGTGCGCCTGGTTGACCGCGAGGTCGCGCTCGTACAAGGGCGCGGTGAGCGCCGGCAGCAGCAGCGCGTCGGGTGCGGTGACCAGGTGGATCGTGCCGCGCATGACCGCGATGCGCGCCGCCGAGCGGGCCACCAGCGCGTCGCCGATCTCGTCGTGCCCGAACCCCTCGACGCGGCTCCACAGGCCCACGTAGGGCGACCACGCGTTCTGCGCCTGCAGCCCGACGAGGTGCCCGACCACGTCGCGCGCGGGCGCGTCGGCCCGCGCCAGAAGGTGCTGGCGGGCCAGCAGCGCGCGGTTCAGCGCGCCGGCCGTGAGCAGCCCGCCTTCCGGCGCGCGCGTCACAGCCTGCCCGCCGCCTTGAGCGCCAGGTAGGCGTCCGCGAGGCGTGGCGCGAGCTCGTCGGGGAGGCCCTCGACCACGTCGACCCCGCGCTGGCGCAGCCGCATGGCCACCGCCGCGCGCTCGAGGCCCGCGCGCTCGGCGGCGGCCGCGTCGAACACGTCGGAGACGTCGCCCCGCGAGCGCGCCAGCGCGTCCACCTCGGGGTCGACGACCGAGGCGAGCACCACCTGATGCCGCTCGGTGAGCTGCGCCGCGACCGCGAGCACGCCCTGCTCGACCGCCGCGGGCTCCAAGGTGGTCAGGAGCACCACGAGCGCGCGCTGCGACATGCGCTCGCGCACGTGCGCGACGACGCCGGCCCAGTCCGTCTCGATCAGCTCGGGGTGCGCGTTCGCGAGCTGATCCGCGAGCGCGGGCATGAGCCGGGGGCCTGCCTGGCCCGCGACGCGTGCGCGGACCCGGCGGTCGTACGCGAGCAGCTCGACGCGGTCGCCCGCGTGGTTCGCGAGCGCCGAGAGCAGCAGCGCGGCCTCGACCGATGCCTCGATCCGGGGCTCGTCGTCCACCCGGACCGCGGACGTGCGGCCCGTGTCCAGCACGATCATGACGCGGCGGTCCCGCTCGGGCCGCCACGTGCGGACCACGACGTCGGCGCGCCGCGCGCTCGCGCGCCAGTCGATCGAGCGCACGTCGTCACCGATCACGTACTCGCGCAGCGAGTCGAACTCGGTTCCCGCGCCGCGGATCTGCACCGCCGCGCGGCCGTCGAGCTCGCGCAGACGCGCCAGGCGGCTCGGCAGGTGGCGGCGGGACCGGAACGCGGGCAGCACCCGCAGCCGGCCGGGCACCGGGACGGACGCCTGGCGCGCCGCGAGGCGCAGC
>JAEWOA010000180.1 GCA_023461115.1 Actinomycetes bacterium
GGGACGGCGGGCCGCTGCACCGCCACCTGGGCCGAGCCGCGGTCGGTCTCCTCGACCGGGACCACGGCGTCCGCGCCCAGCGGGATCGGGGCGCCCGAGGCCACGCGCATCGACTGCCCGGGCACCAGCCGCAGGGGCGCGCCGCCTGGCAGCACGTCGTGCGCCACGGGGATGGTGCGCGTGCTCTCGTAGCCGGCGGTCGCGGTCTCGTGCGCCGCGACCGCGTACCCGTCGCGGGCCGCGAGCGCGTGCTGCGGCAGGTCGCGCGCCGCGACGAGGTCCGCGGCCAGGATGCAGCCCGCGGCGTCGTGCAGCGCGACGTCCAGCGGCGCGACCGGCCCGACGGCGGCGAGCACCGCCGCCAAGTGATCCTGGACCGACCTCATGCGCGCATTGTGCCCCGGAGCGCGCTCATTCCTTCGTCGTGGCCACGAACTCGGCGAGCCAGGAACGGAAGTCCGGGCCCAGGTCCGGACGGTCCACGGCAATCCGGACGACCGCCTTGAGGTAGTCCAGCCGGTCCCCGGTGTCGTAGCGGCGGCCCCGGAACACCACACCGGTGACGCCGCCGCCCTCGTCGGCGGGCCGGTCCATGAGCGTCGCGAGCGCGTCGGTGAGCTGGATCTCGCCGCCACGGCCCGGCTCGGTGTGCTCCAGGACCTCGAACACCGCGGGGTGCAGCACGTACCGGCCGATGATCGCGAGGTTGGAGGGCGCCTCGTCGGGCTCGGGCTTCTCGACGAGGCCCGTGACCCGGACTGTGCCCTCGGCCTCGCCCGCGAACGGCTCGACCGCCGCGCAGCCGTACGACTTGATCTGCTCCCGTGGGACCTCCAGCAGCGCGATCACCGAGCCGCCGACGCGCTCCTGGATCTCGAGCATCGTCGTGAGCAGCTCGTCGCGCTCGTCGATCAGGTCGTCGCCCAGCAGCACCGCGAACGGCTCGCGGCCCACGTGCTGCTTGGCCTGCAGCACGGCGTGGCCGAGCCCGCGCGGCTGGCCCTGGCGGACGAAGTGCACGGTGGCCAGGTCGGTGGACTCGCGCACCTTGGCCAGGCGCTCGGTGTCGCCCTTGGCCTCCAGCGCGGCCTCGAGCTCCGGCACGGCGTCGAAGTGGTCCGCGAGCGTGCGCTTGCTGCGGCCCGTGATGAGCAGCACGTCGTCGAGCCCCGCCGCGACGGCCTCCTCCACGACGTACTGGATGGCCGGCTTGTCGACGACGGGGAGCATCTCCTTGGGCGTGGACTTGGTGGCCGGCAGGAAGCGCGTGCCGAGGCCCGCCGCGGGGATGACCGCCTTGTGGATCGCCATGCAGGCACGCTAGCCGCGGGCAAGCCGCGCCGCCCACCGTTGAAATGCGAAGTTCACCTGTGACGTAGCCCACGATGCACCGGGTACGCCCACTGTTTGCGAGGATGCAGTCATGAGCAGCGCCGCCCAGCCGCCCGTCCGCGTGCCCGGCCTCGAGCCCGAAGACGTGAAGGACGCGATGCGACAAGGCATCCGCGCGCAGCGTGCGCGCCGATCCGCCCGCCGCCGCGACGAGTACGCGCTCATGTTCGCCGACGTCGTCGAGACGATCCCCGCGGTCGCGGCCGCGCACTGCGTCGCCGTGTACGCCGCGCGCGCCACCGAGCCCAGCACGAGCGTGCTCCTGGAGCGGCTCGCCGCACGCGGCGTGCGCGTCCTGCTCCCGGTGCTCGGCAGCGGCCTGCAACGCGACTGGGCGCTGTACGCGGGCGCCGACGACCTGCGGGAACGCGCGCCGGGGCGCCCACCGGAGCCCAGCGGGCCTACCCTCGGGGCCGCCGCCCTCGCCGACGCCGAGGCGATCGTCGCGCCCGCGCTCGCCGTGGACACCGCGGGAATCCGGCTCGGGCAGGGCGGGGGGTGGTACGACCGCGCCCTCGAGCACGCGCGGCCCGGCGCGCCCGTGATCGCGCTCGTCTACCCCAACGAGGTCCACGACGCGTCGGCGGACCCGCTGCCGCGCGAGGCGCACGACCGCACCATCGACATCATCGCGACGTCGTCCGGCTGGCAGCCGATCGCCCGCTGAGCCGCGCTACGGACGCAGGGTCAGCCGGTCGGCGGCGTCCGCCTCGGTCGCCGCGCGCGTGAACGGCCACGCGAACGTCGTGCCCGCGGCCCACGCCCCGAACTGGTCGGTGTAGTGCGGGCTCGCGGGGTGGCCCGACGAGCCCGTGAGGTTCACCCACGTGGACGAGTCCAGGTCCGCCAGGTCCACCACCATGCGCATCGACGGCGCCGCGGTGACCCCGAAGCCCTTGCTCGCGTCCCACGACGTCGCGTCGACGATCGACGAGCCGCCGCCCACGCCGATCGGGGCGGGATTGACCAGGCGACGGATGGGGCTGGGGATCGACGCGCCACCCAGCACCGCGTGCTCCGGCGCCGCGCTGTGCAGCTTGCCCCACGTCCACGTGCCGGGGTCGCGGCCCAGGCTCTGGGTGAGCTCGGCGCGCGCGGTGACGAGCGCCCGCGTCAGCACCTCGTCGCGCCCCTCGGTGACGCCCGGCGTCGAGCGGTCATCCCACCAGGGCGAGTCCGGCTCGTCGAGCAGGTTCCGCACCACCTCGAGCCACCGCGAGCTGCCGTCGGGCCCGTCCCCCTCGGGGAGCTCGTCGGCGAACGCGAGCTTCACGACGTTGGCCCAGACCGCCGAGAAGTACGCGGCGGCCGCGGAGTCGGCGCGCGACACGTGGTCCCACGTGCGCAGCAGGTCCTGGCCGTCGCGGTCGTACGGGTCGGCGATGTTCTGCTCCAGCAGCGCCGGGACCAGGACATCCGCGTACGGGTTGCGCTGGTCGTACTGCAGCTCGCCCATGCTCGCGACGTCGGCCTTCCGGCCGGCGGCGAACGCGGCCTCGAGCTCGTCGCGGATGCGCTGCGACCGGAAGCCGTAGTCCCAGTCCTTCGTCAGGAACGGCCCCACGCCCACGGGCAGGACCGCCTGGTTGGCGGCGACGATGAACCCGGCCGCCGGGTCCTGCGCACGCGGCATGTCGTCGGGGTCGACGTAGCCACGCCAGTCGTACGCGCTGTCCCAGCCCGGGCGGGGCCACGTGCCGTTCGAGGGCACGTCGCCGACGACGTTGTCGCGCAACGGGATGCGGCCCGGCGCCTGGTAGCCGATGTGCCCGTCCACGGTCGCGTACACGATGTTCTGCGACGGGACGTCGAGCAGCCGCCCCACGCGCGCGATGTCGTCGGCGTCCTTCGCGGTGTTGATCGCGAGCACGGCGTCCGCTGTGTGGCCCGGCGCGAGCGCGGTCCACGCGAGCGCCACCGCGTAGCCGCGGTCGGAGCCGCCGTCCGGCAGCGGCGCGTCGCCCACGACGTCGATCGGGAGCACATCCGAGACGATCGGGCCGTGCACGGTCTCCCGCACGGTCAGCGTCACGTCGTCGCCGCCGTTGACCTTGATGACCTCCTCGCGCGTGCGGATCGCCGCCGTGCCGTCGTCGCGCACCGACTCGTCGCCCTTGACGCGCTCGAGGAAGAAGTCCGTGACGTCCGCGCCCAGGTTGGTCAGGCCCCACGCGAGGTCGGCGTTGTGGCCGATGACGACACCCGGGAAGCCCGCGAACGAGAAGCCCGCGACGTCGTACGGGCACGCGGCGGTGACCGACTCGCAGCGCAGGCCGACCTGCATCCAGATGCCCGGCGCGGAGATGCCCAGGTGCGGGTCGTTCGCGAGCATGGGCTTGCCCGACTCGGTGTGCTCGCCCGCGACGACCCACGAGTTGGAGCCGACGCCCTCGCCCTCGCCGACCAGGTGCGGCACCGCGGCGAGCGCGGCCTCGGCGTGCGCGATCGCGTCCTGCAGGCCCTGGTCGCCCAGGTCCAGCGCGGTGGTGGTGACCGCGGGCTCCTGCGCGGCCGGCTGCTCCGTGACCTCAAGGATCGGCGCGTTCACGTCCTGCGGGTAGGGCGGGAACAGTTGGTCGACGAGCGCGACGTCGTGCAGCGCCGAGTAGGTGCGGGCGCGCTCGAGCTCGTCGTCGTAGTTTCCGCGCAGGTCCCAGGCCATCGCCTTGAGCCACGCGACCGAGTCGATCGGGTCCCACGGCTCCGGCGCCTCGACGTCGACCTGCTGGCCCAGGATCGTGTACTCGACCGCGATCTCTGAGGGCGCCTTGCCCGCCAGGTACGCGTTCACCCCCGCCGAGTACGCGGTCAGCGCGTCCTTGGTGGACTGGTCCAGCAGCGCCCACTCCTTCTCCGCGACGCGGCGCCAGCCGAACGTGCGGATCACCTTGTCCGCGTCCAGCGCGGCGGCGTTGGCGCCCACCAACTCCGACATGCGCCCCGACACCACGTGCCGCCGGTAGTCCATCTCGAAGAACCGGTCCTGCGCCGCGACGTAGCCCTGCGCCATGAACAGGTCCGCGGCCGTGGCGGCGGTGATCGTCGGGATGCCCCTCTCGTCCCGCGTGACCGTGGCCGGCGCGGACAGCCCCGGGACGGTGAGCTCGCCGTCGACCTGCGGCAACGGGCGTCGGACGACCGCGAAGGCCGCCACCACGGCGGCGACGAGCGCGACGACGACGACGATGGCGACCGACAGCAGGGTCAGCCTCAGGGCGCGATGACGGTGGAGCACGTCTGCGAGGGTAATGCGCTTGCGGGATGGACGACGGCAGGCGGGCCGTTAGCATTGGCACTCGGAACATGCGAGTGCCAGGCGGTGACAACCGTCTGCGCGAGACCGACTCAGGAGCCGCCTGGTGCCCACCTACTCCTACGCCTGCACGGTGTGCGGACACGCCTTCGACATCCAGCAGTCCTTCAGCGACGACTCGCTGACCGTGTGCCCGCAGTGCGAGGGCCGGCTGCGCAAGGTGTTCTCGTCCGTCGGGGTCGTCTTCAAGGGCTCGGGCTTCTACCGCAACGACGCGCGCTCGGGCGCGAAGTCGTCGTCGGTCCCGGCCGCGCCGAGCGGGTCGTCCAGCACGTCCGACTCGTCGTCCAGCTCGACGAAGGACTCGTCGAGCTCGTCGGCCGCGTCGGCCAGCAAGCCGAGCACCCCGGCCGCCGCGCCGGCGAAGGCGGCGACCTCCTAAGGCCGCACGCCTTCGCCTGACGTCGCTACGCGGTGGGCGGCGCGGGCGGCGCCGGCGGGAAGCTCGGCGGCGGGGGCGGCGCGCTCGGCGAGATGCCAGGCCC
>JAEWOA010000181.1 GCA_023461115.1 Actinomycetes bacterium
GAGCGGGAGCGCGCGTCGGCGGAGTCGCTTGCCGAACGCGACGCGGCCCAGCGTCGGCTGGACGGCGATGCGCGCTCGCTCGCGCTCGCCGCGGACCGACTCGCCCTGCCGACGACGCGAGCCGCGCTTGCCGAGGTGCGTGAACAGATCGCGGACACGTCACGCGCGGTGGACTCGTTCGTCCTAGCCGACCGCGACGCGTCGCGTGCTGCCGCCGCCGCCGAGGCCGCCGGCTCGCGGGCCGACGACGACGCGGCCCGGTCGGAGGAGCTCGCGGTCCGCGCCGACGCCGACCGAGCCGAGGCCACAGCGCTCTACGCCAGGCTCGCCGAGCTCCAGGAACTTCTCGGCGCAGGCTACGAGCGGGCCGTGGCCCGGATGGGGCAGCTCGAAGCGGAGATCGACGCGCTGCAGGCCGAGCTTCCTCGTGCTGAGGCCGCGAGCGCGGAGGCGTCGAACATCGTGGCCAAGCTCGAGGAGCGGTCGGTCTCGGCCGAGGCGGCCCACGAGGCCGCGAAGGTCCACCGCGCGACGGTGAGTGACGCCCTCGTCGCCGTCGCGCGGACCTCGCTGGCGCGGGACGCGGGCGTCGCCGTCGACCTCGGCGCCGAGGACCGCGTGCGTGCGGTGCTCGACGCGGCCCGCAGGATCGACCGGGACGTCCCCGAGCGCGCGAGCGACACGGTCGCCGGGACGCTCAGCCGGCTGACCCAGACCCTGTACGACTCCGCTCCCCGGCTCGGTTCGCGAGCCCTGCTGAAGCTGGAGGAGGCCGACGGGTTCGTCGTCCCGACCGCCGACACCGCTGGGCGTCGCCTCGGCATGCAGGACCTGCTCGACGTCGTGGACGGCGAGCGCGTCCGTGCGGGCGACGAGATCACCGAGGCGGAGCGGGCGTTGTTCGAGCAGGCGCTGACCGGCGACACGCGCCGCCACCTGTCCTCGACCATCCGCGACGCGCACGAGCTGGTGGACCGGATGAACGACCGTCTCGCGGCCGTTCGGACCGCGTCCGACGTCCGTGTCCGGCTGCGGTGGGAGGTGCGGGACGACGAGCGCGGGAGCCTGCGCCACGCGCAGTCCCTGCTGCTCAAGGACCCGGCACGGCTTGTCGAGGAGGAGCGGCAGGCGCTACACGACTTCTTCCGCGCGCGCATCGACCAGACCCACGCCGAGGATGTCGGCGGCAGCTGGGCGCAGCAGCTCGCCGCGGTCTTCGACTACACCGCCTGGCACCAGTTCAGGGTCGAGATGAACCGCGGCGACGACCAGGGCTGGCGCACGCTGACCCGGCAGGCGCACGGGGTGCTGTCGGGAGGGGAGAAGGCGATCGCCCTGCACCTGCCGCTGTTCGCCGCTCTCGCCGCCCATTACGAGGCCACGCCGCTCGCGCCCCGGCTCATCCTGCTCGACGAGGTGTTCGTGGGGATCGACTCCGTCAACCGCGGGCAGATCTTCGCGCTCCTCCGGGAGCTCGACCTCGACCTCTTCCTGACGTCCGACCACGAGTGGGCGACCTACCCGGAGGTGCCGGGCATCGCGATCCACGCCCTAGCCGCCGGAACGGACGACGACGATGCCGTCACAACGACCCGGTTCGTGTGGACCGGGCACGAGCTGGTCGAGGACCCTGCGGAGACGTTGTTCGCATGACCGGGATCGATCCGCTCCTGCGCGAGTGCCACCGGCGGCTGTCGACCGGCGCACCGGTGAGCAAGGTGCGTGTGGACGCCATGGACCGGGCGGAGCAGGACGCGATCGCCGACCTGTTCGGCCTCCCGACCCGGCCGGCTCCGGGGGTGTCCTTCGCCTTCGACGACGTCGAGCGCGCGGTACTCGAGCTCACCCGGCGGCCCCTGCGTGAGGTGCTCGAGGAGCGGTTCGGGCCGATCGGAGACGCACGCGCGGCGCGGATGTCGGCAGCCGACGAGCGCGCGGCACTGTGGGCCTGGCTCATGGCGCACCCCGTGGTCCGCGACCATGAGCTGTTCGAGTGGGCGGCGGACGTACGGTCCACGGGCGTTCGTGGATCCGTCGAGGCGACCCGCGCGCTGCTCGAGCGCGCTTTGCAGGTGCTCGACGCGCTGCCGTCGCCCGGCGAGCCCATGCCGGTGTTCGCGGGACGAGTGCTCAACGACACGCACGCGCTGGACGCGGACTCGCCTTTGTCGGCCCTCGTGCTGCGGGCGCTGGGCCCGTCGGGCCGCGCAGCCGAACGACGGTCGACGTGGAGGTCCGTCGGCGTGCTCGACGACGACCTGTCCTCGACGGTGCTCGTCGCGGGCGTCGCCGCGACGGGTGACTCCGTCGCTGACCGGATCTGTCACGTGGGCGCCTCAGTGGGGCAGGCGGTCAGCCTCACGCTCGCTGCGATCCGCGTGGGTGTACCTGTACTGCCCGGCCCGCGTGACGTCTTCGTCGTGGAGAACCCGGCGATCCTGTCGATGGCGTGCACCGATCTCGGCCATCGGATCCCCCCGATGGTGTGCGTCTCGGGCTGGCCGTCCGGCGCGGCGATCGAGCTCCTGGTCGGTATCCGCTCGCAGGGGCACGCGCTGCAGTACCACGGGGACCTCGACGGCGAAGGCTTGCGGATCGCGGAGCACCTGCGCGCCGAGACCGGCGCACGACCGTGGCGAATGTCGACGGAGGACTACCTCGCTCGCGTGGCGCCGCGGGGCGCCCAGGTCGGGCGGGTGACCGCGGCATCGTGGGACGGCATGCTCGGCGGCGCGATGCGTGAGCGCGGCGTGTCCGTTCTCGAGGAGACCGTGTGGGCGGATCTCCGAGGGGACCTCGAAGCGTCGTCCGAGAGCTGGCCGTCCGACACGGATGTGAGCTGAAGCCACGGCGCCTGCGCCACAGCGCACGCAGGTTCGATCGTAGCGAGAGCGCTGTGGCTGAATCCTCATCGGGCCTTGCGGACCGCAAACTCCTGGTTGGTCCACTGCCCCTGGTGGCGCCACAGCACCGTGATGATCAACTGCTGCTCGGGGATCGTGACGACTGCGAGGTCGGCACGCTGGAACACGTGGCGGCCGGGGCCGTAGTCGAACGCCGAGTACGTGACTTCGGGTGCGGCAACCACTGCGAGGACCTCACGGATCGGGACGGCCCTGAGCTGGGCCGCGGTGCGGGCGTGCGGGCACAGCCGCCAGCCGAGCGTGGTTCGGACATCGACCTCGCCGCCCATCAGCGATCACCGGCCAGCGCTTCACGCAGCCGAGCGTGGTGCCACGCGCCCGGCACGCCACGGGAGTTCACGTAGCCGTAGGCCGTCAGGTAGTGCGCGATCCCAACCCCGGGGATCCCCGCCCGGTGGAGGTCGGCGGCGACGGTCCGTGCGTGCGCGAAGTCGCGGGACTCGGCGGACGGCGACACCACCGACATCACCCCATCTTTGAGCGCGGCAACACTCGGTGCGCGCTCGTCAAGCATCGCCCGCAACGTCGCCTGGCTCTTCCCGCTACGCGGTGCGCCCACTTCGAGAAGCGGGTCTCGTCCCCGGCGTCCCAGGCGCCACAGCGGGAGCCGTGCGACCGGCGCGGTTGGTGCGTCGATCAAGCGGACACCGCTGTCGCCTCCGACGGCCCACGAGCGAGTGACCTCCAAGACCAGGTCGTGCTCCACGTCCGTCAGCGCATCCAGTCGGGGCACGACGATGCCCGCCATGTTCAGCATCACGGACTTCACTCGCCAGACCATGAGCTCAGCCACTGCCGCGTCGAAGGGTTCGCTGTTGGATCCGACGATCGGGCCGAGGTAGACGTCGCCGCGAGTGACGACCGCGGCCTCCTCCGGTCGATGACCGTCGCGTCGGCCCACCCCGGACGCACCGAAGACGATGAGCGCACGCCGTGCGCCCTTCCGCGGTTCGACGATGGTCAGTGCGGGGGCCTCGTGCGGGACATCGGGTGCGGTACTCATGCGCGTCCTCCTTGGTCTGTGCCGGCGCCCTGCCGGCGAACGAAGGCTGTACCCGTGCGCCTCTCGCAACTTTTCCGCTCGACGTCTAGTGGAAGCAAGTAGTCGCGTGTAGAGGCTCGAATACTTCGCTAGAGCCATGACCTGCACAAACGTGGCGCTCCGCGTAGTCCGCGAGTGCGGGTGGAATCACGCGCAGGACTTGACAAGGAGCCGCCGGAGAAGAGGGCCTGCCCGCCCGGGCAGACTTCGGAGTCGTCCGGGTGGGGACCGGCCTCGAGTACCTGACCGACCCGGGTTCGGCGACTGACGACCACCGATGGTGGATCCCTCGCGTGTGCATCGCGATCGACCCCCGTCGACCCGAGCCCGCTGCCCGAACAATGAGACCGGTGGACCGTCCCCGGCGACAGTCCGCTCGGGTCGAACGGCGGCGCGGTCGTCCGTCACTCGCTGAAGCTCGAGTCGACGAGCACCTGGCGCGGGCTCTCGCCGCCGACACAGTCCTGCGCATGGCCGCGACTTCCGGACCGTCCGCGACGACAGCGAGAGTGTCGGGGCCCGAATTGCCGGGTGCTGATTCGGCGGCGGGAGGGTGCAACCCCGCGACGGTCTTCGAGGAATCACGGCCCGGACCTGCGGGAGCGCGATTCCACGAAGACCCCACCACGTGACGCGTTGTCACGCCCAGAGGGACGGTCCAGGAGGACCGTCCCTCTGGGCGTTGTCCGCCTGGTTCGCCGCCCGTGACCGGGCCGCCGCTTCCAGCGCCCCGCCGCTCAGCCGCCACTCATCGCGCGTCGGCGGCCGGCTCAGCCGCGCTCTTGGCTGTCAGGCGTCAACGACCGCCCGTTTTGCTCGAACAAGATCCACTCGAGCCGCTGCGCGGCCTCGGGCCCGCCGCCCCACTCGTGGACCATCTCGACGTACGTGCGATACACGACCCAGAGGCTCGTCGTTCCAGCGACCGCCGTCAGACTCACCTCGAGGGGCGGCCTCGCGAGCGTGCGGCGGACGCGCGCGTCGAGGATGAGCGGCTGCCACTCGCGTCCGGGCTGAACGCCGGCGAAGGCGAACCACTTGGTGAAGAAGGCCTCGCCAATGCCGATGCGCGCTCGCCAAGTGCGGTAGGCCGCCTCGATCTCGCGGGGGTCGTGTGACTCGCGCAGAAGGGTCGCCGTGGCGCGGAGGTTGGATAGCAGCTCGCTGTGCCCGAGCGCCTTGGCGGTGTTGAGCCGCCCGAACCGCGAGTGAAGACCGTTGCCCCACGCCTGGACGAGCAGCCACACCGACAGCAGTTGGTTGTCGTCGTCGAGATCCGCGCCCGCGACCACCTGGGCGAGCCGGGCGCGATCCACCGCGTAGCGATCCGACCGCATCTCGGTGGTGGCGTCCGGCCGCTGCAGTGCGCTGCGGACGACGTCCTCGTCGACGACCTCCGCGAGCGCGGTCACCCAGACGTTGGGGTTGTACGACTGTTCCCCCTGCTCCCGACCCTCGTAGTGGTCGATCAGGTCGGCAAGGCCGTCAGGTTTCGCATACATGCCCACGGTGCTCATCATGCACCGAGCCACTGACAGCGAGGCGGGTGAAGCTCGAATAGGGACGAGGGCGACTGCGGTCTGGCTAGGCTTGAGCACGAGGTCGAGGAGGTCTCATGCCGCAGCAGACGGACGCCGTGTGGGTCGATCCCCGCGAGCAGATCGAGTTCGGCGTGCTCTTGGCCAACGGCCGGCTCGCGGGCCGATCCTTCGCGTCGCGTGACGAGGCCGAGGCCTGGGCGCAGCCCGACGAGCAGGTCGTCGAGTACAACCTGGTCTGCGAGTGCGCCGTGTAGCTGCCCACGGGCGGTGATCGAGCAGGGGCGGGCGGCCTCAGCCCCCGTAGAAGCTCTTGAGCAGTTCGAAGACGACGATGCCCGGCCAGATGATGGCTTTGGGGATCGCGAGGACGAAGAGCCAGAACGAGTCGGCCTGCTGGAAGTAGTACACGGCGGCCCCGACGAGGCCGATGCCGTAGACGGCGCCACCACCGGCGCCTCCCGCGCTGGATCCGCTGGCCATCGCACGAGCCTCCTTCGGTCGGTGGGACCACCGTTCACCTGCGGCGCGTGCGCGGTCAAGCGGACGTCCCGTCGCGCCGTGCGCCGGGCGCCAAGTCCACCCGTTCGGTACGTGGTGCTGGACTCGCCGGGCGAGTCGCGGTTGGCTGGCCGTCACCAGACGAGGGAGTCTCCATGTGTCCTGACCAGCTCACGTTCGACAACCCGGTCGAGCGCCATGCCCACATCAAGCCGCGCGCGTCGTGGCAGCCGCTGCCCGGGCTCGACGCGGAGCTCGAGCCCAAGGCCGACCATGGCGAGACGAGCTATCGCGGCACGGGCCGGCTCCCTGGCCGCAAGGCGCTGATCACCGGCGGAGACTCGGGGATCGGCGCGGCGGTGGCGATCGCGTTCGCGCGCGAGGGCGCGGACGTCGCGCTGAGCTACCTGCCCGACGAGCAGGTGGACGCCGACGCGATCGCGGCGCTCGTGCGCGCGGAGGGCCGCACGGCTGTGCTGCTGCCGGGGGACATCCGTGACCGGGAGTTCTGCCGCACGCTGGTGGCCGACGCGGTCGAGGGCCTCGGCGGCCTGGACATCCTGGTGAACAACGCGGCGCACCAGGTGTACCACCAGAGTTTCGACGAGCTCGACGAGGCCGACCTGGACCGCACGATCCAGACGAACGTGTACGCGATGTTCTGGATCACGCGCGAGGCCCTGCCACACCTCCCGCCGGGCTCGGCCATCATTAACAGCACCTCGGTGCAGGGGTACAACCCGTCGCCGATGATCATCAATTACGCGTCGACGAAGTTCGCGATCATCGGCTTCACCAAGGCGCTCGCCGCCGACCTGGCGCCGCGGGGCATCCGGGTCAACGCGGTCGCTCCCGGCCCCGTGTGGACGCCGCTGCAGGTGTCCGACGGGCAGCCGGCCGCCAAGCTCGACGGGTTCGGCGAGTCGTCGTGGCTGGGCAGGACGAGCCAGCCGGTCGAGCAGGCGCCCGCGTACGTGTTCCTCGCGTCGCCGGAGTCGAGCTTCGTGGTCGGCGAGGTCATCAACGTGAACGGCGGCGCGAACGTCCCGTAGCGCGGGTGGGCGCCGCTCAGTCGTCGCCCGGGTCGATCGCCGCCTGCAGCACGCCGATCAGCGCGGGGCGCACGACGTCGCCGGGGAGCGCCTCGAGCGTCGCCATGACGCCGGCCACCTCGTCGGGCAAGCCCTCGGTGAGCACGCGTGCGACGAGGGACGGGTCCGCGGGCGCCGCCGGCACGCCGCGCACGGCGTCCGCGGCGCGGGCCAGGTCGGCCGCGAGCGCTGGGGCGACCGACGCGGTCACCGCGGTCAGGGTCAGGTGCGCGGTGCGGGGGAGCACGGTGCCGTCAGGTTGCGTCATGGCGGGCTGGCACTGCGCGAGCCACCCCAGGGGCCGCAGCGCGTCGACGAGCCGGAATGGGTCCACCTGCGAGTCGGTGGGCGCGGACGAGTCGCACGCCACCGCGATCAGCGGCCCGGTCGGCTCTCCGACGACGCGGAGGCCGGGGACCGCGGCGAGCGCGTCGAGCACGAGCGTCGTCGCGCCGCGCACGTGCTCGACGAGCTCGGCGTACCCCTGGGGCCCGAGCACCGAGCCGATGGCCCAGGCTGCGGCCATCGCGCCCGCGGCGCGCGAGCCGAGGACGGTCGGGTTGACGACGGGGTACCCGGGCCAGGCGGTGGTCGCGAAGTACTGTGCCGCGTGCCGCGCGCGCCCCCGGTGCAGCACGATCGACGCGCCCTTGGGCGCGTAGCCGTACTTGTGCAGGTCGGCGGACAGGGACGTGACCCCGGGGACCGCGAAGTCCCACGGCGCGAGCCCCTCCCACCACGGCAGCACCCAGCCGCCGATGCACGCGTCGACGTGGCAGGCGACGCCCCGCGCGGCGGCGCCGGCGGCCACCTCCGTCACCGGGTCCAGCGCGCCGAACGGGTAGGACGGCGCCGACACGACGACGAGCGCGGCCCGCTCGCCCAGGCCGTCGAGCGCGGCGAGCAGCGACGACGCCACCGCCCGCCCCGACGAGGGGTCGACGGGAACCGCGACGACGTCGAGGTCCAGGTAGTGCGCGGCCTTGTGGAACGCCGGGTGCGCGGTGGTGGGCAGGACGATCGCGGCTCGCTCACGAGCGCGCGACGGCGCCGCGGCCCGCCATACCTCGCGCGCCGCCTTGACGGCCAACAGGCAGGACTCGGTGCCGCCCGAGGTCACCGAGCCGACGACGGTGGAGTCGCCGTGGAACTGCTCCCGGGCACGCGCGACGAGCGAGCGCTCGAGCGCCGCCACGGACGTGAAGGTCGTCGGGTCCAGGCCGTTGACCGGCAGGAACGCCGCCGCGGCGCGCTCCGCGAGCGCGTCCAGCTCGGGCCGCCCGGAGTCGTAGACGTACGAGAGCACGCGGCCGCCGTGCGTCGGCGGGTCGGCCGCGCGCAACGCGGCGAGCGCGGCGAGCGCCTCGTCGGGAGTCATGCGGCCACCTCCACGGCCTCGTCGACGACGGCCGCGTCCAGGCGGTACCGCGCCAGTGGGATCAGGCTGAGCCCGACGAGCACCGCGGGCAGCAGCGAGAACGCGACGACGATCCCGGTGAGCGCCGACGCCGGCTGCGCCACCACGTCCCCGCCGGTGCGGGACACGAAGCCGGTGGCCGCGAGCAGCGCGAGCACGAGAGTGGGGCCGAGTGCGAGCCCGGCGGTCTCGCCCGCGGTCCAGACCCCGCCGAGCACGCCGGCACGGTCGACCCCGCGCTCGCGCGCGTCCACGGCGGCGACGTCCGGCAGCATCGCGAGCGGGTAGAGCTGCATGCCGGCGTACGCGATGCCGGCGAGGGCCACGGGCGCGTACACCCACGGGCCGGGCGCCGAGCGCGCGGGGATCAGCAGGAGCGCCGCGGCCGCGAACAGCACCGAGGCCCCGACGAGCGCGCGTTGCTTCCCGATCCGGGCCGCCAACCGCGTGGCCAGCGGCATCACGAGCAGCGCGGGCGCGACGAGCGCGACGAACAGGGACGTGACGGCCCCTTGCGAGCCGAGCGTGTAGGTCGCGACGTACTGTGCGGCCGCGAGCATCGCGCCCGTGGCGAGCGCCTGGAGGACGAACGCCCCGAGCAGTGCGCGGAACGCGGGGAGCTCGACGAGCGCGGCGATCCCGAGCCGCAGCGCGTCACCGCGCCGCTG
>JAEWOA010000182.1 GCA_023461115.1 Actinomycetes bacterium
GCGGTGGGCGCCCGCACGCCCGTGCTCGGCCCCGGCGCCGGCGACAACGCCGCCGCGGCGCTCGCGCTCGGGCTGGGCGCCGGGGACGTCGCGGTGTCGATCGGCACGTCCGGCGTGGTCTCGGCGATCGCGACGAGGGCCACGGCCGACGCGTCCGGCATGGTCAACGGGTTCGCCGACGCCACCGGCGCATTCCTGCCGCTGGCGTGCACGCTCAACGCGTCCCGCGTGCTCGACGCGACGGCCCGGATGCTCGGCGTGGACCACGCTGGCCTGTCCGCGCTGGCCCTGTCGGCCCCCGCCGGCGCCGACGGCCTCGTGCTCGTGCCCTACCTGGAGGGCGAGCGCACGCCCAACAAGCCCGACGCCACGGGCGCGCTGCACGGCCTGCGGCTGGCCAACACCACGCCCGCGCACCTCGCGCGCGCGGCGGTCGAGGGCATGCTATGCGCGCTCGCGGACGGGATCGACGCGCTGCGCGAGCAGGGTGTGGAGGTCCGGCGGGTGTTCCTCGTCGGGGGCGGGGCCCAGTCCGAGGCGGTGCGCCGCATCGCGCCCAGCGTCCTCGGGCTCGACGTGCGGGTCCCGACGCCGGGCGAGTACGTCGCCGACGGCGCCGCGCGCCAGGCCGCGTGGGTGCTCAGCGGGGCCGACGAGGCGCCCGCGTGGAGCGCGACCGACGACGCCGAGGTGTACAGCGCGCCGGAGGAGCGGCGCGTGCGTGACCAGTACGCCGCGGTGCGTGAGCTGACGGGGACGCGCCCGATCGGCTGACGCGGCAAATGGCTCAGGCCCGGTCCCGAGGGGGGACCGGGCCTGAGTCTTTCGCTCAGTGCGCGCGTCGTGCGCGCTCAGCGCGTCGTGCGGTCAGTGCGCGGCGTCGTACGCCTGGCGGACCTCGGCGCTGATGCGGCCGCGCTCGGAGACCTCGAGGCCGTTGGCCTTGGCCCACTCACGGACCACCTGGGCGTCGGAGCCGCTCGAACGGCCCCGACGAGCCGCCTGGCGGACCGTCGTGCGGCCGCCGACCTTACGCGCGTGCCCCACCCACTGCGCGAACGAATCCCGCAGCTGCGAGGCGCGCTCGCTTGTCAGGTCGATCTCGTAAGTGACGCCGTCGAGCGCGAATGTGACCGTCTCGTCAGCCGCCGAGCCATCAACGTCGTCGACCAGCAGAACCTGGACCTTCTGGGCCATTGTGAACTCTCTCGTCCGAAGTCGGGAACAATTCGTCCTTCGGAAACTACCACACCATAAACGAATAGGAAACGAATGCGATTCATTGCGGCGGGCCAGGCGCGCGCGATTGCGCACCGAATCGGCGCGGACTACTTCCCGTCCGGCCCGCGCTCGTCGCGCGCGGCCTCCTCGCGGTCCATACGCGCGAGCGCTTGGCGCTCGGTGCGGTCCGCGTTGATCACCGCGCGCATCGCGAACCAGAACAGCAAGCCGACGCCGATCGACGGAAGCAATGCGGCGAGCGCGACCCCGAGGTTGTCCATGACGAGTCCTAACGCGCCGAAGGCTTCACGAGCGGGAACAGAATCGTGTCGCGGATGCCCTGCCCGGTGAGCGCGATGAGCAGGCGGTCGATGCCCATGCCCATTCCGCCCGACGGGGGCATCGCGAATTCCATCGCGGCCAGGAACTCCTCGTCGACGCGCATCGCCTCGTCGTCGCCGCGCGCGGCCAGCAGCGCCTGCGCCTCGAAGCGCTCACGCTGGATCACGGGGTCCACCAACTCCGAATAGGCGGTCGCCAACTCGAATCCCCGCACGTACAGATCCCACTTCTCGACGACGCCGCGCTTGGTGCGGTGGTCGCGCGTGAGCGGGCTCGTCTCGACCGGGAAATCACGCACGAACGTCGGCGCGTACAGGTGGTCGCCCACCAGGTGCTCCCACACCTGCTCGACGAGCTTGCCGTGGCTGGCCTTGGCGGTGTCCACCGCGATGTCGAGGCGGTCGGCGACCTTGAGCAGCTCGTCGAGCGTGGTGTCGACCGTGACCTGCTCGCCCAGCGCCTCCGACAGCGAGTCGTACATCGAGAGTTGCGTCCACTCGCCGCCCAGGTCGTACTCGCTGCCGTCGGGCAGGGTGATCGTCGTCGTGCCCAGCACGTCGTCCGCGGCCCGCTGCACGAGGTTCCGCGTGAGCTCGGCCATGGTGTCGTAGTCGCCGTACGCCTCGTAGGCCTCGAGCATCGCGAACTCCGGCGAGTGCGACGAGTCCGCGCCCTCGTTGCGGAAGTTGCGGTTGATCTCGAAGACGCGCTCGATGCCGCCGACCGCCGCCTCCTTGAGGAACAGCTCGGGCGCGATGCGCAGGTACAGGTCGATGTCGTACGCGTTCATGTGCGTGACGAACGGCCGCGCGCTGGCGCCGCCCGGCTGCGTCTGCAGCATGGGCGTCTCGACCTCGAGGTACTCGCGCGCGTGCAGGTTCTCGCGCAGCGAGCGGACCACGCCCGCACGCCAGCGCACCATGTCCCGCGCTGCGGGCCGCACGATGAGGTCGACGTACCGCTGCCGGACGCGGCCCTCCTCGGACAGCTCGGCGCCCTCGAACAGGTTGGGGAGCGGGCGCAGCGACTTGGCCGCGAGGCGCCACTCGTCGGCGAACACGGACAGCTCGCCGCGCTTGCTGGCGATGACCCGGCCATGCACGAACAGGTGGTCGCCCAGGTCGATGTCCGCTTTGAACGCCGCGAGCGACTCCTCGCCCACCTCGCCCTGGCTCAGCATCGCCTGCAGGCGGTTGCCGGCGCCGTCCTGGAGCGTCGCGAAGCACAGCTTGCCGGTGTTCCGCAGGAACACGACGCGGCCGGCCACGCCGACCTGGTCGTCGGTCTCCTGGCCGGGCTCGAGGTCCGGGTACCCGGCGCGCACCTGCGCGATCGTGTGTGTGCGCGGGACTCCCACGGGGTACGCCTCGCCGCCCGCCGCGATCAGCCGCTCGCGCTTCTCGCGGCGGATGCGGATCTGCTCGGGGGTGTCGTCGGCAGGGTCGACGACAGGCTCGACGATGGGGTCGGCGAAAGGCTCAGCGGGGGCGTCCGTCACCCGTCCATGCTAACGGCGCGGCTCGGGGCGGGCCGTCACGCCCTCAGGTCCAGCGCCAGGTCCAGGATCGGCGACGAATGCGTGAGCCCACCCACCGACAGGTAGTCGACTCCCGTGCGCGCGACCTCCCGGGCCCGCTCCAACGTGAGGTTGCCCGTGGCCTCAAGCTCGACGCCCGGCGCCACCGCGCGCACCTCGGCGACGGTCTGCGCGAGCACCGGCGTGGGCATGTTGTCGAGCAGCAGGAAGTCGGCGCCCGCGGCCACGGCCTCGAGCGCCTGCGCGGTGGTGTCGGCCTCCACCTGGATGGCGACGTCCGGGAACGCCAGGCGCACCGCGTCGATCGCGCCGGTCACCGAGCCGGCGGCGGCCACATGGTTGTCCTTGACCATCGCGACGTCGTACAGCCCCATGCGCTTGTTGGTCCCGCCGCCGCAGCGCACCGCGTACTTCTCGAGCGCGCGCAGGCCGGGCGTGGTCTTGCGGGTGTCGAGCACACGTGCGCCCGTGCCTTCCAGCGCGTCCGCCCAGCGGCGCGTGTGGGTGGCCACGCCTGACGCGCGGCTGGCCAGGTTGAGCAGCGTGCGCTCGGCGACGAGCAGCACCTGCACCGGGCCGTCGATCGTCGCGAGGACGTCCCCGCGGGCCACACGCGTGCCGTCCGTCACCCGGACGACGAACCGCGCGGGCGCCAAGCCCAGCCGCTCGGCCACCTGGTCCACCACCAGGGGGACGACGACGAGCCCCGCGACCACCCCGTCCGCGCGCGCGACCAGGTCCGCGACGCCCGCCGTGGTGGGCGCGATGGTCGCCTGCGAGGTGACATCCCGCCCGGGCGCCGGCCCCAGGTCCTCGTCGAGCGCGGCAGCCACCACCCGCCGCAGCTCCGCCCATCCGGGCCCGGGATCCCCAGGGAGCCCACCCACCAGCTCGGCCACATTCACTCCATAACCCGCGAGGTGCGAGGACCTGGCCGCGGTCCGCGGCCAGGTGCCCGCACTCGCGCTAGACGAGGGGGGTCTTGGTGATCGTGAGGGTCGTCGTCGCCGGGGAGAGGCGGGCCGTGAGGCGTAGGCGCCACGCCTCGTCCGGCGCCGGGAAGTCCGAGCGCGCATGGCCGCCGCGGGACTCCTCGCGGGCTAACGCCGCGGCCGTCAGGACCGTGGCCACCTGGTGCACGTTCGTCGTCTCCCACTCCGCCACCTGCGGGTCCGCGAGCGTGCGGCCGTCATCGGTGCGCAGGTGCGCGTCGGTGGGCACCGCCGCGAGCGCGACCGCCGCATGCCGCAAGCCCGCGCCGCTGCGCAACACCCCCGGCCCGTCGGTGGCCAGTCGCTGGACGCGCCCGCGCGACGCCGCGGCGACGAGCGCGGCGTCCCCCGGGCGCTGCACCGCCTCGCGCGAGCGGAGCGTGCCGTCCGCGACCTTGTCCGCGATGTGCCGGGCCGCGCGATGCGCGAACACCAGGCCCTCCAGCAGTGAGTTCGACGCGAGCCGGTTGGCGCCGTGCACCCCCGAGCACGCGACCTCCCCCACCGCGTACAACCCCGGCAGGGACGTGCGCCCGACGAGGTCCGCGACCACGCCACCCGAGTGATAGTGCTGCGCCGGCGCCACAGGCACCAGGTCCTTGCCGAAGTCGATTCCGTGCCCACGCAGGCGGTCGTGGATGGTCGGGAACCGGCGGCGCAGGAACGCGCCACCCAGGTGCCGCGCGTCCAGCCACACGTGCTCGGCGCCCGTCGCCGCCATCTGCTTGACGATCGCGTGCGCGACGACGTCGCGTGGCGCGAGCTCGGCCATCGGGTGCACGTCCAGCATGAACCGCGCGCCGTCCGTGTCCAGCAGGTACGCGCCCTCGCCCCGCACCGCCTCCGAGACCAGCGTGAGCTGGCCCTTCACCCCCGAGCCCAGCCACAGCACGGTCGGGTGGAACTGCACGAACTCGACGTCGCCCAACTCGGCCCCGGCTCGCAGCGCGGCCGCGATCCCGTCACCCGTGGCCTGCGCGGGGTTCGTCGACGAGCGGTACACCTGGCCGATCCCACCCGTCGCGAGCACCACCGCCTTGCCGAGCGCGGCCCCGACGCCGTCGCGCTGCCCCTCGCCGATCACGTGCAACGTCACGCCGCACACCGGGCCAGGCGCGCCGTCCGGGCCGGGCGCGGACGTCAGCACATCCAGCACCAGCGCGTGCTCGATCACCTCGATGCCCGGGTCGTCGCGCACCGCCTCGATCTGCGCGACGAGGGCGCGCGACACCTCCGCGCCCGTGGCGTCCCCACCCGCGTGCACGATGCGGT
Organism: Actinomycetes bacterium; assembly: GCA_023461115.1. Taxonomy (GTDB): domain Bacteria; phylum Actinomycetota; class Actinomycetes; order Actinomycetales; family Cellulomonadaceae; genus Cellulomonas. The sequence goes on from JAEWOA010000182.1 coordinate 5,365, forward strand.
CGGCGTGGTGGCCGCCCTCACGGGTCAGCGAGATGGAGCCGTCCGGCCCGCGGTCGAACTGCGCGCCACGCTGCACGAGCTCGCGCACGCGTGCGGGGCCCTCGGTGACCAGCACCTCCACGGCCCGCGGATCACACAGCCCGCCACCCGCCACGAGCGTGTCGACGAGGTGCGCGGCGGGCGTGTCACTCGGGCCGAGCGCCGCGGCGATCCCCCCCTGCGCCCACACGGTCGAGCCGGACGCGAGCCGGTCCTTCGTCACGAGCAGCACCCGGGGAACGCGCGTGCGCAACTCGAGCGCGGCCGTCAGCCCCGCGATCCCCGAGCCGACGACGACCGCGTCCGCCTCGACCGTCCAGCCGGGCTCCGGAGCCGCGAGCCTCGTCGCGAGCCGGGGCGCAGCCCAGCCGTCAGCGGCCTCCGCGTGCTCGACGAGGGCGCCCGCCGCCCCGCGCTCGCCGCGCGTCACCGGGCGGTGGCTTCGTGCGCGCCGTGCGTGTGCGGCGTCGTGATGCCGCAGCCCGGGTGCGCGTGCGGGGCATCGTGGTCGATCGGATGCGGGTGGTCCACCAGGTGGCGGCCGTGCTCGAACGGCACGCCACTCGACGTCAGGCCCGCCGCCGCGGTCCACTCCTCCGGCACCTGGCCCGGGTCGTCGGACAAGTCGACGATCTGGTTGTCCGAGTCCACCAGCACGACACGGGGCTGGTACGTGCGCGCCTCCGCATCCGACATCGACCCGTACGCGATGAGGATGACGATGTCCGCCGGGTGGATCAGGTGCGCCGCGGCGCCGTTGATGCACACCTGGCCGGAGCCGGCCTCGCCCGCGATCGCGTACGTGGTCAGCCGGGCGCCGTTGGTGACGTCGACGATGTCCACCTGCTGGCCCGGCAACAGGTCCGCGGCCGCCAACAGGTCCGCGTCCACGGTCACCGAGCCCACGTAGTGCAGGTCCGCCTGCGTCACCGTGGCCCGGTGGATCTTGCCGGTCATCATGGTGCGCTGCAGCGTCGTCATGACTCCCCCTTCTGGGTCATCGCCGCCAGAGTCAGGGCGGTGTTGTCGATCAGCCGCGTGGAGCCGATCCGGGCGGCGAGCAGCAGGAGCGCCGTGCGGTCACCGCTGTGCTCGTCGGGAAGCTCGTCGGGAAGCTCGTCGGGGAGCTCGTCGGGGAGCTCGTCTGGAAGCTCGCTGAAGTCGTCGGGATCGACCAGAGCAACGTAGTCCACGTCGGTGACGCCCGCCGACGCGAGCTGCGCCGCCGCCGCCGCCCGGACCTGGGC
>JAEWOA010000183.1 GCA_023461115.1 Actinomycetes bacterium
GAGTTCGTCGGAGTCGGCTGAGTTCGTCGGAGATGTCCGACGAACTGGCGGGTCTCCGCCGAACTCGGCGGGGGTGGTGGAGGGGCCCCCAGGCCGACCTGGGTTTCCACAGATTCGCTTTGCTCGCTCTGCGGGTGGGGTTCGCGGGGGAGCATCGGCCGGGTGGGACGACGACCCGGTGCAGTGGCACCCCAACCTGTGCTGGCCCTGCCGTCGGCACGGCTCGCTCGTGAGCTCGCGCAGTCGGCGTTGGACGCGGGACTCCGCGAGGGCCACCTGGAGCGGATCGGGTACGGCGCCTACCTGCCGCCACCGGGAGCGCACGGCTCGTCGTCGGGGGCGTCGGGCGCCTCGAGTGGCGACGAGTACGCTGCCGCGCGGACCCGGGCACTGGCGCGGATCGACGCGCTCGCGCGCCAGAGCCACGCGGACATCGTCGTCTCGCACACCAGCGCCGCGCTGCTCTGGGGGCTCACGCTCTGGGCCACGCCGACGACGACCCACGTGACCCAACGGAGCCGGCCCGGCGCCGAGCGCGACCGCATGGTCGCCCGGCACGTGCGGCCACTTCCGCCCGAGTCGATCACCACGATCCACGGCGTGCCGGTCACGAGCCTGGCGCGCACGGTCGTGGACTGCGCCACCCTGCTGCCTCCGCTCGCCGGCCTGGTGACAGCGGATAGCGCGTGCGCCGCCGGCGTCGACCAGGACGAGGTCGCCGAGCTGCTCGCGGCGAGTGTGGGCGCGCGGCACATTCGTCGGGCCCGCGCCGTCCTCGCCCACGCGGACCCGGGCGCCGAGTCGGCGTACGAGAGCGCGAGCCGGTTCGTCGTGCTCCGCGACGGGCTGCCCGTGCCGCAGACCCAGGTCCCGGTCGAGACGCACGTGGGCACCGTGTGGTCGGACTGGGGCTGGCCGGAGTTCCGGCTGCTCGCGGAGTACGACGGCGAGGGCAAGTACATGGCCGACCCGGACGGGTCCTTCGTCGCCGAGAAGCGCAGGCACGACGCGTTGCAGGAGGCTGGCCACCACGTGGTCCGCGTGACCAAGCACGACCTGCGCGGCACCGCGTTGTCCACCCGCCTCCTCCTGCACCTCCCGCCATCGGTCCGCCACACGCTCACCCCCCGCCGCGACCTCACGACCTGACACTCTCCCCGTCACCACCCGCCCCGAGTTCGTCGGAGACCGCCGAGCTCGGCGGAGATCTCCGACGAACTCGCTGTTCTCCGACGAACTCGGCGGGTGGGGTGGGTGGAGGGCGGGGTGGGGACGGATGTCCTGGCGACGGCGGTCGTCCGCTGCGGCAGGATGGGCCCATGACCTACACGCTGGTGTTGCTCCGCCACGGCGAGAGCGAGTGGAACGCGAAGAACCTGTTCACCGGATGGGTGGACGTGCCTCTGTCCGAGAAGGGCGTCGAGGAGGCCAAGCGCGGCGGCGCGCTCCTCAAGGAGGCCGGCATCCTGCCCGACGTGGTGCACACCTCGGTGCTGCGCCGCGCGATCACCACCGCCAACCTGGCGCTCGACGCCGCCGACCGGCACTGGATCCCGGTCAAGCGCAACTGGCGCCTCAACGAGCGGCACTACGGCGCGCTGCAGGGCAAGGACAAGAAGCAGACGCTGCAGGAGTTCGGCGAGGAGCAGTTCATGCTCTGGCGCCGCTCGTACGACGTGCCGCCGCCCGAGGTCGAGCTCGGCTCGGAGTTCTCCCAGGACGCGGACCCGCGCTACGCGGGCGAGCCGGTGGTCCGCACCGAGTGCCTCAAGGACGTGCTCGAGCGCGAGATGCCGTACTGGGAGTCGGACATCATCCCGGACCTCAAGGCCGGCAAGGTGGTGCTCGTCGCCGCGCACGGCAACTCGATCCGCGCGCTCGAGAAATACCTGGACGGCATCTCCGACGACGACATCGCGGGCCTGAACATCCCCACCGGCATCCCGGTGGTCTACGAGCTGGACGAGGACCTCAAGCCGACGGTCCCCGGCGGCCGCTACCTGGACCCGGACGCGGCGGCGGCGGCGATCGCCGCGGTGGCCAACCAGGGCCGCTGAGGCCACACCGCCCTCTCGCCGAAGTCGTCGGAGAATCCCCAGTTCGTCGGGAATCTCCGACGACTTCCGCATTCTCCGACGAGCTCGGCGGGGGTTGGTGCGGGGGTTAGGGGGCGGGGGGGTCGGACGCTACCGTGTACAGCTTGAGCATGGCGTCTGCTGCGGTGGACCAGCCGAAGCGGGCTGCCGTCGCGCGAGCCGCCGTGCGGTAGGCGTCCGCCGTCGCCGGGTCGCGCAGGTCCTGCAGGACCTGGGCGAGCTCGTCGGCCCACAAGTCCGGGTCGTGGCCCGGGACCAAGCGGCCCGACGAGCCGTGCTCGACGATCGAGCGCAGCCCGCCGACCGCCGCCGCCACCACCGGCACGCCACATGCCTGCGCCTCGGCCGCGACGAGCCCGAACGACTCCGAGCGCGACGGCATGGCCACCACGTCGGCCGCGTGGTACCAGTCCGGAAGGTCGTCACGCGTGGCCGGCGGGCGGACGACCACGTCGTCCGCGACCCCGCTGATCGCGGCCAGGGCCTCGAGCTCGCGCACCGCGGTCGGGCGGCCCGACGGCCCCCCGAGCACGACGAGGAGCGGGACCGGCCGGCCGGAGGCCCGCAGCGCCGCGAGCGCGCCGACCAGCACATCCGGGGCCTTGAGCGGCTGCACACGGCCCGCGAACAGCACGACGTCCCGGTCCGCGGGCAGGCCGAGCCGCCGGCGTGCGGCCGCGCGCTCGTCGTCTGACACGGGCGCGAACCGCTCCAGGTCGACGCCCGGCTCGACCACATGCACCCGCTCGGGGTCCGCGCCGTAGAGCGTGACGAGCTCGGCCGCCTCCGCGGGAGTCGACGCGACGAGGGCGTCCGCCGAGGCGACGACCTGCTCCTCCCCCAGGATGCGCGCCTGCGGCTCGGCCGCGTCGCCCGGAGCCAGCGAGAGGTTCTTGACGCGCGCGAGCGTGTGCGACGTGTGGACCAGCGGCACCTCCCACCGGTCGGCCGCGATGCGGCCCACCTGGCCGGACAGCCAGTAGTGCGAGTGCACGACGTCGTACCAGCCCGGCTTGCGCGCGGCCTCGGACCGCAGCACCCCCGCGGCCATGCCGCACAGCACGCCGGGGAGGTCGTTCTTGTCGAGTCGCTCGAACGGCCCGGCCGGCACGTGGTGCACGAGGACCGGCGGGACCACGCCGTCGGGGACGTCGTCGGCCAGCAACACCGCGCGCGACTCGGCCTGCTCGAGCACGCGCCCGTCGGCGGCCGTGCCGGGGATCACCGCGGTCTCGGGGAGCTCGGAGGACGTCGCGCGCGTGAAGATCTCGACCCGCGCGCCCCGGGCGGCGAGCGCACGCGCCAACTCCAGGACGTACACGTTCATGCCACCGGCGTCACCCGTGCCCGGCTGGTCGAGCGGGGAGGTGTGCACCGACAGCATCGCCACGCGCGGCGCACGCTTCACGTCTTCCTCCTTCTCGTCGAGACCGACGGCCATTGTCGCCCTGAACTGCTCCGCGCCCCGCATCGCCGGCCAGCCGTCTCACCGGCGGGCGCGTGGGCGGCGCGGATCACCGGGCGACGGGCAGCACGCACGTGGGCGACGGGAGCGGCAGGCGCGCGACCGTGCGGTCGTCCTCGTCGAGCACGACCAGCTCGTGGCCGCGCTCGAGCGCGACGACGACCCACGGGCCGACGACCGCGAAGTGCCGGGGCCAGTGCCCGCCCAGCGGCGCGGAACGGCCGGCCGCGAGCAGGCCGTCGGCGCCGATCCGCCAGCGCGTCAGGACGTCGGCGCCCCGGACCGCGACAAGCACGTCGTCGCCCGCGAGCGCCAGGTGCGACGGGAGCCAGCCGCAGCCGGGTGCGGGCTCCGGGACCACCGCGGGGACCGACTGCACCAGCCGCCCCGTCGCGGATGCGGCGTCCCAGGTGAGCACGTGGACGCGCAGGTCCAGCTCGCCGACGAGGTACAGGAGACGGCCGTCCGACGAGAACTCCAGGTGCCGCGGCCCGGTTCCCGGCGGCAGAGTCGCGGCGATCCCCGCGGCCTGCAGGCCGGTGGACGTCACGCGGTAGCGGCGGAGCTCGTCGGTGCCGAGGTCGACGACGAGCACGTGGCGGCCGTCGGGCGTCGGCACGACGAAGTGCGCGTGCGGGCCCTCCTGCCGGTCACCGCGTGGCCCGGAGCCGCTGTGCCCGAACACGGCCGGCGCCAGGCCCGGCTCGCCCGCGCCCTCGGCCCGCAGCACGCCGAGCGTGCCGGTGCCGTAGTTCGCGGCCAGCAGCACGCCGGGGACGGCCGCCCCGAGGTGGCACGGGTAGTCCCCGCCGGACGGCTCACGCCGCACCTCGTCGAGGCCGCCGTCGGCGCGCACCGCGAGCGTCGCGACCGCGCCGGGCGCGTCCTCCAGCGCGGCATACAGCACCGCGCCGCGCGCGGCGAGGAACGAGGGCGAGGGCAGCTCGGCCACCTGGCGGGCGCCGGACAGGGCGCCGGAGGCGTCGTCGAGCCGCACCCGCCACACCCCCTCGCCCAGTCCGGTGGGGGTGCCCGCGCCGGCGACGGGGTAGGTGCCGATCCACAGGTCAGTCACGCAGAGCAGCCTAGGCGCGCGCGGCATCCCCCGGCGCGGCCACTCGAAACGCGGCAGCCGGGCACCTGTACCCACCCATGCGGGCTCGTGGACAGGCCGGACGGGACGTTCCGGCCCCACACCCCGCAGGGGTCGGTCCGTACGGTCGGGTCTCGCCGTGACGAGGAGCGTGCCATGCCAGACAACACCCTGAGCGATGCGTGTTGGCGTCGCGCGATCGCGATCGCGCTGTACCACCGCTGGGTGCGCAACACCGACGAGTGGCACGAGAACGTGGAGCTGAGCTCGATCGAGCGGGTGCTGAGCGGCTTCCAGGCGGTCGCGTTGATCGACCGCGCGCTCGCCGCGGACCTGGGCATCCTGGCGGCATTCGGGGCCGCGTTCGACCCGATGCGCGTGCTGCCGCACGGCGCGCTGCTCGCGGAGGTCGGGGCGCCCGAGCTCATGCGCGACGCGGCGTTCGAGGACGCGCTCATGCTGTCGGCCCGGGGCGCGGAGCGCGGCAAGCGGGCGCTGTTCGACGCGCTCGGCGCCACGCACGCGCAGTACGGCGACGACTGGCCGGGCATGCCCAAGTGGGTGGCGAACTGCACGACCTTCTGCGAGGCGGTGGACCAGCCACGGCACCCGATGTGGCGCGACGAGGAGGACTTCGCGCACTGGGACGCGCTGCGGCCGGCCGCCGCGCGCGACACCGACGCGCTGCTCGCGGGGCTGCTCGACGACGTGACCGCGCTGCCCATCGAGGTCAGCCGCTGGTGCCTGGCGGTGTGGCGTGAGCATTCGCCGACGACGGCGGCGCGCACGTCGCCTGTCGAGTAGGGCCGGGCGAAGGACAGCCGCTCGAGCCCCCGTCAGCCTGCGGCGAGCCACGCCGAGGGGTCGGTGAGCACGCGCTCCAGCACGACGAGCGCGCCGCCGGTCATCGCGGGCAGCTCGCCGGCCCGCGCGACGTCGAGCGTCGGCGGGGCCCACGGCGCCGCGAGCACGCGCGTGCGCAGCGCGGACTCGACGGGCGCGCGCAGGTGTTCGACGAGCCGCGCGTAGGTGCCGCCGAGCACGACGTGTGGCACGTCGACCAGGTTGACGACGTTCGCGAGCGCGACCCCGAGCGCGGCGCCCGCCGCGGCGACGGCGGCGTGGGCAGCGGCGGGCACAGAAACGGGCACAGAATCAGGCGCAGAGGCGGGCACAGAAGCGGGCACAGAAGCGGGCACGGCGCCGTCGGACGCGAGCGCGGCGAGAAGCGGCTCCAGCCCGCCGTCGCGGTCGAGGCCCGCGGCGCGCAGCAGCGCATCCTGGCCCGCGACCTGCTCG
>JAEWOA010000184.1 GCA_023461115.1 Actinomycetes bacterium
CGTGGCGCAGGTCGCCGCGGTCGCCGAGGGCGCGCTGCTCGGCGCCTACGCCTACGGCCGCTACCGCGCCGAGGGCTCCGCGCCCGTCGAGCGCGTCTCGCTGTTCACCGACCGCGCGCGGGACAAGGCCGCGAAGGCCGCGGTCGAGCGCGCCGAGGTGGTCGCCGCCGCCGTCCACGGCGTGCGCGACCTGGTGAACGCCGCGCCGAACGACCTGTTCCCCGCCGCGTTCGCCGACGAGGCGAAGGCGGCGGCCAAGGCCGTCAAGGGCATCAAGCTCACGGTGCTCGACGAGAAGGCGCTCGCCTCGGGCGGCTACGGCGGCCTCGTGGGTGTCGGGCAGGGCTCGGCGCGGCCCCCGCGGCTCGTCAAGGTCGCCTACACGCCGTCGCGCCCGAAGGCGAAGATCGCGCTCGTCGGCAAGGGCATCACGTTCGACTCGGGCGGCATCTCCATCAAGCCCGCCGCGGGCATGGAGGCGATGAAGTCCGACATGGCGGGCGCCGCCGCGGTGCTCCACACCGTGCTGGCCGCCGCGCGCCTCGAGCTCCCCGTGGCCGTCACCGCGTGGCTGTGCCTCGCGGAGAACATGCCGTCCGGCGCCGCGCAGCGCCCGTCCGACGTGATCACCATCCGCGGCGGCAAGACGGTCGAGGTGCTCAACACCGACGCGGAGGGCCGCCTGGTCATGGCCGACGGGCTGGTAGCCGCGGTCGAGGAGGGCGCGGACGTCGTGATCGACATCGCGACGCTCACCGGCGCGCAGGTGGTCGCGCTCGGCAACCGCGTGTCCGCGGTGATGGGGACCGACGACGTGCGCGACGAGGTCGTCGCCGCCGCGGGCGCCGCGGGCGAGCAGTTCTGGCCCATGCCGCTCCCCGAGGAGCTGCGCGCCGGCCTGAAGTCGAAGGTCGCCGACCTCGCGAACATCGGCGACCGCATGGGCGGCATGCTCAGCGCCGGCGTGTTCCTCAAGGAGTTCGTGGGCTCCACCCCGTGGGCGCACCTGGACATCGCCGGCCCGGCCTACAACGAGAAGGGCGCGCACGGCTACACGCCCGTGGGCGGCACGGGCGTCGGGGTCCGCACGCTCCTGGCCTACCTGGAGTCGAAGGCCTGACGCCTCAGCCCCGCGCGAGCGTGCCCTCCCGTCCCCGGACTGGAGTGCACGCTCGCCGCCGTCACGGGTGTGTGGATTGCGACGGGTGTCGTGCCTCGGCGCTGGGGATGGGCGCTAGCCTCCCCGGCATGGGGTTGTTCTCGCGGCGTAAGCCCGCACCAGGGGGCGAGGCCGCGCCGGTCTCGTCGGACAAGGCCGCGCGCGACTCGACGGTCGCGCACCTCAAGGACTTCGTCGCCACCCGGGTCGGCGTCGAGGCGTACGTCGAGCCCGCGACGAACGTCACCCAGACCACCGTGATGCTCGTCGCCACGGACGGCGAGTGGACGCGGCGCCGCGTGCCCGACGGCGCGACCGCGGCGAAGCTCGGCGCCGCCCTGGGCATCCCGGTCTACGACGTCCAGCGCACCGGGTACCCGCAGCGGGTGCGCGACTGGAACGCCCGGCAGCGCCTCGAGCGCCAGCGCGCCGCGCGTGAGCGGCTGGCCGAGTGAGCCCAGCGCGCCTGGCTGCGCACGCGCGCGGTCGCATGATGGGATGACTGTCTGCATCGTCACACGACGTGCCGGCGCCGTCCGGTTCGATCGCACCGAGGTGGGATGACAAGATGGGCGGCGAACTCCAGACGATCCGTCTGTCCGTCTGCGCATGAGGAGCCCGCACGTGGCCGACACCAACGGCACCGCTTTCGACATCGTCGTCCTGGGAGCGGGGAGTGGCGGCTACGCCACCGCGCTGCGCGCCGCCCAGCTCGGCAAGAACGTCGCCCTGATCGAGGGCGCCAAGGTGGGCGGCACGTGCCTCCACAACGGGTGCATCCCGACCAAGGCGCTGCTGCACGCGGCCGAGCTCGCCGACAACGCCCGCGAGGGCGCGCACTTCGGCGTGCACAGCTCGCTCGACCACATCGACATGGCCGGCGTGAACCAGTACAAGGACACCGTGATCGGCGGCCTCTACAAGGGCCTGCAGGGACTCATCAAGTCCCGCGACATCACGGTCGTCGAGGGCTGGGGCAAGCTCACCGGCCCGCACACGGTCGAGGTCGACGGCGCCACGTACACCGGCGAGCACATCGTGCTCGCGACCGGCTCGTACGCGCGCTCACTGCCCGGCCTCGAGATCGGCGGCCGCGTGATCACGTCCGACCAGGCGCTCGGGCTCGACTGGGTGCCGAACTCGGCGATCATCCTGGGCGGCGGCGTCATCGGCTCGGAGTTCGCGTCGGTGTGGAAGTCGTTCGGCGCGGACGTCACGATCGTCGAGGCGCTCCCCCACCTGGTCCCCAACGAGGACGAGGCGCTCTCCAAGGCGTTCGAGCGCGCGTTCCGCAAGCGCGGCATCAAGTTCAACCTGGGCGTCCGGTTCTCCGGCGTCACGCAGGACGAGGCCGGCGTGCACGTCTCACTCGAGGACGGCAAGACGTTCGACGCCGACCTGCTGCTCGTGGCCGTGGGCCGTGGCCCCCGCACGTCCGACCTGGGCTACGAGGCCCAGGGCGTCACGCTCGACCGCGGCTTCGTCATCACCGACGAGAAGCTCCACACGGGCGTCGCGAACATCTGGGCGGTCGGCGACATCGTCCCCGGCCTGCAGCTCGCGCACCGCGGCTTCGCGCAGGGCATCGTCGTCGCCGAGCAGATCGCCGGCCTGAACCCCGCGCCGATCGTCGAGTCCGGCATCCCGCGGGTCACGTACTCCGAGCCCGAGGTCGCCTCGGTGGGCCTCACGGAGGCGCGCGCCAAGGAGATCCACGGCGCCGAGAACGTCGAGACGCTCGAGTACAACCTCGCGGGCAACGGCAAGAGCAAGATCCTCGGCACGCAGGGCTTCGTGAAGCTCGTGCGGCAGAAGGACGGCCCCGTGATCGGCGTGCACATGATCGGCGCGCGCGTCGGCGAGCTCATCGGCGAGGGCCAGCTCATCGTGAACTGGGAGGCCTACCCCGAGGACGTCGCCTCCCTCATCCACGCCCACCCCACGCAGAACGAGGCTCTCGGCGAGGCGCACCTCGCGCTCGCCGGCAAGCCGCTGCACGCCCACAACTGAGATCGAAGGAGACGCAGTCGTGTCTGACAACGTGCAGCTTCCCGCCCTCGGTGAGTCCGTCACCGAGGGCACCGTGACCCGTTGGCTGAAGAACGTGGGCGATCGCGTCGAGGTCGACGAGCCCCTGCTCGAGATCTCGACCGACAAGGTCGACACCGAGATCCCCTCGCCCTTCGCGGGCGTGCTCGAGCAGATCCTGGTGCAGGAGGACGAGACCGTCGAGGTCGGCGCCACGCTGGCCGTGATCGGCTCGGGCCAGGGCGGATCGTCGGCCCCCGCCGAGCAGGCGCCCGCCGCCGAGCAGGCGCCCGCCGAGGAGGCTGCCGCCGAGGAGCCCGCCGCGGCTCCCGCCCAGGCGGAGGCCGCTGCGGCCCCCGCGGCTCCCGCGCCCGCCGCGCTGGGCGGTGACAGCGCGAACGTCACACTCCCCGCGCTGGGCGAGTCCGTGACCGAGGGCACCGTGACGCGCTGGCTCAAGGCCGTCGGCGACGCGGTCGAGCTCGACGAGCCGCTGCTCGAGATCTCGACGGACAAGGTCGACACCGAGATCCCCTCGCCGTACGCGGGCACGCTGCAGCAGATCCTGGTGCAGGAGGACGAGACCGTCGAGGTCGGCGCCGTCCTGGCCGTGATCGGCTCGGGCGCCGCACAGGCCGCGCAGCAGGCTCCCCAGCAGGCCGAGCAGCCCGTCGTGGCCCAGCCTGAGCCCGCCGCCGAGCGCGAGGAGGCCGAGCCGGCCGCCGCCGCGCCGCAGCCCGCCCCGGTCCCGGC
>JAEWOA010000185.1 GCA_023461115.1 Actinomycetes bacterium
GCCCCAGGTCGCGGCCGCGACGACGGCCGCGGCGAGCCAGGCGAGCGCGTAGCCGACGACGCGCGCGTGGCCGCCCACGAGGGAGACGACGAGCGGCGCGGTGCCTCCGACCATCGCGCTGGCGACGCTGAGCGCGTACGCGATCCCGGACGCCCGCACGCGTGGCGGCAGCACGTCGCTCATCGCGGAGTGCACGACGAACGCGCCGAGCGCGACGCCGGCCAGGACGTTGGCCGCGATCAGGCCGCCGAGCCCGCGCGCGGTCAGCATGGGACCGACGCACCAGGCCGCGGCCATCGCGAGCGCGGCCGCCAGGAGCACCGGCCGGCGCCCCACGCGATCCGAGAGATGCCCGCTGACCAGCGCGGACGCGGCGAGCGCGAGGATCCCGACGACCGCGGCGCCGAGCGCCGTGTCCAACGCGAACTCGCCGTCGACGACGAACCGCGCGGGCAGGTAGACGAACCACAGGTTGTACGAGCAGGTGAAAGCGGCAGTCAGCACGAAGCCGCGGACGACATGGGGTAGGTAGGGCGCCAGGCGCGGGGCGGGGCCGGGCGGTGCGGGCGCCGTGAACGCTGGCGACTCCGGGCTGCGCGCCACGAGCCACACTGCGAGCGCGCCGAGCGGCAGGGAGACCAGGAACGGCAGCCGCCAGCCCCACGCGTGCAGTTGCTCGTCGTCGAGCACCGCGCGTACGCCCGCGACGATGGCCGTCCCGGCCGAGAACCCCACCGCCACGGTGGCGAGGTACACGCCGCCCCAGAGTCCGCGCGACCTGGCGGGCGTGTGCTCGACGAGGTAGGCGACCGCGACCGGCATCTCCCCGCCCGACGAGACGCCTTGCAGCACGCGCAGGACCAGCAGCGCGACCGTGACGAGCGTGCCCGCGGCGGCCCAGGACGGCAGCAGGCCGATGCCGGCGGTGGCCGCGGCCATGAGGGCCAACACGACCACGAGCGCGCGCCGACGCCCGTGCCGGTCGGCGTGCCGGGCCACGAGCACGGCGCCGAGCGGCCGCGCGAGGAACGAGAGCGCGAACACCGCGAACACCCCGGTGAGGGCCTCGCCGTCGCCCGGCGTGAGCACCGCCGCGAGCACGACGATCGAGGCGCTGAAGACCGAGAAGTCGTACCACTCCACGACGTTCCCGGCGGACGCGACCACGCGTGAGCGTCGCGACGGCGGAGGCGGCTCGCTGGTCTCGTCCGGCCGCTCGCGTGGTGCGCTGAGAGTCATCTGCATCCCCCGCGCCGCACCTTCCTCCTGGTCAGCCGCGCGCGCCACCGCTCGGGGCGGCCGGCTGTCAGCCGCCCAGCACGGCCTCCGCCGCCGGGTTCGCGCGGGGATCCGGCAGTCGCCGCATGCGCAGCGCCCCGACCACTCCGAGCAGGGCCGCGACGAGTGGAACCAGGAGCGCGGCCTGCAGGGCTCGCGGCCGGACCTCGGTGTTGATGCGCTTGATCTCGGCGGCGACGTCGTCGGGCTCGTCCGCGAGCAGCTCCTGCAGCTGGGCGTCGCTCATGACCTCGGCGTCCTCGTTGAGCGCGCGCGCGACCTGCGCCTTGTCGTCGGGCGGCAGCACGTCGCTGGCCTGCGTCTGCGCGTCGAAGCCGACGACGAGCGCGGCGAGCATCACGGCGCCCGAGAGCGCGAGCCCGAACGACAGGCCGAAGGAGCCGGTCGCGGAGTTCACTCCGGCCGCCTCGCTCACCCGCTGCGAGCTGACGGGCGACAGCGTGTAATTGTTGAGCTGCGAGACCAGGAGCCCGAGCCCGCAGCCGGCGACGACGAGCGGCGGCGCGAGCCACCAGCCGGCATCGGCGCGCGGCACCACGGGGAGCAACGCGGCCACTCCGACGAGGAGGAGCCCGAAGCCCGCGAGCACGATGGTCGCGGGCCTGCGCCGTCCGGCACGCCGGCCCGCGACGAGCGCGGCGGCGAACATGGTCAGCGACAACGGCGCGAGCGAGAGGCCCGCGAGCATCGCGTTGTAGCCGAGCACGAGCTGCAGGTAGATCGGCAGCGCGATCATCGCCCCGCCGAGCGCGATCTGCTGAAGCATCTGCTGCGTCACGCCCAGGCGGAAATGTGGCGACCGGAACAGGTCCGGGTCGATGAGCGTCGCGGCACCGCGGCGATGGCGCACGACGAGCCAGCGGGCCAGCCCGCCCAGGGCCGCGAGCCCCGCCAGCAGCAGTGCGCCGACCGACTCGCCGCCCTCTTGCCAGACGAGGACGCCCAGCACCACGCCGCCCATGCCCACCACCGAGAGCGCGGCCCCGACGAGGTCCACCGCCCGGCCTCCCGTGAAGGGCGCGTCGCGGACCAGCCGCGCGCCCGCGAGCACGACGACGATGACGACCGCCTCGAGCGCGAACGCCACCCGCCACGACAGGTACGTGGTGATGAACCCGCCGACGAGCGGCCCGACGGCCGCCGCGATCGACGCCGCGGCCCCGACCAGCGCATACACGCGCTTGCGGGCCGTGCCGTCGAAGTTGCCGTGGATCAGCGACTGCATCGACGGCAGCAACAATGCCGCGCCGAGCCCGCCGACGACCGCCCAGCACAGGAGGACGACCGTGAGCCCCTGCGCGAGGGCCATCGCGATCGCGCCGACGAGGTAGCCGCCCAGCCCCAGGAGGTACGCGCGCTTGCGGCCGAACAGGTCGCCGACCTTGCTGCCGATCAGGATGAACGCGGCCGAGACCAACGCCTCGAGTGCGATCGCCGTCTGCACGCCGCTCACCGTGGCGCCGATGTCGCGGACCACCGCCGAGATGGACACGTTCATGATCGACGTGTCCACCACCAGCACGAACATGGCCATCGCGAGGAGCGCGGCGAGCCTTCTCCGCGGCCCGACGAGGCGGCCGGCGGCGGGGTCGTCGGGGGCGGTGGCCGTGTCCGGGGAGCCCGGGTCGCTCATAGGGCGGCCTCCGTGGCCCTCGTCGTCGCCCGCCGCCGACTCGTTCGCCGTGCCGCCGCCCGCAGGACGAGCTTGCCCGCCTCGGCGAGCACCAGGTAGGCGACGGCAGCGAGCAGGCACACGCGCCACTGCGGGCCGCCCAGCTCGACGGTGCCGAAGATCCGTTGCAGCCCGCCGAGCGTGGTGACGACGAACGTCAGCCCCAGCACCCCGAGGAGCAGGGCGACGAACCGCCCGTTGGCCAGAGTGCCGTGCGAGAACACGCTGCCGACCGGGTCCCGCCACTCGAGCGCGGCCACCACGTGCAGCAACGACATGGCGGTGAGCCCCATCGTGGTGGCCACCGCGAGTCCGTACTGGTCCTCGCCATACGTGACGACGAGCAGCGTGCCCACCGCGATCAGCAGGCCGTGCACCGCGAACCGCGCGCCCTGCGCGCGCCCGATCACGGGCGCCGAGGGCGGGCGCGGCTTTCGGCGCATCAGTCCGGGTGTGGCGGCGTCGAAGCCGAGGCCGATCGCCAGCAGCACGTCGATGGCGAAGTTGATCCACAGGATCTGCAGCGGCGTCAGCGGAGTGCCCGCCGCGATCGTGAAGATGCCCGCGCCCACGAACGTGAGGATGAACGCCGTGAGCACGACCATCTGGAACCGGATGTACTTCATCAGGTTGTCGTAGAGGCCTCGTCCGCCCTCGACGGCCGCGACGATCGTCGCGAAGTTGTCGTCGGTGAGGATCATCTCGGCGGCGTCCTTGGTCACCTCGGTGCCCGTGATGCCCATGGCCACACCGATGTCCGCGCGGGTGAGCGCAGGCGCGTCGTTCACGCCGTCACCGGTCATCGCGACGATCTCGCCGCGCCGCTTGAGCACGTCGACCAGGCGCACCTTGTCCTCCGGAGCCACGCGCGCGACGACCCCGATCTCGTCGATCTCCGCCTCGAGCCGGGCGTCCGGCATGGCCGCGAACTGCGCCCCCGTGAGCGCGCGGCCCTCGATCCCGAGCTGGCGCGCGATCGCGGCGGCGGTGGTCGCGTGGTCGCCCGTGATCATGCGGACGCGGATGCCCGCGTCGCGGCACTCGGCGATCGCGTCGCGCGCCTCCCTGCGCGGCGGGTCGACGATGCCGACGAGCGCGAGCAGCTCGAGTCGGTCGACCAGCGCGAGCAGCGCCTCCGCGTCCGCGCCCGCGAGGTCCGAGGCATCGAGGTCCCGCTGCGCCACCGCGAGGACCCGCATGCCCTCGCCGGCCATGGCGTCGTTCTCGTCGAGCACGAGCGCGCGCGCCGCCTCGTCGAGCGCGACCGGTGCGCCCTCGGCCGCGCGCAGCCGGTCCGCGCGCGCCAGGAGCACGTCCGGCGCGCCCTTGACGAAGCACCGGATGCGGCCGTCGAGCTCGTGGAACGTCGCCATGAGCTTGTACTCGGCGTCGAACGGGACCTCGGCGACGCGCGGGTGGGTGCGTCGGGTCTCCGCGACGTCCACGCCCGCCTTCGCCGCGAGCACGACGACCGCGCCCTCGGTCGGATCGCCCACGCACTCGCCGTCGCGGACCACGGCGTCGCTCGCGAGCGCCATGGGCAGCGCGAACGGCTCGAGCGGGATCGGCGTCGTCCCGGCCGCCGAGAGGATCCGCCCGATCGTCGAGTAGCCCTCGCCGTCCACCGACAGGCGGTGGCCCGCGACGACGAGGCGGCGCGCGGTCATCTGGTTGAGCGTGAGGGTGCCGGTCTTGTCCGAGCAGATCGCGGACGTCGAGCCGAGCGTCTCGACCGACTTCAGGCGCTTGACGATCGCGCCCTTCTCGGCCAACTGCCGCGTGCCGAGCGAGAGCAGCATCGTGACCACCGCGGGCAGGCCGGTCGGGATCGCGGCGATCGCCAGGCTGATGCCGACGACGAACAGGCTGTCGAAGTCCTGCCCGCGCGCGAGGCCGAGCGCGATGATCGCGACGAGCGCGACGGCCGCCATGACCGTGATGACGACCGTGATGCGGTCGAGCTGCTTGGTCAGCGGAGTCTTGTCCTGCTCGACGCCCGTGAGCATGTCGGAGATCCGGCCGACCTCCGTGGCCATGCCGGTAGCCGTCACCACCATCTCGCCGCGCCCGCGCGTGACCTGCGAGTTCATGTAGGCCATGTCGACGCGGTCGCCCAGCGGCACGTCGTCGCCCGGCACCGCGCTCACGCCCTTGGCGACCGGCGCGCTCTCGCCGGTGAGGCCGGCCTCCTCGATCTCGAGAGCCGCGGCCACCAGCAGCCGGCCATCCGCGGGCACCTTGTCGCCGGCCTCGAACCCGACGATGTCACCCGGCACCAGCTCGTGCGCGGGCACCACCTGCTGCTGGCCGCCGCGCCGCACCTTCGCGTTCATTACGAGCATCTGGCGCAGCGCGGCGACGCTTTGCGCCGCCTTGCCCTCCTGGTGCAGGCCCATGAGCGCGTTGAACACGGTGAGCAGCAGCACTACCACGCCCGTCGTCACGTCGCCCAGCGCGAGGATGCTCACCACCGCGGCGCCCACGAGCACGAGCTGCATCAGGTCCCGGTACTGCCGCGCGAACGCCTGCCACGCCGGCTCGGCGCGCTCCTCGGCGAGCGCGTTCGGGCCGTAGCGCGCCTGCCGCCGCGCGACCTCGTCGGGCGCGAGACCCGTCGTCGGGTCGACTCCGAGGCTCGCGCACACCTCGTCGGGCGGCGCCCCGTGCGGCGCGCTCGTCGTGCGCGTCGACTGGTCCGTGGACGGGTCCGTGGACTGAGGCGTGGGCATGGCGACTCCTCCCGGTTCGGCCGGGTTCCACGCTCACAGCCCGGCACGGCCCGGTCGTCACCCGCGGGGGGTGAGGTGGTCCCTCAGTGGAGCCCGTGCTTGAGCGCGATCATCACGAGTCCCAGCAGGCCCGTGCTCACGGCGGCCAGCGCTTGCCGGCCGCCGGTGAGCCCGCCCGCGCGCGCCATGCGCCACCCGACGATCACGAGCAGCGCGACATTGACCGCCAGCGCGATCTCCACTCCGGTCTCGGTCTCGACGCCCAGCACTTCCTCAGCGAGCAGCACGACGACCGGGGCGAGGCTCGCCGCGATCAGTGGAAGCCCGTCGCTGAGCACCATCCGGCGCTCGGCCCTCGTCAGGTCCCGGCCGTGGATCGTGCGCGCCGCGATCCAGTGCGCGTAGGACTCGGCGGCCCAGTAGACCCCGAGCGTGAGCACCACCGCGACCGCGATCCGCGCGAGCCCGAACCCCTCGGGCGCCGCCGCGAGCACCGACCCGCTCACGATCAGCCCGTACAGGTGGGACGCCCGGCGGCGGTGCAGCCGCTCGGGGGCGTCGCGCAGGTCCGGCGTCTCGTCGGCCACGCCAGCATCGTGGCGCCGCGGGCGGGG
>JAEWOA010000186.1 GCA_023461115.1 Actinomycetes bacterium
CCGAGGCGCTGCGCGTCGAGGCGTGGCGGCCGCGCGCCGCGCGCGAGGTCGACCACAAGTCCATCCCGCACGAGCTCGACTGGCTGCGCACCGCCGTGCACCTGCACAAGGGCTGCTACCGAGGGCAGGAGACCGTCGCGCGCGTGCACAACCTTGGCCGTCCGCCCCGGCGGATCGTCATGCTGCACCTGGACGGGTCGGGGCACGTGCTGCCCGAGCCGGGGGCGGCGGTGCACGTCGTCGAGCCGGGCGGCGCCGAGGCGGGCGCTGCCGAGGGCGCGCCGTCCGAGCTGGGCCGCCCGGTGGGCGTCGTGACCAGCGTGGCGCGGCACCACGAGCTCGGGCCGATCGCGCTCGCGGTGGTCAAGCGGTCGGTGGCGCAGGACGCGCCGCTCGTCGTCGCGTCCGAGGTGGGCCAGGTGGCCGCCGCGCAGGAGACGATCGTGCCCGGCGAGGGGATCTCGACCGACCGCCCCGAGGCGCGGGGGCCGCTGACCCGCGGACTCGGCGGCCACCCGATGCTGTGAGCCCCTCGCCGTGACCTCCACTCCGGCCGCAGCCGGGCAGCCCGGCAAGCCGTCCAGCGCGCGGCCGGGGCTACGGGACGTCCGGCTGCAGGCGCGCTCGCGCGTCCGGCAGGGCGCCGCGCGGGTGCAGGCCGCGTGGTTCCCGATCCTCCAGGCGGCCGTCGCGGGCGGCATCGCGTTCGCGATCGCGCACTTCGCGCTCGGGCACCCGTACCCGTTCTTCGCGCCCGTGTGCGCGTGGATCGCGCTCGGGTTCTCGATGGACCGGTCCATGCGGCGGGTCGCGGAGCTGGCCGTGGGCGTGGCGATCGGCGTGGGGTTGGGCGACGCGTTGGTGCACGTCATCGGCACGGGCGTATGGCAGGTCTCGGTCGTGTTGTTCGTCGCCGCGTTGCTGGCCCGGTTCCTGGACCGTGGCGCGATGCTCACCACGCAGGCCGGCGTTCAGGCCATGGTGATCGTCGGGCTGCCCGCAGGCGCCCTGGGCGGCGGCCCGTTCGGGCGGTGGCTCGACGCGGCGATCGGTGGCGCCGTCGCGGTGGCGGTCGCGCTCCTGACTCCCTCGGACCCACGGCGGCACCCGCGCGCCGCCGGCCAGCGGGCGGTCGAGGAGGTCGCGGGGGTGCTCCACGTGTTGGCGCTCGGCGTCTCGTCGGGCTCGTCGGCGCGCGTGGAGGACGCGTTGGTGCGCGGGCGGGCGTCGCAGCCGTCGCTCGACGAGTGGGGCGACCGCGCGCGCAACGCGCGGGACCTCGCGCGGGTCTCGCCGGCCGGCCGGCGCTACGTCGACGAGCTGTCGGCGCAGGCGGGAGCGGCGGTCCACATCGACCGCGCGATGCGCAACGCGCGTGTGCTGGCGCGGCGCGCGCTGGCTCTCGTCGAGTCGCCGTCGTCGCACGACTTGGCCGCGGTGGCCGCGCGCCTGGAGGCCACCGCCGAGGCCACCGACGAGCTCGCGGTGGCGGTCGGCGCTGGCCGCGATCCCGCCCGCGCCCGCGCGGCGCTCCTGGAGTCCGCGCGCGCTCTCGACCCGTTCACGCTGGCCCCCGACGACTGGCAGGTCCAGTCCCTGGTCCTGCTCCACCGCTCCTTGATCGTGGACCTCCTGGAGGCCGCAGGCGCCTCCCCCGCAGCAGCCCGCGCCCCCCTCCCAGACCTGTAACCCCAACCCCCTCCGCCGAGTTCGTCGGAGAACGCCCAGCTCGTCGGAGATCGCCGACGAACTCGACGGATTCCGACGAAGTCGGCGGGGAATGGGGGGAGGCGACGTAGGCTTCCGCGCGTGGGGATCGTGGGAAGCATTCAGTGGCTCGTGTACTTGGCATTCACGCTGGTGATCTTCGCGCTGTGCGTGTGGGCGCTGGTCGACGCGCTGCGCCGGCCGGCCGCCGCGTTCACGTCCGCCGGCAAGCGGACGCGCAACTTCTGGCTCGCGATCGTCGGCGCCGCCGCCGTGATCGCGTTCCTCTGCATGCCGCCGATGGGCCTGCCGATCTTCCTCGGCCTCGTCTCCGCGGTCGCGGCGATCGTCTACCTGGTGGACGTCAAGCCCGCGATCGAGCCGTACTCGCGGCGCGGGCCCCGCGGGCCCAGCGGGCCGTCGTCGGGCTGGTGACCGCGAGCGTGGCCGCGCCGGGCGGCTCACCCGCGCCTGCGGCGTCGATCGGGGTCCCGCTCGCCGCAGTGGTGCGGGGCGGGCTCGTGGAGTCGGTGCACAGCGGGCACCTCGTCGTGCTCGCGCCGGACGGGTCCGTGCGGCTGGCCGTCGGGGACCCCGGCGTCACGGTGTGGGCGCGGTCGTCGCTCAAGCCGCTGCAGGCGGTCGGGATGCTGCGCAGCGGGCTCGACGTCGACGACGAGGCGCTCGCGCTCGTGTGCGCGAGCCACAACGCGCAGGACGGCCACTTGGCCGTGGTCCGGCGCATCCTCGCGCACGCGGGGCTCGACGAGGGCGCGCTCGACAACACGCCCGACTGGCCGCTCGACCCCGACGCGGCATGGGCCTGGCGCGCCGACGGCCACGGCAAGACGCCGCTGACCCAGAACTGCTCCGGCAAGCACGCCGGCATGCTCGCGACCTGCGTCGCGGCCGGCTGGCCCACCGCCGGGTACCGCGACCCCGCGCACCCGCTGCAGCTCGCGCTGCGGGGCGCGGTCGCCGAGCTCACGGGCGAGGCGGTCGCCCATGTCACGGTCGACGGGTGCGGGGCGCCGTTGTTCTCGACGAGCCTCGTCGGGCTCGCGCGGGCGTTCGGCCGGATCGCCGCGGCCCCCGGCCGGGTCGCCGCCTCCGCGACGTCGCCCGACGACCACGCGCTGCCCGAGGCGCGGGTGGCGCGCGCGATGTCGGCGTACCCGTGGTTCGTCGGCGGCGACGGCCGGGACGTCACCGCGTTCATGCAGGCCGTGCCGGGGCTGGCGGCGAAGGATGGCGCCGACGGCGTGTACGC
>JAEWOA010000187.1 GCA_023461115.1 Actinomycetes bacterium
GCTCCGGCCACGGGACCTGCCGACGAGGAGCGCAGCCGATGACCCCGACCCGCCCGATCGTCGCGCGGACCCCGATCCGCCCGGCCGCCGCCGCGACGACCGTCGTCGCAACGCTCGCGATGCTCGCGGGATGTGCGGCGTCGCCGCCCGAGCCGACACCGCCGCCGGCGCCCGCCGTCGCGCCCGCGGTGCTGACGCCGCCACAGTCGGACCTCGTGTTCGAGAAGCTCAGCACGGTCCTCGGGGCCGCCGACGCCAAGGCCGACCCGAAGCTGCTCGCCCCGCGCGTCGAGGGTCCCGCGCTGCGGATGCGGACCGCCGAGTACGTGCGGTCGACGGCGACGGGCGGCGCCAAGGATCCGACGGTCATCCCGTCGACGACCGCCGCGATGGTGGTCCCCGCGACCACTGAGTGGCCGCGGACCCAGTTGTTCGTCACGGAGCAGCCTGCCGACCTGCAGGCGCAACGCATCGTCGTGATGCGGCAGGACGGCCCTCGTGCGCAGTTCCGCATGTGGGGGTGGGCGCGCCTGCTTCCGGGCGCGAGCATGCCGGTGACAGCGCCGGCCGCCACGGGCAGTGAGGTGCTCGAGCCCGACGACGACTCGCTCGTGGTCCCGCCGGGAGAGGTGCTGGCCCAGTTCGCGGACGTGTTGGCCAAGGGCAGCGGCTCGTCGTACGCGGCGTCGTTCGCGGATGACCAGTTCCGCACCGAGCTCGAGGAGTTGCGGGCGCGCGCGGTGGCTGGGGTCGGCTCGGCGGGCAAGGCCTCGTCGACGTACACCGCGGGCCAGGATGTCTCGGCATGGAAGACGCTCGACGGCGGCGCGATCGTCGTCGGCGAGCTCACGATCGTCTCGACCATGGCGATCACCACGGCCGGCGCGACCATCCCGATCGCCGACCCGTTCGTGAAGGCGCTCGCCGGCGTCGCCGCGGCGGCCAAGTCGATGGCGCAGACGTACACGAGCATCGTCGCGCTCTACGTGCCACCGGCCGGTTCGACGGCCAAGATCAAGACCTTGGGGGCGGAGTCCGTGCTGACGTCGGTCAAGGTGACCTGACGCCGAGCACGCCTCCGGCGACCAACTGCATCGACCCGCCCGCGCCCGGCAGCGCCAACGCGCCGCGGCGACACCGTAGTGAGGACACCATGGCCGAGCCCACCCGACCCCAGCCCCGCCTCGACGTGCGAGGTGCGGTGGACCTGTCGTCGTTCGCGCGCTCGTCGACGCCGAAGCCCGGAGAGCCGGGCGGGCTGCCCGCGCCCGGGCCGTACGTCGTCGACGTCGACGAGGCGACGTTCCCCGATCTCGTCCAGCGCTCGACGATGTACCCCGTCGTCGTGGTCCTCTGGGCGGGCTGGTCGGACGTCAGCAAGCAGGTGGCCGCAGACCTGGCGGCGCTCGCCGACGAGGACGCCGGCTCGTGGCTGCTGGCCCGCGTCGACGCCGAGGCGAACCGCCAGATCGCCGAGGTCTTCCAGACGCAGGGCTCGGTGCCGATGACGATCGCGGTGATCGCCGGCCAACCCATGCCGTTGTTCGCGGGCGCGGCGCCGCGGGACCGCATCCGCCCCGTGATCGACCAGGTGCTCGCGGTCGCCGCGGCCAACGGAGTCAGTGGGCGCGCGACGCCGGCCGTGGACGCTCCCGTGGAAGCCGAGCTCGAGCCGGAGCTCCCGCCGTTGCACCAGGCCGCGTACGACGCGATCGATCGCGGCGACCTGGCTGCCGCGACCGCGGCGTACGAACAGGCGCTCCGGGAGAACCCGCGCGACACGTTCGCGCGCGCCGGGATCGCGCAGGTCGGTCTCCTCGCCCGGACCCAGGATTTGGATCTCGCCGCGGCACGCGCCGAGGCGGCGGCGCGTCCCGACGACGTGGACGCGCAGCTGGCGGTCGCCGACGTCGACATCCTCGGGGGACAGGTCGACGACGCGTTCGCGCGTCTGGTCGACGTGATCCGGGTGACCGCCGGCCCGGATCGCGAGCGGGCGCGTCTGCGGCTGGTCGAGCTGTTCGAGGTGGTCGGCGGCGACGATCCCCGCGTCGTGGCGGCGCGTCGTGCGCTCGCCAACGCGCTGTACTGACGACAGGGCTCTCGACACTGCGGCTGTGTGATCGCCCGACGCAGACGAGCGATCACCGGCTCAGGCCGCGCGCGCACCGGCGACGAAGCGCCTATGACCTGGACGTTCATGGCTCTCGAGCCGGCGTGACGGCCGTCACCAGGCCGCGGATTTGCCTCCCGACGACGGGCCTGCGTAATGTTCTCGTCGTCGCCCGGCAGGGAGGAACGGACAGCGAGGAACACCTCGCAGGCCGGTCCCCCGGGCAGACGCCCCCTCCGAAAGTCCACTCGTCAGCGCTGTGCGCTGCGCCGTGCGACGATCGGAACGCGGATCAGTTCCGAGCCACGAACCAGCCGAACACGGCGGTTTGACGGAGAGGAACGAAGCCGCTAAGGTTGAGAAGTTGCCTCCGAGCGGATCGCGAGATCCACGAAGATGCGCGTCTGTTCCTTGAGAACTCAACAGTGTGCCAAATAGTCGATGCCATTCGGCCCCATGATGTGGGGTCGTGGTTGAGATTGGTCAGGGTTTCCCACCCCCGTGGGTGCCTTGGCTGTATCG
>JAEWOA010000188.1 GCA_023461115.1 Actinomycetes bacterium
CGTCGCGCGCCGCGGCCGACGAGGTCACAGCGAGAGCCGGTCGCGCACCACATCCGCGAGCGTGCCCGCGACGCGGTCCGCGTCCTCCTGCGTGGCCGCCTCGACCATCACGCGCACGAGCGGCTCGGTGCCCGACGGCCGCAGCAACACGCGCCCGGTCTCGCCCAGCGACTCCTCGGCCGCCTTGACGGCCGCGACGAGCGCCTCGTCGTCGGTGCGGGCCTTGTCGACGCCCTTGACGTTGACGAGCGTCTGCGGGAGCCGCCGCACGACGCCCGCGAGCTCGTCCAGGGGCTTGCCGGTCGCCGCGACGCGGGCCGCGAGCTGCAGCGCGGTGAGCACGCCGTCGCCCGTGGTCGCGTGCTCCGACATGATGATGTGCCCCGACTGCTCGCCGCCCAGGCCGAACCCGCCCGCGCGCATGGCCTCGAGCACGTACCGGTCGCCCACCGCCGTCTCGACCGTCCGGATGCCGGCGGCCCGCATCGCGAGCTTCAGGCCGAGGTTGCTCATCACGGTCGTGACGAGCGTGTCGTCCTTGAGCCGGCCGGCGTCGCGCATCGCGAGCGCGAGGATGCCCATGATCTGGTCGCCGTCGACGAGCTCGCCGTTCCGGTCCACCGCGAGGCAGCGGTCCGCGTCGCCGTCGAACGCGACGCCCAGGTCCGCGCCCGATGCGACGACGGCCGCCTGGAGCTGCTCGGGGTGGGTGGAGCCGCACTTCTCGTTGATGTTGCGGCCGTCCGGGGACGCGTTGATGACGACGACGTCCGCGCCGGCCTCACGGAGCGCGGCCGGCCCGACCTCGCTCGCGGCGCCGTTGGCGCAGTCCACCGCGATCCGCAGTCCCTCGAGGGAGACGTCGATCGTCGAGACGAGGTGCTCCACGTACTCGTCGCCCGCGTGGCCCGTGTCCACCCGGATGCGGCCCACGTCGGCGCCGACCGGGCGCTCCCACTCCTCACCCATGCGGGCCTCGATGAGCCGCTCGAGGTCGTCGTCGAGCTTGTGCCCGCCACGCGCCAGGAACTTGATTCCGTTGTCGGGCATCGCGTTGTGGGACGCGGAGATCACCACGCCGATGTCCACGCCCTCGGTGGCGGTCAGGTACGCGACCGCGGGCGTCGGGACCACGCCGACGTTGAGCACGTCCACGCCCGCGGACGCCAGGCCCGCGGAGATCGCGGCTGCCAGGAACTCGCCCGACGCGCGTGAGTCGCGGCCGACGAGCGCGCGGGGCCGGTGGCCCGCGAACTCGCCGCGCGTCGCCAGGATGTGCGCGGCGGCGACGGCCACGTCGAGCGCGAGCTCGGCGGTGACGTCCTTGTTGGCGAGGCCACGGACTCCGTCCGTGCCGAACAGCTCACCCATATGCTGACCCCTTCGTCTCGCGCTGCCAGGCTACTCGCCGAGCGCGTCGCCCCTGGCCGGGGCGGTCGTCTGGAGAAACACCGATGGCCCCGCCGGTCGAGCGACCGTGGGGCCATCGGGCCGTGAGCGCTGGATCAGCGCTTCGAGTACTGCGGCGCCTTGCGGGCCTTCTTGAGACCGGCCTTCTTGCGCTCGACGACGCGCGCGTCGCGAGTCAGGAAGCCGGCCTTCTTCAGCGCCGGGCGGTTGTGCTCGGCGTCGATCGCGTTGAGCGCGCGGGCGATGCCCAGGCGCACGGCGCCGGCCTGGCCGGACACGCCGCCACCGGTCACGCGGACGACGATGTCGAAGCGACCCTCGACGTCCACGAGCTTCAGCGGGGAGTTGACCAGCTGCTGGTGCACCTTGTTCGGGAAGTAGTCCTCGAGGGTGCGGCCGTTGATCTTCCACGTGCCGGTGCCGGGCACCAGGCGAACGCGGGCGATGGCCTCCTTGCGGCGGCCGAGGGCCTGACCGGGGGCCGTGATGCTCTGGCCGCGGCCCGTGGGGGCAGCGGTCTCAGAGGTGTAGGAGGTGGGCGTCTCGTCGCCCTCGAGGTCGATGTCGACCGTCGTCTCTGCCACGGGTGTGTCCTGTCGTCTCTACTGCGCGGCGGCCTCAGGCCTGCTGCGCGACCTGGGTGATCTCGAAGGGCTTGGGCTGCTGTGCCTGGTGCGGGTGCGTCGGGCCCGCGTAGACCTTCAGCTTGCCGAGCTGCTCGCGGCCGAGGGAGCTCTTGGGGAGCATGCCGCGGACGGCCTTCTCGATCGCGCGCTCGGGGTGCTTGTCCAGGAGCTCGGTGTACGGGGTGGCCCGCAGACCGCCCGGGTACCCGGAGTGGCGGTACGCGAGCTTGGCCTCGCGCTTGTTGCCGGTGAGGGCGACCTTCTCCGCGTTGATGACGATGACGAAGTCACCGCCGTCCACGTGGGGGGCAAAGGTCGGCTTGTGCTTGCCGCGCAGCAGCGTGGCCACGTGAGTGGCCAGGCGGCCCAGGACGACATCGGTCGCGTCGATGACGTACCAGTTCCGCTCGACGTCGCCGGGCTTCGGGGTGTACGTACGCACGGTCGTAGCCTTCGTTTCGTGTTGCGTCGTGTCACGGTCACGGCCCACGAAGCAGTGGACGTGCCGATCGGTGCTGTCGGTGGCGCCCGGCCGGCGAGTGGGAATACCGCACCGGCACTGCCGTCAGTCCGCGTGGTGAGAAGCCACGGGCGCACGACAGGGACGCACAACGACTCAACAGCGTAGCCGCGGCCCCCACGAAGGGTCAAAACGCGCGATCACGGCCGTAGCGCGGCACCGGCGGCCCGCTCGACGCGCGCGGTCAGGTCGTCGAGCGCCGGCGTCCTGAGCGCCCAATGCTGCCAGTACAGCGGAACGTCCAGCGGCCGGCCCGGCGCGAGCTCGACGAGCGCGCCCGACGCGAGGTCGTCCGCCACCGCCGCGTCGAAGGCCATGCCCCAGCCGAGGCCGGCACGGAGCACCTCGACGAACGCGGCGTTCGACGGCACGTAGTGCACCGGCGCCGCGACCGACCGCCCGACGAGCCCCTGCGCGAACCGGGACTGCAACGCGTCGTCGCGGTTGAACGCGACCATGGGCGCCTCGTCGAGCGCGGCCGCGGTGGGCCCCGCCGCCAGCCGCTCCCCGACGAACCGCGGCGCCGCGACCGCGACGTACCGCATGGCGCCCAGCGGCCGCGCCCGGCAGCCCTGCACGGTGCGCTCGTCCGCCGTCACCGCCGCCATGACCACGCCGTCGCGCAGCAGCCGCGCGGTCTGGTCCTGGTCCTCGCGCCGGAGGTCGACGAGCGTGCCCGCGGGCAGCCCCGCGAGCGCCGCCGGGAACCACGTGGACAGTGAGTCGGCGTTGACGGCGATGGCGAGCCGCTGCCACCGCTCGTCGTCCTGCGGGCGCAGCGCCGCGAGCGCGTCGCGCTCCAGCACCGCGAACTGACCTGCGAGCCTGGCCAGCACCACGCCGGCCTCGGTGGGCCGGGGCGGCCGCGCGCGCACGACGAGCACCTGGCCCACCTGCTGCTCGAGCGCGCGGATGCGCTGGCTGACCGCGGAGGGCGTGACGTGGAGGCGGGCGGCGGCGGCGTCGAACGAGCCCTCGTCGAGCACGGCCGCGAGCGCGCGCAGGTGCTCGGCGTCGAACATGAAGCCACGCTAATGCCCGGATAGAAACCTTCGCTGGACTTCACCTCGTGGCGGTTCCTAGCCTTCGACCCGTGCTCCCCTCGCTCCTCGCCGGCTTCCTCGCGTCCGCCGGGCTGATCGTCGCGATTGGCGCGCAGAACGCTTTCGTCCTGCGCCAAGGGCTGCGGCGTGAGCACATCGGCGTGGTGGTCGCGATCTGCGCGGGCGCCGACGCGCTGCTCATCTTGCTCGGCATCGCGGGGCTCGGCCCGCTCGTCGCGGCCCACCCCACGGCGCTGACCGCGTTCCGCTGGGCCGGCGCCGTGTTCCTCGTCGTGCTCGCAGTCCTGGCGTTGCGGCGCGCGAGGCGCCCCGAGCGGCTCGACCCCGCCGAGTCGTCGCCCGCGTCGCGCAGCGCGGTCGTCGTCACGTGCCTGACGCTCACGTTCGTCAACCCGCACGTGTACCTCGACACCGTCGTGCTGCTCGGCGGGCTCGCGCACCAGCAGGCGGTGGTGTGGGCGTTCGGGGTCGGCGCGATCGCCGCGAGCGTCGGCTGGTTCTGCGCGCTCGGCTTCGGCGCAGCCCGCCTACGGCCGCTGTTCGCCCGTCCCCGCGCGTGGCAGGTGCTCGACCTGTGCGTCGCGGCGGTGATGCTGGGCCTCGCCGTGTCGCTCGTCGTGGGCTGACGTCCGCCGCCCCGGCCGGGCGCGCCCGCTACCGCGCGCGCTCCACCCGCGCGACGTCCCACACCGGCTCGGGGGTCTCCCGGACTGTGCCGTCCGCCGCGAACACCAGGAACCGGTCGAACGTGCGCGTGAACCAGCGGTCGTGCGTGACCGCCAGGACCGTGCCCTCGAACGCCTCCAAGCCCGCCTCGAGCGCCTCCGCGGAGTGCAGGTCCAGGTTGTCGGT
>JAEWOA010000189.1 GCA_023461115.1 Actinomycetes bacterium
ACGACCGGATCATCCCGCCGCAGGCCGAGCGGGCGATGGCGGCCCGGGCCGGCTCGAAGACGGTCGAGGTGGCGTCGTCACACGTGCCGATGCTCAGCCAGCCGCTCAAGGTGCTGGCGCTGATCCAATCAGCGGCGAAGTAAGCGGAGCCCCTCCCATAGATGCGCCGATGGATGCGTGGAGTGCGCCCGTCACGGGCACATTCCGCGCATCCATCGGCGCACTCAGCGGGCGTTCGCGCCCGCGGGGTGGGTCAGAAGGCGTTGGGGCCGAAGCGGAAGACCGCGACGACGAGCGCGAGCACCAGCAGCACGACGTTGGGGACGATGAGCTGCGGCTCCTTGCGGCGCACGTGCACGATCACGGCGCCCACCATCGTCACCGCGAGGCCCGTCGCGGCGATCGGGACGAGGATCGGCGCGATGCCCAGGATCGCGGGCAGCACAAGGCCCAGGCCGCCGAGCACCTCGAGCACACCGATCGTCTTGATGGCGGCGGGGCTGAAGTCCTCGACCCAGGCCATGCGCTCGGCGAGCTTCTCCTTCGGCATCGTCGCCTTCAGGCCGCCCGCGGCGATGAAGAGGACGGCGAGCAGGCCGGCGATGATCCAGAGGACGACGTTCATGGGGGGCTCCACGGGTGGTGATTGACTTCAAGCGTGAAGCGAACAGTAGGCATGGATAACTTCACGATGCAAGTCATGCGGGCTTCACGGCTGAAGTAATGTGAGCGACATGGCAGCCGAGCCCCGATGGTTGACGCCCGACGAACGGCAGGCCTGGATGGCCCTCACGGCCGTGCTCGTCAAACTGCCCTCGGCGCTCGAGTCGCAGTTGCAGAAGGACGCCGGCCTGAGCTTCTTCGAGTACGGCGTGCTCGCCGTCCTCTCCGAGTCGCCGGGGCGGACCCGGCGAATGAGCGAGCTGGCCGCGCTGGCCGAGGGCTCGCTTCCCCGGCTCTCCCAGGTGGCCGCTCGGCTCGAGAAGCGCGGGCTCGTCGAGCGCAGCCCCGACCCGACTGACGGCCGCTACACGCTCGCGCACCTGACCGACGCGGGCTGGGACACGATCACCGCGGCGGCGCCGGGCCACGTCGCCGAGGTGCGCCGGCTCGTCGTCGACCCGCTCACCCAAGCCCAGGTCAGGCAGCTCACGGAGATCGGCCACCGAATCATGCGGTCGATCGACCCCGACGACGCCTGCCTTCGGCCCGCGTCCTTCCCGACCGACTGACGACGAACGAACGGGCCCGGCGCGCGTCACGCGGCGCGCCCGGCCCGTTCGTCAAAGCTGGCCGAGCCTCAGAAGTCCCAGTCGTCGTCTTCCGTGTTGACGGCCTTGCCGATCACGTACGACGAGCCGGACCCCGAGAAGAAGTCGTGGTTCTCGTCGGCGTTGGGCGACAGGGCCGAGAGGATCGCCGGGTTGACGTCGGTCTCGTCGCGTGGGAACAGCGCCTCGTAGCCCAGGTTCATGAGGGCCTTGTTGGCGTTGTAGCGCAGGAACTTCTTGACGTCCTCGGTCAGGCCGACGCCGTCGTAGAGGTCCTGCGTGTACTCCACCTCGTTGTCGTAGAGCTCGAAGAGCAGCTCGAAGGTGTAGTCCTTGAGCTCGACGCGCTCGGCCTCCGTCAGCTTCTCCAAGCCCTTCTGGTACTTGTAGCCGATGTAGTACCCGTGCACCGCCTCGTCGCGGATGATCAGGCGGATCAGGTCGGCCGTGTTGGTGAGCTTGGCGCGGCTGGACCAGTACATGGGCAGGTAGAAGCCGGAGTAGAAGAGGAACGACTCGAGCAGCGTGCTCGCGACCTTCCGCTTCAGCGGCGAGTCGCCCTTGTAGTACTCCATGACGATCTCGGCCTTGCGCTGGAGGTTGGGGTTCTCCTCCGACCACCGGAACGCCTCGTCGATCTCCTTGGTGGAGCACAGCGTCGAGAAGATCGAGCTGTACGACTTGGCGTGCACCGACTCCATGAACGCGATGTTCGTGTAGACGGCCTCCTCGTGCGGCGTGATCGCGTCCGGGATGAGCGACACCGCGCCGACCGTGCCCTGGATGGTGTCCAGCAGCGTGAGCCCGGTGAAGACGCGCATCGTGAGCGTCTTCTCCTGCTCGGTCAGCGTGGCCCACGACTGGATGTCGTTGGACACCGGGACCTTCTCCGGCAGCCAGAAGTTGCCGACCAGGCGGTCCCAGACCTCGGCGTCCTTCTCGTCCTCGAGCCGGTTCCAGTTGATCGCCGACACGCGGTCGATCAGCTTCAGCTTCCCCGTGGGGGTCATCCTTCATCTCCCTGAAGTACGAGCAAAGCGAAGTGCCGCTCGACGATCGTGTCGCAGAACCCGCACCGCGGGCTCCACGCACCCTTGTTCGTGTGATATCTCGTGTGAGCGCTGCGCCAGCTCGACGGCATGGGGCGGCCCTGGCGGGCAGCCGACATCTTGGCGCGCGTCTCGGCGCTCGCCGACTTGCCGAAGTTCGGATTGCCAGCGCCCGTGCGTGCTTCGGAGAGCGCCCGGCGCGCCTCGTCACTCATCGTGTGACCGAAACCCGGGTGCTGGGGTCCGTACCTGCCGTAGTTCGGGTTGTCGGGTCCGACGTTCGTGCCAGCGCGGCTCTCGGACCACCGGGCGCGCTGCTCCTCGCTGTGCTTCTTGCCGTGGAACGGGTTGAGGGCCCCTGGGCGGCTTACCCCCGGTCGTCCCGTCGACCTGACACGCGCTGCCTCGCGCTGCTCCGCAGTCCACACGACGCCCGTCGGCCCGATGCCGCCGTCTGACAGGTTCAGGAGGCGGTCTCCCATCTGTCGGCGCTTGGCGATCCATCGAATCTCAGCAGCGCCGAGGTCGTCACGGCTCGTCACGACCTCCTCCAGGAGATCGGCCTGCACCGATTCGGCTCCGTGCTTGCGCAACCAGTCGTAGAAAGGCGTTCGCCGACCCCTACGCGCCGATCCGACGTGCTGGGCAAAACGGCGAGCCACGGTCGACTCGGTCAGCCCGATGTATCGGTACTCATCCGACGTCGCGAGGCGGATGCCGTAGATGCGCCCGACGACCGGAGCTTCGTTCGCCTCAGACATGTCCGCGCACCGACCTCACAGCATGCAGGAAACGCAATTCTCCACCTCAGTCCCCTCGAGGGCGAGCTGGCGCAGGCGGATGTAGTAGATCGTCTTGATGCCCTTCTTCCAGGCGTAGATCTGCGCCTTGTTGAGGTCACGGGTGGTGGCCGTGTCCTTGAAGAAGAGGGTCAGCGACAGGCCCTGGTCCACGTGCTGCGTGGCCTCGGCGTAGGTGTCGATGATCTTCTCGTAGCCGATCTCGTACGCGTCCTGGTAGTACTCCAGGTTGTCGTTCGTCATGAACGGCGCCGGATAGTAGACGCGGCCGATCTTGCCTTCCTTGCGGATCTCGATCTTCGACGCGATCGGGTGGATCGAGCTCGTCGAGTGGTTGATGTACGAGATCGAGCCGGTCGGCGGGACCGCCTGCAGGTTCTGGTTGTACAGGCCGTGCTCCTTGACGAGCGCGGCGAGCGCGCGCCAGTCGTCCTGCGACGGGATGTGCACGCCTGCGTCCGCGAAGAGCGCGCGGATGCGCTCGGTGCGCGGCGCCCACTCCTTCTCCGTGTACTTCTCGAAGTACTCGCCCGACGCGTACTTGGAGTCCTCGAACCCGTAGAACGCCTGCTTGCGCTCCTGCGCGAGCAGGTTGGACGCGCGGATCGCGTGGTACGCGACCGTGTAGAAGTAGATGTTCGTGAAGTCGAGGCCCTCGTCGGAGCCGTAGAAGATCCGCTCGCGGGCCAGGTAGCCGTGCAGGTTCATCTGGCCCAGGCCGATCGCGTGGCCGCCGCGGTTGGCGCGCTTGACCGACGGCACCGACTCGATGTCCGTTTGGTCGGAGACCGCCGTGAGCGCGCGGATCGCCGTCTCCACGGACTTGCCGAAGTCCGGCGAGTCCATCGACAGCGCGATGTTCATCGAGCCCAGGTTGCAGGAGATGTCGCGCCCGACGTGCGAGTACGACAGGTCCTCGTTGAACGTCGACGGAGTCGAGACCTGCAGGATCTCCGAGCACAGGTTCGAATGCGTGATCTTGCCCTTGATCGGGTTCGCGCGGTTGACCGTGTCCTCGAACATCACGTACGGGTAGCCGGACTCGAACTGCAGCTCCGCGAGCGTCTGGAAGAACTCGCGCGCGTTGATCTTGGTCTTGCGGATCTGCGCGTTGTCGACCATCTCGTAGTACTTCTCGGTGACGTTCACGTCGGCGAACGGCACACCGTAGACGCGCTCGACGTCGTACGGCGAGAACAGGTACATCGGCTCGTTCTTCTTGGCGAGCTCGAACGTGATGTCCGGGATCACGACGCCGAGCGACAGCGTCTTGATGCGGATCTTCTCGTCGGCGTTCTCACGCTTGGTGTCGAGGAACCGGTAGATGTCCGGGTGGTGCGCGTGCAGGTACACCGCGCCGGCGCCCTGGCGCGCGCCCAGCTGGTTGGCGTAGGAGAAGGAGTCCTCGAGCAGCTTCATCACGGGGATGACGCCGGAGCTCTGGTTCTCGATGTGCTTGATGGGGGCGCCGTGCTCGCGCACATTCGACAGCAGGAGCGCCACGCCGCCGCCGCGCTTGGAGAGCTGCAGCGCGGAGTTGATGCCGCGCGCGATCGACTCCATGTTGTCCTCGATGCGCAGCAGGAAGCAGGACACGGGCTCGCCGCGCTGCGCCTTGCCGAGGTTGAGGAACGTGGGCGTCGCCGGCTGGAACCGACCCGAGACGATCTCGTCGACGAGCGAGAGCGCGAAGCTCTCGTCGCCCTCGGCGAGGCTCAGGGCCACCATGCACACGCGGTCCTCGAAGCGCTCCAGGTAGCGCTTCCCGTCGAACGTCTTCAGCGTGTACGACGTGTAGTACTTGAACGCGCCCAGGAACGTCTGGAACCGGAACTTCTTGGAATACGCGTACTGGAAGAGCGTCTTGATGAACGCGCGGTCGTACTGCGCGAGCACGGCCGGGTCGTAGTACTTGTTCTCGACGAGGTAGTCGAGCTTCTCGTCCAGGTCGTGGAAGAAGACCGTGTTCTGGTTGACGTGCTGCAAGAAGTACGCGCGCGCCGCCTCACGGTCCTTGTCGAACTGGATCTCCCCGTCCTTGCCATACAGGTTCAGCATGGCGTTGAGGGCGTGGTAGTCCAGGCCCGTCAGGTCTACGCGGGTATCTGCGACTGTCGCTGCCAAAATCGTCCCAATCCCTCACGGACGCGGTTGACGTCCTCAGTGGTTCCCATCAGCTCGAAGCCGTACAGGTAGGGGACGCGGCACTTGGCCGCGATGATGTCCCCCGCGATGCAGTAGGCCTCGCCGAAGTTCGTGTTTCCCGCGGCGATGACGCCGCGGATGAGCGCGCGGTTGTCCTCGTCGTTGAGGAACTTGATGACTTGCCGGGGTACCGCGCCGCCCTCGTTGCCGCCGCCGTAGGTCGGCACGACGAGAACGTACGGCTCGGCGACCCGCAGGAACGGGTCACCGGGCCGCAGCGGGATCCGCTGGGCCGGCAGCCCGAGCTTCTCCATGAAGCGGTGCGTGTTGTTCGACGCCGACGAGAAATAGACCAACGAGGTCATCGCGGTCCCCCTCGGGTCGAACGTTGCTGCGAAGGTGTGCGGCCGGTCTGGAGCCGGCCGCGTGGCGCGGGGAGCGCGTCAGGCGACGGTGGCGAGGCGCTCCGCGAGCGCCTTGATGCGGTCCGGGCGGTAGCCCGACCAGTGGTCGCCGTCGACGATGACGACCGGGGCCTGGAGGTGGCCGAGCGACATGACGTAGTCACGCGCGTCGGCGTCCTCGGAGATGTCGACGACGGTGTACTCCGCGCCCAGCTTGTCGAGCGCGCGGTAGGTCGCGTTGCACTGCACGCACGCCGGCTTGCTGTAGACCGTGATCGCCATCTTCATCTCCCCCGAGATCGTCCTCTGACCGTCCCTCTGGACCCTTCGCGAACCAGTGGGCCGCGACGCCTTCAGACACTACACCTAGTGGTCCGGCCCGCTAGTGACCACTAGGGGTTGTGCTTACAAGCGTGTTGTTTTTCACCCTGTGGGTACTGCGCCAGCCTAGACCTGGGGACTGACACGCACCCCTGAGCAGCACATTCGCGGCGGGCCCGCGGGGCCATGCACAGCGCTCCACAGGACCGCCCGGAGACGTCCACAGCGACACGCCGGAACGACCCACACACCGTCCACAGCACCACCCACAGGACGGCGCCCGATTCGCCCCGATCAGGGCCCCGGACCGCCCTCGTCGGCAGTGAGAAGAACCTTCCGCGCGCCCCGATCGAGGTCCACGACCACAGCCACGTGGCGCGCAAGATCACTCGAACGCCGTACACGGCCCGGGATGCGCGCCCCCATGGGGACGTGGGGGATGCTTGGGCGGTGCGCATCACGACCCTGGGGGCCCTCGCCATCGACGGCGTGGCCGTCCGCGGCGAGCGGCTCGCGTCCGTGGTGCGCGAGCTGGTCGGCGCGCGGGGGCGCGCGGTCTCGACGAACGCGCTCGTCGATGCCGTGTGGGACGGCGAGCCGCCCGATGGCGCCACCGGAGCGGTGCAGGCGCTGATCTCGCGCGTGCGGCGCCTCGGCCTGCCCGTCGTCGCCGCGCCCGGCGGGTACCGGCTGCCGTTCGACGACCCCGCGCTCGACCTCCGCGTCGACACCGTGGAGGCACGCGCGCTCGTCGAGCAGGCCCGCGC
>JAEWOA010000190.1 GCA_023461115.1 Actinomycetes bacterium
GCGCCAGCGCGTGCGCCTGCGCGAGCCTTCCGTCGCGCACCAGGCCGCGCGCGCGGGCGGCGGCGACCGCGGGGTGGCCGGCCAGCGCGGCGGGGACCAGCTCGGCCCAGCAGTCGTCGACGCTGGCGCCGACCTCCCATTCGGTCTCGTCGGCCGCCGGGGGCTCCCAGGCGCCCGAGTCCAGGAGCCTGGCGACGTCCGCGGTGTCCTGCGCCCGGCAGTAGGGCGCGACCGCCTCGTGCGCGGCGCCCTCGGCTTCCAGCAGCCGCCCGACGCGCCGGTGCCAGGACCGCGCGGCGTCGGGGCCCAGGTGGTGCGCGTGCGCGGCCAGCAGGTGCAGGCGCAGGAGGCGCGGCATGCGGTAGCGCTCGCCGTCGCGGCTCGTGAGCAACGACCGCGACGTCGCGAGGTCGCGGAGCACCGCGCGGCTCGTGCCGGCGCCCAGCAGCTGGTCACAGCGCGCCGGGGTCAGCACACCGAAGGCCGCGCCCCAGTGCAGCACCTCGAGTGCGGCGGGCTCGAGGTCGGCGAGCACCTCGCCGGCCACGTAGTCGCGCGCGAACCACGGCCCGTGCTGCGCGAGCGCGCGGATGGCGCGGCGTCGGTCGGCGGGCAGCATCCCGGTAGTCGCGCGGTGGAACAGGTGCACACCCGCGGCCCAGCCCTCGGTCTCCCGCACCAGGACGTCCACGTCCTCGGCGAGCAGTGGCTCGCGGTGGACCTCGCGGAAGAGCTGGTCGATCTCCCACGCGCGTAGGCGCAGGTCGGGCGGCGCGACGACGGTCGGCTCCGGGACCTCCGAGCGCGCCGAGTCGAGCACGGGGACGCGCTGGGTGGCGACCAGGACGCGCAGCGTCGCGGGGATGTCGCGCAGCGCGCGCTCGAGCTCGCGGGCCGCCGCGCCGCCTCCGAGCTCGTGGGTGTCGTCGAGCACCAGGACGCCGGGCGCGCCGCCCCAGATCGCGAGCGAGGGCAGGTCGTGCGGCGCGAGCGCCGCCCATGCCCCGTTCGCGGCGCGCAGCTCGATGCCCGCGGCCGAGCAGCGGCCCCAGACCACCGGCAGCCCGGCGCCGCGGGCCCACTGCGCGAGCAGCGTCGTCTTGCCTGAGCCGCGCGGCCCGACGACGACGCCGGCCTGGCCGGGGCCGACGGACTCGAGCCTGCCGAGCAGCGAGCGGCGCAGCACGCCCGCGGCTGCCCGAGTCACGAGGGGTCCACGCGCGTCCGAGGCAACGATGCTCGACGCGCTTCCCTGCGCCATCGTTCCCCGCCCCTCGCGACACGTCCGGCCCCTGTCCGCATCTCCTGCCGATCTTCGCGCAGCGGGCGTGCCCGTTCTAGGCCAATCGGGGTAAAAGCCGCAATCCGAGGGTCATCCGTCCGGGTGAAATCGACCGTCCCGGGCCTGGCGACCCCTGCCGGGCCTCGGTGCGACAACCGAGCCCGAGTGATCTACGCTCTTGATGAATTCATCAAGTCATCCGGAGGATCGACGTGCCCCTGCAGCGCCTCGGCGTCGAGCAACCACTCGCGGCCGTCAAAGCCGACCTCTTCAAGGCGCTCGGGCACCCCGTGCGTGTCCGCACGCTCGAGTTGCTCGTCGAACGCGACCGGCAAGTCGCCGAGATGCTCGGCGAGATCGACATCGAGGCGTCCCACCTGTCCCAGCACCTCGCGGTGCTGCGGCGCGCCGGCGTCGTGACGGCACGCCGCGAGGGCAATGCCGTCTTCTACACGCTGGCCCTGCCGGCGGTCGCCGACATGCTGAACGCCGCCCGCGCGGTCCTGCTCGACGCGCTCACGCGGAACCGGGAGACGCTCTCCGACCTCGAGCAGGACCTCTCCCGGTGAGCTCGGGGACGACGACCGGCGCCTGGCTACGCCGCCAGCTCGCCGGCGTGCTGCCGCGCCGCGACGACTACGCCGACCTGCCACGGTCGTGGCGGCGGGACCTGGTCGCCGGCGTCACGGTCGCGGTCGTCGCGCTGCCGCTCGCGCTGGGCTTCGGCATCAGCTCGGGCCTCGGCGCCGCAGCCGGGCTGGTCACGGCCGTCGTCGCCGGCGCGCTCGCCGCGGTGCTCGGCGGTTCCCACCTGCAGGTGTCCGGGCCGACGGGGGCGATGACGGTCGTGCTCGTGCCGGTGGTCGCGCGGCACGGCGCCGAGTCCGTGGCGGCCGTGGCGATCATGGCGGGCGGGCTCGTCGTCCTGGGCGGGCTCCTGGGGCTGGGGCGGCTCGTCGGCTACATCCCATGGCCCGTGGTGGAGGGCTTCACGTTCGGCATCGGCATCGTGATCGCGCTGCAACAGGTGCCGCTCGCGCTCGACACGCCACGGGCGGAGGGCGAGAACGCGCTCGTCGTCGCGGTGCGCACGCTCGGCGACGTCGACTGGGCGGCGGCCGCCCCGGCGCTGGGCGTCGTCGCGGGTGTCGTCGCGGTCATGGTGGTGCTGCCGCGGATCCGCCGCGGGCTGCCCGCGTCACTCGTCGCGGTCGCGCTCGCGACCGTGGTCGCCGAGGTCGCGCACCTCGACGTCGACCGCATCGGCGCGCTCCCGGCCGCGCTGCCGGGGCCCCATCTGCCGATGCTCGACCTCGCCACGACGAGCGCGCTGTTCTCCTCCGCGCTCGCGATCGCGGCGCTGGCCGCGCTCGAGTCGCTGCTGTCCGCGCGTGTCGCGGACGGCATGGCCGACGACATCGGGCGCACGCAGCCCGACCGCGAGCTCGTCGGGCAAGGCCTCGCCAACGTCGCCGCGGCCCTGTTCGGTGGCATGCCCGCGACTGGCGCCATCGCGCGCACGGCCGTCAACGTCCGCAGCGGGGCCCGCACGCGCGTGTCGGCGCTCATGCACGCGCTCGTGCTCGCGGGAGTCGTCTACCTCGGCGCGGGGCTCGTCTCGCGCATCCCGCTGTCCGCGCTCGCGGGCGTCCTGCTCGTCACCGCGATGCGCATGGTGGACGTGCGCACGGCCGTCGCGATCTGCCGGTCGGGGCGCTCGGAGGCGCTCGTCCTGATCGCGACCCTGGTGGTCACGGTGGCGTTCGACCTGGTGCTGGCCGTCGAGGTGGGAGTCGCGGTGGCGGCGGTGCTGGCGCTGCTCGCTGTCGCGCGCAGCAGCGGGCTGCACCGCGAGAGCGTGCCCGACGACGACTCGGTCGACGCAGACTCCGAGCACGCCCTCCTGCACGAGCACATCGCCGTGTACCGGATCGACGGCGCGCTGTTCTTCGCCGACGTGCGCCGGTTCCTCGACGAGCTCGCGCTCGTCACCGATGTCCGCGTGGTCGTGCTGCGGCTCTCGTCCGTGCGGGTCCTGGACGCCAGCGGCGCCAACGCGCTCGCCGAGATCGTCGACGATCTGCGGCACCGCGGGATCGTCGTGCTGCTCAAGGGCCTGCGGCCAGAGCACCGTCGCGTCGTCGAGTCCGTGGGCGTGCTCGCCCGGCTCGACCACGAGCGGCATCTCTTCACGGACCTGGACGACGCCCTCGACCACGCGCGCGCGCATGTGCGGCGGGCACTCGAGCCCGAGCGCCCCGCGGCCTGACGAGGTCAGCGCGCGGGACGCGACGCCCAGAACGCGACCGCGCTCGCGGCCGCGACATTCAGCGAGTCGATGCCCAGCTGCATGGGGATGCGCACCACCACGTCCGCCGCGTCCAGCGCTCCGGCGGACAGCCCGTGGCCCTCCGACCCGAGCATCCACGCGACGCGGTCCGGCACGGCGCCGGCGAACTGCGCGAGGTCCACCGAGTCGTCGCGCAACGCCAGCGCGGCGAGCGTGAAGCCGTGGCTCCGGAGCACGCCGAGATCGTCCGGCCAGGACCCCGCGCGCGTATAGGGCAGGGTCAGCGCGGCGCCCATCGAGACGCGCACCGAACGCCGGTACAGCGGGTCGGCGCAGTCGGGCGAGAGGACCACGGCCTCGATACCCAGCGCGGCCGCGCTGCGGAACACCGCGCCGACGTTCGTGTGGTCCACCAGAGCGTCCAGCACCGCGATGCGCGTCCGGCCCGCGACCAGCTCGGCCAACGACGGGAGGCTCGGCCGGTGCATGGCCGCGAGGGCGCCGCGGTGCAGGTGGAAGCCGGTCAGCCGTTCGACCACCTCGTCCGTCCCGACGTACACGGGCACGGGGCCGAACCGCCGCTCGGCATCGTCGATCAGGCCGCCCAGCGCGGGCAGCCACTTCTCCGTCATCAGGAGCGAGCGCGGCCGATGGCCGGCCTCGAGCGCGCGCGAGATCACCTTGGAGCTCTCCGCCATGTAGAGGCCCTCGGCCGGCTCGAGCGCGCGGCGCAGCCGGACGTCCGTCAGGTCGAAGTAGTCGCTCAGCCGCGCGTCGCCGGGGTCCGCGATCCGCTCGATCATCGCCCGTGCTCGCGAAGCTCGACGTCGTCGCCGAGCCGGAACTCGACCACCTTCTCCCCCACGCGCGCGGAGTACTCGCCCCGCCACCCCTCGACGACGATCCGCCCCGCCTCGTCGGCCACGAAGGTGGTCGGCCCGAGCCACCACTGCCCGCGCACCAGAGCGCGCAGCGCGTCGTACGCGGGCTTGCGCGTGCCATCGGCGCGGACCAGGCCCGCGGGGGCTCCGAGCCACGCGCCCTCGTCCGACAGGCCCCAGTACGTCACCGACTCCACCTGTGGGTGCGCCATGAGCGTGCGGTAGTGCCGCGTGAGCTCGTCGGCCTGGCGGGCTTCTCCGTCGGGCGTCGAGGGCCACGAGGACACGCGGTAGTCGTTGAGGTCGTCGATGTGCTCGGGCATGAGGTCGCCCGAGACGATCGTGGTCTCGGTGAAGTGCAGCGGGAGGCCGAACCGCGCGAACCGCTCGAGCACCGCCTGCGTCTTCTCCTCGCCCCAATAGCCCTGGTGCATGTGGCTCTGCAGGCCCAGCGCGTCGACCTGGACGCCCGCGGCGAGCACGCCCTCGATCAGGCACTCGTACGCCGTGGACATGTCGAAGTCGTTGAGCACGAGCGTGACGCCGGGGTCGGCGGCGCGCGCGGTCTCGAACGCGAGGCGCACCATCGGGATACGGCCGCGGTCCCAGGCCAGGCGTGTGATCGCGTTCTCCTCGGCGCGGAACACCGGCATGATCACGGCCTCGTTGATGGCGTCCCAGGTGTCGATCACCCCGGCGAACCCGCCGACCTCGCGCGTGATCCGCTCGCGCTGCACCCGCTCGACCTCGTCGAGCGGCGCCCCGAGCAGCCAGTTCGGCGCGAGCGTGTGCCAGACGAGCGGATGGCCCTTCACGCGCGCGCCGCGCTCGCGCAGCCAGTGCGCGGTCCGCAGCAGGCGCGCGGTGTCCGGCCGGCCGCGCTCGGGCTCGAAGCCGCGCCAGTAGAACGGCAGCGTCGCGGTGTCGAACAGGTCGAACCACAGGTCCGCGAGGCGCGCGGCGGAGGCCACCGAAGCGCCGCCGAAGACGGGCGTCTCGTCGCGGGGCGTCTCGCCGCCCGCCGTGCCCGGCGCCTCGTCTCGTGCGTTGGCGAGCCCGACGAAGTCGAAGCCGATGCAGCCGAATGCGGCCGCGTGCCGCGTCTGCTCGACGACGACCTCCCGGCCCGCCGCGGGCCGGCCGTCCGGAAGCGTGAGGGTCAGGGTCGAGCTCGCGCGTCGGTGCGCGAGCGTGGGGTCATGGTGCACGGTCGTTCTCCAGTTGCCTCGGGGCCAGGCGCCCACGCGAAGAACGTTATCGAGCAGGCCGCTGCAACTTGCGCATCGCCACCCCGCCGACGATCGCCGCCGCGGCCCCGACGAGCGCGGCCACGGGCACCACCACGAACGCGGTGTGGATACCGAGCGCGTCGGCCAGCGCCCCCAGCAGGAACGGCGCGACGCCGATCGCGAGCCCGCCGGCGAGCGTCGCGCGGGCCTGCGCGGCATCCCCAGCGGACGGCGCGGTGGCCAGGAGCAGCGCGACCGAGAGCGGGTACTGGGCGCCGTACCCGAGCCCCGCGACGAAGAGGCCCACGAGCGCGACGGCCGGCGTCTGCGCGGTCCACAACACCGCCCACCCGACGATCGCGACGCCGAACGCCGCCGAGAGCAGGTGCGCGGGCGAGATCCGCAGCGAGATCGGCGCGACGACGAACCGGATCAGGGACATGCCGAGCACGAGGCCGGCGGTGGTCGCGGTGGCGATGCCCGCGCCGGCGCCGGTCTGCGCGCGCACCAGGTCCGTGGACCAGTACGTCGTCGCGTTCTCGAGCGCGATGGCCGCGACGATCGCGGCCAGGAAGCACCAGCCCGCGAACGTCGCGTGCGAGCGGCGGGGGCGCTCGTCGTCGACGACCTGGACCGCGAGCGCCTCCACCGAGCCGATCACCGGCTCCACGCCATGCGGCCCGGTGAGCGAGACGTCGGCGTGCGGGTGCGCGTCGAGGGCGGCCGCACGCGGACCGCGGGTCGGCGGCGTCATCGCGCCGCCCACGGGGTTGCGGGACGTGAGCACGGCGCCGAGCACCGCGAGCGCCGCGGTGACCGCGAC
>JAEWOA010000191.1 GCA_023461115.1 Actinomycetes bacterium
GGTCTCGCCGGCGCCCGCGACCGGCGGCTGCAGCGTCACGACCTGCGACCACGACGAGACCGTGCCGCGCGCGAGGTCGACGAGTGTGTCTGAGGTGGGCACCACGCCGGCGAGCGTCGTGTCCGGCAACGCGAGCGCGCCACCGGCCAGCGCGTACACCACCACCGAGGCGGCGACCACCGCGAGGGCGGGCCAGCGGCGCCAGTGCCCGGCGAGCGCGACGCCCGCGCCGAGGAGCAGCCCGCCCGCGATCGCGGGGACCGCGGCGCGGCCGCCGTAGATCGGGGCGAGGGGGGCCAGGACGAGCGCGAGGCACACGAC
This sequence comes from Actinomycetes bacterium, assembly GCA_023461115.1. Classification (GTDB taxonomy): domain Bacteria; phylum Actinomycetota; class Actinomycetes; order Actinomycetales; family Cellulomonadaceae; genus Cellulomonas. Next base: position 322 of record JAEWOA010000191.1, read on the forward strand.
GAGGACCGCCGCGTCGAGCGTCGCGCGCGCGAACGAGCGGGGGCTCATGCCACCGCCCGGCGCAGCAGGCGCGGCAGGTCGGGAAGGACGCCCAGGACACCGAGGCTGAGCGACCGCTGGGTGCGCACGGACACCTCCGCGCCCACCTGGCACTGCACCACCAGCACGCGCGTGCCGGCGGGCAGGTGCTGCGTGCCCAGCCGCACGTCCGCGGCGCTCGGCGCCGAGCCGGTCACCAGGATCGCGACCGAGCATTGCGGCGACTCGCGCGCGATCCGGCGGCCCAGGAGCGTCACGCCCGCGCCCGACGGCGCGAGCTCGATGCCCGAGCAGTCGTCGAGCAGCAGCGGCGGCGTCCTGACCCGCAGCGATCCCGGCCCGGCGAGCACCGCCAGGTCGCGCTCGTCACGGAGCGTCTGCACCCCGATCGACGCCGCGGTGGAGACGGCGAGCTCGAACTCGTCGTCGCTCGCGTAGTCGCGCGGGTCGGTCGCCAGCGCGATCACGGTCTGGGTACGGCGGGTGTCCTCGAACTGCTTGACCATGAGCTGGCCGCGCCGCGCGGTGGTGCGCCAGTGGATGTAGCGGCGGTCGTCGCCCGCGACGTAGTCCCGCAACGCGTGGAAGGACAGGTCGGAGTCGGACAGGTCGCGGGTGGCCTGGCCCTCCAGGTCGCGCAGCAGGCCCGCGCTGGCGCCGCCCAACGGCACGAGCGCGGGGTGCACGTACAGCTCGACCGGCCGGGTCCAGCGGATGCTGCGGCGCGCCACGCCGAACGGGTCGCCGCGCACCGAGCGCACGGGCCCGACGACGACGACCGCCCGCCGCGCGGTGGGGATCGCGAACAAGTCGTCGTGCGGGGCGCCGGAGGCCAGCGCGGGGACCGCGAGCTCGGCGACGTTGCCGCCCACCGGCAGCTCGATCCGCGACGGCAGCGAGCGCCGCCGCGCGGCGTTCACCACCTCCACGCGGCCCACCGCACGCTCGCCGATCCGCACGCGGTTGTCCGCCATGTCGAGCGTCACGCGGTACCGCGCACGGCCCAGCGTCATCAGCAGCGACACCGCGAGCACGGCGGCCAGGGCAGCGCCCAGCGCGGCGAACTCGGCCCAGCCGAGCAGCCACCCGAGCGCGAGCCCGAGCACGGCGACGACCGCCATGCCCCACCCGACCGCCGACACCCTCACGTCACGCGCCCCGCAACACCGGCGGCGCGACCTGCTCCAACAGGCGGCCGAGCACGTCGGTGGCCGTGACGCCCGCGAACTCCGCCTCGGCGTCGAGCACCAGGCGGTGCGCGAGGACGGGCTGGGCGAGGGTCTTCACGTCGTCGGGGACCACGTACTCACGGCCGAGCGACGCCGCCCACACCTTGGCGCACCGCACGAGCGCGAGCCCTCCGCGGACGCTCGCGCCCAACGCGGTCTGCGCGTCCTCGCGCGTGGACTCGGTCAGGCGCGCGACGTAGTCGAGCATCACCGGGTCGATGTGCACCTTCTGGGCGAGGTCGGACATGGCGCCCATCGCCTCGGTGGTGATCCTCGCGGCCAGGCCCGTCGTGCGGTCCCGCGCGCCCGCGAGGATCTCGATCGTCGACGCGCGGTCGGGGTAGCCCAGGCTGGTCTTGATGAGGAACCGGTCGAGCTGCGCCTCCGGGAGCCGGTACGTGCCCGCCTGCTCGATCGGGTTCTGCGTCGCGATCACCATGAACGGCCGGCCCACCGGGTGCGTCACGCCGTCGACCGTGACGTTGCCCTCCTCCATGACCTCGAGGAGCGCGGCCTGCGTCTTGGGCGAGGCGCGGTTGATCTCGTCGGCCAGCACCACCGACGCGAACACCGGGCCCGGGTGGAACTCGAAGCGGCGCGAGCCCTGGTCGTAGATCGTCACACCCGTGACGTCGCTGGGCAGCAGGTCCGGGGTGAACTGGATGCGGTGGTGCGTGCCCTGGACGGTCGCGGCCAGCGCCTTCGCGAGCGACGTCTTGCCGGTCCCGGGAGCGTCCTCCAGCAGCAGGTGGCCCTCGGCGACCATCGCCGTCAGGGCCAGGCGCACCGCGTGCTCCTTGCCGAGGACCGCTCGGCCGACGTTCTGCACGAGCGTCGTGAAGGTCTCCGCGAACCAGGTGCTCTGTTCGGGGGTCATGAGGACGTGCTCCTGTCGGGTCGGACGGTGGGACGAGGGTGTGCGGCGGCGGCCGGGCGCGCGGTTCCGCGAGTGCTCGCGCGCATCATCCCCCACCTCCCGGGTCCGTGAACGTCACCGTGACGACGGCCGACCTTCCGGCCTCGCCCCAGTTGGACGCGTTCGCGGCCTGGACCAGCAGCTGCAGCGTGTGGTCGCCGGGCGGGACCGCGCCGAGCGCCTCCGCCGGCGTGAACGTCGCCGTCGTGCCGCCGAGCTCCTGCCACGAGCCGCACCGCCCGTCGAGCGCCACGCAGTACCGGTACCCGGTGATCGCGAGGTTCGACGAGGGCGCCCTCCACGAGCCCGTCACGCTCGTCGGGTCGGTCGTCGCATCGGGAACCAGCGTGACGTCCGGGACCACGCCCGGCGCGCGGCCCCACGCGCCGACCAGAGTCGTCACGCTCGACGCGGACGTCGCGGTCAACGTCGTGCCCGCGACGACGGTCATCGGCAGCACCGTGAGCCGGACGTTCTCCCCGGTCCAGCTCCAGTCGAAGCCGCCCGGCACGGCCGCCTCCACCGAGCGCGCGGTCGTCTCGCCCGACGAGCTCCACCCGCCCGGGCCGGTGACCTCGATCGTCCAGGAGTAGGTGACGGCCGACGAGGATCCCACGCTTGCCGGCGGGTCCCACGAGCCGGACAGCGCGGTGGGCGCCCCGCTGCCGTTCGCGCGGACCACGAGGCCGTCGACCCTGCTCGGCCGCGTGGTCGGCGTGACCGTCACGGGAGCGCTCGGGTCGCCCGGGCCGGCGGCGTTGACCGCGCGCACGCGGAGCGTCACCGGCGTGCCGCCGTCGAGCCCGCCGATCTGGGTGCTCACGCCCCGGACGCCCGACTTCAGGACCCTGCCCGCGCCGTCGAGGACCTCGTAGGTGACGGGCGCGCCGTTGTCGTCGACTGCGCCCCACTGCACGACCGCGGCGCCCTCGCCCGGGGGCGCCGACGCGGTCGCGGTCGGCGTGCCCGGCAGCCCGTAGGTACTCGCGGCGACCGTCGCGGCCGCGCCGTCGCCCGCCTTGTTGTGGGCGGTGACCGCGAACGTGTACGCGGTGCCGTTGCGCGCGTTCGCCAGCTGGTAGCGGACGGTCTGGCCCGCGGCGCCCGGCTGCACCGTGAACGTCCCGGCGCCCGGAGCGTCCCCGGGCGCGGAGACCGTGATCGTGTAGCGGTCGATCGCGGCGCCGCCGTCCGACGGCGGCGCCGACCACGTCGCGTTGATCACGCCGCCCACGGGCGTGTCCTCGCGCTGCGCGACGAGGCGTGTGGGCGCGTCCGGGGCGCGCGCGGGCACCTGGGTCGCCGAGCTCGGCGACCAGGCCGACGGCTCCGGGGCCTTGTTCCGGGCGCGCACCTGGATCGAGTACGCCGTGCCGTTCTCGAGGCCGTCGAACGTCACGCGCGGCGTCGTCACCGTGCGCGTCGCGGGGCCGCCAGGAGGCGCGGGCGTGATCGTCACGTCGTAGCCCGTCACCGCGGAGCCCGTCGTCGCCGACGGCGGCCACGACCACGTCAGCGTTCCGTCGCCGAAGCCGACGAAGTCGATCTTGCCGGGCGGCTCGGGAACGGCGTCGGGGCGCGCGGGCCGTGACGCCGGGCTCTCGTCGGAGTACCCGACCGCGTTGCGCGCGGCCACCGTGAACGTGTACTGGACGTCGTTCGTGAGCTTGTCGATCGTGCAGGTCGTGCTCGCGCACATGCGCACGATGCCGCCGGGCTGCGCGGTGACGCGGTACTCGGTGATCGGCGCCCCGCGGTTGTCGGGCGCCACCCAGTCGAGCACCACGGCCGTGTCACGCTCGGCGCTGATCAGCGGCGTCGTCGGCGTCGCGGGCTTGCCGCGGACCGTGAGGTAGATCCGCCCCTCGACCTCGCGGCTCGGATCGTCGGTGACGTCCCGCACCCGGAACCGGGTCACCATCTGCCCGATGAACCCGACCGCTGGGCGCACCGACACGGTCGTCGCCGTCGCCGAGACCGTGCCCGCGTCGGGCGTCTCGACGACCGCGCCCACGACCCGCAGCGCCTGCGGCGCGAACGGGTTGAACGCGTCGGTGAGCACGTCGACTGTGCTGGCCTGGCCCTCGACCCCGTCGACGATCGTGCGGTCCAGCACGCGCGCGGTCTGCCGCGTGCTCGCGATCACGCGGAGGTCCAGGCTCGTCTCGAGCGTGCCGGCGCGGCCGAACGCGATCCGCACCCCGAGCTTGCCGGACTGGCCCTTCGCGGTGGTCGCGGCCGCCGAGACCGACAGGAGCGAGTCCGTGATCGTCGCGGTGAACCCCGCGGGCACGGCGGAGGCGATCGTGTACCGGTACCGGTCGTCGGTCGGCGTGACGCCTTCGGGGCCCGTGGTGAACACCCGGAGGTCGACCACCACGGGCGCCTCGCCGGGCGGGACGTCGATGGTCGACGGCGTGAACGTCGGCGGGTGGTCGTCGACCGCGAAGACCTCGATGGGCAGCGTGATGTACGCGGTGCGGGCCCCCGTGTCGCCCGCGTTCAGCCGGTCCGTGACGGGCAGCGACACCGACGCCGGGCCGGCGTAGCCGTTCGCGGACTTGTAGACGATCGTGCCGGCGTCCCCTTGCGCGACGGTCGCGGTGCCCTTCGTCGCCGACAGCGCGGTCGGGTCCGCGGCCGACGCCTCGCGGCCCGCCGCGACCTGGAGCTGCTCGCTCAGCGAGATCCGCAACTCGTCGCCGGACCCCACGCGCAGCGCGGGCGCGCCCGGGCGGGGCGTGGGCGGGAAGTACGCGAGCGGGGGCACGGTGATGAACGCGTACGACCACACCTCGGGCGCGCGCACGTTGTACAGGTAGTACGGCAGCGTCTGGTTCTGCTTCGCGAGCGCGACGATCACGCGCCCGCTCTCGTCCACGCGCGCCACCTGCCCCACGGACTGGGGCACCGCGACGCGCAGGTTCGAGATCGGGCCGCTCGGGTTCTGCGCCACGGTGAGCACGTCCACGGCGACCTCGGTGAGGTCGAGCGTCTCGGCCGCCGGGACGACGACGTCCTGCGCGATCGGCGGCAGCACGTCGACCTCGTCGAGCACGGTGACCGTGAGGATCGCGCTGTCCCGGCCGCCGCGCGCGTTCGTCGCGGTGTAGCCGATGCGCAGCACGCCGGGCTGGTCGGGGGCCTGCACGACGACGCGGCGGCCCTCGACGCGCGCGTCCACCCCTTCGTCGACGACGAGGTCCTCGGCGAGCTGCAGCCGGTCGCCGCTGGAGTCGATGTCGTTGGCGAGCACGCGCGCCTCGATGCGCTCGCCCACCTTGATGGTGACCTCGTCGTCGACCGCGACGACGTTGGCGGCGCCCGTCGGACGTGGGCTGATCCCGACTCGCACGGTCGCGACCGCGCGCTGCCCCACCCAGTCCTCGACCGCGTACTGGAACGTGTCGGTGCCGAGCTCGCCCGGCAGCGCCTGGTACTCGATCCAGTCGGCGCCCGTCTTCACAACGAAGCCCTTGGCCGGCGCGTGCGCGACCCCGAGCAGGCTCACGCCGTCGCCGTCCGGGTCGATGCCGACGAGCGGGATCGCGATGCGGACCTTCTCCCCCGCGAACACCCGGGCCTCGAGGTCCTTGGGCCGCGGCGGCGACTTGGAGTCAGCGTCGGACTCGTGCACCCGGACGGTCAGCGTGCCGCCGGTCTTGTTGCCGGTGCTGTCGACGACGTCGAACACGGTACGGACCGTCATGGGCTGCGCGGGCGCCTGGTACCGCAGCAGGTCGCCTGAGACGAACAGCAGGCCCTGCCCGCGCGCGAGCGGCTCGCGCAAGTCCCTGACCAGGGTCAACTCGTCGCCGTCGGGGTCGTAGGCGTGGTCCAGGACGGGGATGGTCACGACGCCGCCGGTGCGGACGCTGACCTCGATGTTCTCGACGATCGGCGGCTGGGTGGACGCCGACGGCGGCACGGGTTGCACGACGATGTCCCCCACCGACGCGGCGGCGCCGTTCGAGACGGTGTAGCGCAGCACCACGGTCTCGGTGAGCGTCTGCTCGGATCGGATCTGCACCAGGTGGTGGTCGAGGATCGCGACCGTGAGGCCCGGGGCCAGCGAGGCGTCGACGGACTGGAGCACCAGCACCGAGCCCGCGGGGTCGGTGTCGTTGGCCAGGGGGTCGACCGTGACCTGGCCGCCCGCGGGCAGGAACGCGCGGTCGCGTACCGCGACGGGCGGCTGCGCCTCGTCGGGCCACGGCAGCACGTCGACGCGCGCGAGCCCGGTGGCCTGCTGCGGCGGCGCGGCGACGGTGAACCGCACGTAGTAGGAGCCTTCGCGGGGCGAGGTGAACGCGAACGTCCCGCCCTGCAGGTCGGGAGTCACCGTGGCCCCCGCGACGTCCTCGACCGCGGCCAGGCGCACCGGCTCCTTGCTGCTCGAGCGCACGGCCGCGAGCGGCGAGAGCGTCACGGGCTGGTCGACGTAGGTGACCGCGTGCACGGGGTCGATCCGCGGCGGGATCGACCCCTCCGGGCGGACGTCCACCTCGAGCGCGCCCTCGGTGGGCGGCTCGTCGGACCCGTCGCTGACCAGCACGGTGACCCTGGTGCGGCCGAGGCGCGAGCCGTCCGCGCGGAATGTGACGGTGCCGTCCTGGCGGTACCGCGCCGAGCCCGCGGCGGGGTCGGCGGTGGCGCCGACGAGCACCAGGTCGTCGCCGTCGGGGTCGACGAAGTTGGCGAGCGCGTTGTACGTCGACTGCCCGCCCTGCTCGACCTCGAACGTGCCGTGCCGCAGCTCGACCGGCGGGCTGTTCTCGCCCTCGGGGTGCGCGCGCAGCGTGACCGTGGCGGTCGACGGCGCGTTCACACCGCGACCGTCGTCGATCGTGTACCGGAACTCGACGGCGCCGACCGCGTCGGGCTCCACCGCGACCTGCAGCGCGCGCCCGCCCTGGATCGACTGGACGGAGCCGAAGGCCTCGGGAATCGGCTCGAACTCGCGCACCACGAGGATGCCGCAGTCCGACGACGAGTCGTTGCTGATCACCGGGAGCACGGTGGTGCGGCCGGGTCGGACGCCGAAGTCGTCGTCCATCGCCTTGGGCGCCGAGCTCTCCTGCGAGCAGTCGGTCACCAGGTCCTGGCTGGTGTCCGGGCTGTCGGTGTCCTCCTGCTCGTCCTCGGGCTGGTCCTGGTCCTCGATGTCCTCCCAGTTGGGCACGCGCAGGTCGGTGTCCTCGAGCGGCTCCCACACCCGCCCGCGCCGCGTGTCGTTCAGCACGACGACCGAGCGGTTCACCCGGAACACGAGCACGTCGCTGGTGGACATGTCCTCGAGGTTCTGGACCCGCGGAGCGGCGCCGTCGCACAGCAGCACGTGCGAGCCGACCCCCGTGGCCCACGCGCCTTGCGCGCACTTGCCGACCTGCACGGGGGCCGCGGGCACGCCCGAGCCGCCCGTCCTGTGCTCGCGCACCGCGCCGCCGTCGAGCGGCGCCTCGAGGAGCGCGCTCGTGCTCGAGACGAGCGCGCGCGCCGACGCCGGCCCGGCCTGCTGGAGCACCAAACCGTCGCCCGGCAGCTCGATCGAGCCGCCACGGGTGGTGAGCGTCGAGCCGCGCAGGACGACCGGCTCGTCGCCGACGGCGCTGAGCTGCTCGGCGGCGCCCACGCCGAGCGACCCGCCCGCCTCGACCTGTGGCGCCGTGCCCGCCAACGTCACGCGTGTGAACGCGCCGTCGGCGCCGACCGCGAGGACGGCGCCGGTTCGGGCGACCACCGCGCGGCCGCCGCGGCCGAGCTCGACGTCCGGCGGATCCTGGCCCACCCGGAGCCCCTCGAGCGAGGCCAGCGAGCGCACGTAGAGCCCGCCGTCGGGGGTCGTGATCGCGATCGTCCCCGCGGCCATCGACACGTCCGCGCCGGGAGCGTCGAGCTGCGCGCCGAGCGACACCGAGCGCGGGTCGACCACGGAGATCGTGCCGCGCTCGACCAGGACGACGTCCCCCGCGTCCTGCAGCACATCGAAGTCCGCGGACTTCGCCACCAGCCCGGCGTTCAGCTCGTCGATCTGCGCGTTGTACCTGCCCAGCCGCAGCTGGCTCGTGGCCGTCAGCCACACGGCGCCGTCGTTGAGGTCGAGCCGGGCGAGCGGGAAGCCCTGGTTCACGAGCGCGAGCACGACGACGAGCACCGGCACCGCGATCGCTGCGGCGGCGGACGTGGCGCGGCGATGCCAGGGCGCCGCGCCGCCGACCGCCGCGTCGCGCGTCCCCCGCCTCATCCCGCGCACCCTCGTGCGGGCGTGTCCGATACCCGGCCGTCCGCGCGCACGACGTCCACCTCGACGCACACCTCGCCCGGCGCCTCGTCGGAGGGGACGGTCGCGCTCGGCTGCTCAACGCGCTCGGGCTGGACCTGTCCGGTCTTGTCCACCACGCCCCACAAGTACGCGTCCCCGGCCTGCGGCTCGGGGTTGGTCCAGGTGAACACGACCGAGCCGTCGGCGGCGCGCTCCCCGTGGATCGAGCGCGGTGCGGGCACCACCTCGTGCACGGCGAGGTCGGTGTCCGGCTCGTACTCCGAGCGCGGGGCCTTGCGGGCGCCGGGGTTGAGCGTCGCGACCGCGACCGCGACGATCGCGCCGAGCACGACGACGCCGGAGACGATCGCGACGACGCGGCTGTTGCCGCGCGGCGCGGACTCGTCATGGTCGGGCGCGCCGAGCGGCGCCGGAGCCGGCGGCGGCGGGGGCGGCGAGACGTAGCCCGGCCGTGCGG
>JAEWOA010000192.1 GCA_023461115.1 Actinomycetes bacterium
GACCGACGCCGACGCGGCCGCCGCGCTCGCCGCGGCGGGCCTGACGCCGGGGGCCACGCGCCCGCAGGACGGACCCGCGTGGGAGGGCACGGTGCTCGGCTCCGAGCCGGGCGAGGGCGCCGAGCTCGCGGTCGGCGCCGCCGTGGCGCTCGTCGTCGCCTCCGGCTTCCAGTCCGTTCCGGACGTGACGGGCCTCTCGCCCTCGCGCGCGCGCTCGCTGCTGGAGGAGGCGGGCTTTCGCGACGTGCGCCTGGCCGCCTCCGGCTCGGATGGCGTCGTCGGGCGCAGTGAGCCCTCCGCCGCCGACCGGGTGCCGCTGCGCGCGCGTGTGGTGCTCGTCCTCGAGGCTCCGGCGGATGGCCCTGCGGACGGCCCGACGAACGGCCCCACGAGTGTGCCCACGAACGTGCCGACGAGACGTGGCGGCGCAAATCCGACACCAACGGCAGGCGGATGACCAGGGGTGTCGCCCCATGTTCACCCGGCGCTCGTCCCCTGTGCGCCGTCCGCGTCCCGTCCTGTCACCCGCTCCGCACACCGTGGTCCCCGGTGCGCCGTCGGGTCACCTTGAGAAGAGAGCAGGTGCCGGATGCGCCCCGCGGGCCACGCCGAGCAGGAACGCGCATGACGCGGCTCGACGCGCTACCTCCAGCGGTCGAGCCCGGGCTCGGCGACGCCGCGCGCACGCCGGCGACACCGCGCAGGCTGACGTCGTCCGCCAGCGGCGCGGACCGGCTGTTCGTCATCGGTGCCCGCGGCGTCGGCGCCACCGTGCTCGCGATCACGGGCGGCATCGGCTTCTTCCTCGCGGTCCAGGCCGTGCCGACGCTCCGACGCTACGGCTGGTCGTTCTTCACCGAGACGCAGTGGCAGCCCGAGGCGGACGTCCTGGGCATCGCGGCCGTGCTCGTCGGCACCGTCACGGTCGCGCTCGTCGCGCTCGCCGTCGCGTTCCCGCTCGCGCTCGCGACCGCGCTCTACATCAGCGAGTACGCGCCCGCGCGGATCAAGGGCACGCTCGTCTCGATGGTCGACCTCATGGCGGCCGTCCCGAGCATCGTCTACGGCATCTGGGGCTTCTTCCTGCTGCAGCCGTACGCGAGCGGGGTCGCGCGCTGGCTGCAGACCTACCTCGGGTTCCTGCCGTTCTTCGGGGTGGACACCGATCCGCGCGCCGCCTCGTGGGAGCAGACCCGGTACACGGCGTCGGCGTTCGTCGCGGGCCTGGCGGTGGCGATGATGGTGCTGCCGATGGCGGCCGCGGTGATGCGCGAGGTGTTCTCGCAGGCGCCCCTGGGGGAGCGGGAGGGCGCGCTCGCGCTCGGCGCGACCAGGTGGGGCATGATCCGCTCGGTGGTCCTGCCGTTCGGCAAGGGCGGGATCATCGGCGGCACGATGCTCGGGCTGGGCCGTGCGCTGGGGGAGACCATCGCGGTCGTCCTGATCATCTCGCCCGCGTTCGACCTCAAGTTCCGGCCGCTCGAGATCGGCACCAACACGGTGTCCGCGCTGATCGCGGGCCGATTCGGGGAGGCGAGCGACGCCCAGCTGTCGGCGTTGCTGACCGCGGGTCTGGTGTTGTTCTGCTCGACGCTCGTCGTGAACACCCTCGCGGCGACCGTCGTGGCGCGCAGCCGCTCAGGCGCGGGGACGGACATCTGATGACCGTGCTCGAGTCCCGGCGCGCCGAGGACCTCCATGTGCCCGCGACGTGGGTGCGCGAGCTGGAGGACCTGTCGCCGGCGCCGCCGCCGCCCGTGCGCCGCAAGTTGGGCGCCACCACGGCCGAGGACCGGATGATCGGCGGCGGAGCGCTGCTCGGCGCGCTCGCGTTGGCGTGGGTGCTGTGCTTCCGGCTTCTGCCGTGGGACTCCGTGATCGCCTACGCGATCACCGCGTTCGTGCTCTTCCTGGTGTTGGTGACGGTCGCGACGTCGGTGACGAGCGGCGGCCCGGCGGTCACCGACCGGCTCGCGGCCGCGATGGTGACCGGCGGCGCCGCGCTCGTGGGCGTCGCGCTCGCGTCGACAGTCGCGTTCACGCTGGTCCGCGGCGTCGGCGCGCTGTTCCACGCGAGCATGTGGTTCGACGACATGGCGGGCGTCGGGCCACGCGACGCGCTCACGCGCGGCGGCGTCGCGCACGCGATCGTCGGGTCGCTCGTCGAGATCGCGATCGCGGTGGCGATCACCGTGCCGCTCGGCATCGGGACCGCGGTGTTCATGACGGAGGTCGGCGGGAAGTTCTCGCGCGTGGTCCGCACCGTCGTCGAGGCGATGACGGCGCTGCCGTCGATCGTCGCCGGCCTGTTCATCTACACCGTGCTCATCGTGACGCTGGGCGTCCCCCGCTCAGGGCTCGCCGCGGCGGCCGCGCTGTCGGTGATGATGCTGCCGATCATCGCGCGCGCGGCGGACGTCGTCCTGCGCGTCGTGCCCAGTGGCCTGCGGGAGGCGAGCCTGGCGCTCGGTGCCTCGCGGTGGCGGACTGTGTGGAACGTCGTGCTCCCGACCGCGAAGGCGGGGCTGTCGACCGCGCTGATCCTCGGTGTCGCGCGCGGCATCGGCGAGACGTCGCCCGTGCTGCTCACGTCCGGCGCCGCGTCGTTCCTGGTGCTCAACCCGGCCGACGGCGTCATGAACTCCCTGCCGCTGTTCATCTACTCGACCGTCCGCAGCGGCGAGCCCCTCTACATCGAGCGCGGCTTCGCGGCCGCGTCGATCCTGCTGATCCTCGTCCTCACGCTCTTCGTCGTCGCACGCCGGCTGGCCCGGCCCCGCCGCCGGTGACCCCCCGAAACCCAGGAGACCCGATGACTCACCCGCGCCGGTGGCGCCCGTACCGGTCCGCCGCCGCAGTCGCCGCGCTCGTCGTCGTGTTCTTCACCGCGGCGCAGCAGCCGGCGTTCGCCGCGTACGGGCAGATCGAGGGCAGCGGCTCCACGTGGAGCCAGGTGATCGTCGACCAGTGGATCGCGGACGTGAACGCGAACGGCATGAAGGTGACGTACAACGGCGGCGGCTCGTCGCAGGGCCGCAAGAACTTCGCCGCGAACGTCACCGACTTCGGCATCACGGAGATCCCGTACCAGGGCGTCGACGAGTACGGGAACGCGGACACCGCGAACGGACGGCAGTTCTCGTACCTCCCGATCGTCGCGGGCGGCACGGCGTTCACCTACCACCTCGAGGTGGGCGGCAAGCTCGTGCGTGACATCCGGCTGTCGGGCCCGACGATCGCCAAGATCTTCACCAACAAGATCACCACGTGGGCGGACCCGGCGATCAAGGCGGACAACAACGGGCGCGTCTTCCCGAACACGCCGATCATCCCCGTCGTGCGGTCGGACGGCTCCGGCACCACCGCGCAGTTCACCACGTGGATGGACAAGCAGCAGACGGCGATCTGGCGCGCGTACTTCGGCCGCGCCGGGCTCACGTCGTACTACCCGAAGCCGAGCGGCTCACGCATGGTCGCGGCCGCGGGCTCGGACCAGGTGATGAACACGGTCGCGTCGAAGGCGGGCAACGGCACGATCGCGTACGTCGAGTACTCCTACCCGGTGAACAAGGGCTATCCGGTGGTGAAGGTGCTCAACCAGGCCGGCAACTACGTCGAGCCCACGCAGTACGCGGTCGCGGTGGCCCTGACCAAGGCGCAGATCAACAAGGACGAGCGGTCCCAGGCGTACCTCACGCAGATCCTCGACGGCGTCTACACCAACCCGGACCCCCGGGCGTACCCGCTCTCGTCGTACAGCTACATGCTGCTGCCGACGGGCGCCAACGACCAGCGCATGACGACCAACAAGCGCCAGACGCTCGTCGACTTCATGTTCTACTCGCTGTGCGAGGGCCAGGGGAAGGCGGGCGCGTTCGGGTACTCCCCGCTGCCCCTGAACCTGGTGCAGGCGGGCTTCGAGCAGGTGGCCAAGCTGGGTGCGGCCGATCCGGGAGTCGACGTCGCCAACCGCGACGCGACCAAGTGCCACAACCCCACGTTCGTGGCGGGCAACCTGGCGCGCAACCACCTCGCGGAGATCGCCCCGGCGCCGCCCGCGTGCGACGCGCAGGGCGCGGGCCCGTGCCTGAGCAAGGGGCAGACCTCGGGTGCGCCGAGCGGCGGGTCGGGCTC
>JAEWOA010000193.1 GCA_023461115.1 Actinomycetes bacterium
GGCCGCTCCTGCTCGCCGGCCGCGGGGCGTGGGTGTCCGGCGCCGGGCCCGTGCTCGGCGAGATCGCGGACGCCACCGGCGCCCTCACGGCCACGACCGCGCTCGGCCGCGGCGTGTTCCCGCGCGCCGGGTTCGACCTCGGGGTCGCGGGCGGGTTCGGCGCCGAGGACGCGATGGAGCTCGTGCGGCAAGCCGACGTCGCGGTCGTCGTCGGGGCGTCGCTCAACCAGTTCACGATGCGGTTCGGCGAGCTGTTCGCGCCCGGCACGCGGGTGTTCCAGGTGGACGTTGCGCCCGCGGCGACGCATCCGCACGTCGGCGGTTACGTGCGCGGCGACGCCGCGACCGTCGCCACGGCCGTGCTCGACGAGCTCAGCGCGCTCGGCGCCGCCCCGAGCGGATGGCGCGAGCGGGTCGACGTCGCCGCGGCGCGCGCCTACCCGAGCGGTGACGGCGCCGCCGCGGACGGGCTGCTCGACCCGCGCTCCGCGGCCGCCCGGATCGGCGAGCTGCTCCCGGCCGACCGCGTCGTCGTCTCCGACGGCGGCCACTTCCTCGGCTGGTCGAACATGTACTGGCCCGTGGCCTCACCCGACCGCGTGCTGATGGTCGGGACGGCGTTCCAGGCGATCGGGCTCGGGTTCCCGAGCGTCCTGGGCGCGGCGCTCGCCCGCCCGTCGTCGACGATCGTGCTCACCACCGGCGACGGCGGCGGGCTCATGGCGCTGGCCGACCTGGAGTCCGCGGTGCGCGTGGCCGGCGGGCGCGGGCTCGCGGTCGTGTGGAACGACTCCGCGTACGGCGCGGAGATCCACGTGTACGGGCGCAAGGGCCTCACGCGCGACCCCATGCTCATCCCCGGCGTGGACTTCGCCGGGCTCGCCTCGGCGGTCGGGGCCCGCGGGGTCACGGTCCGGACGCTCGACGACCTCGACGAGCTCCGGCAGTGGGCGCAGCGCCCCTCGTCGCAGCGGCCGTTCCTGCTGCTCGACCTCAAGGTCTCCGCGAGCGTCGTCGCCCCGTTCCAGGAGGAGATCCTGCGCGCGAGCGGGTGGGCGCCCGCCGAGCCCGCGCCGAGCACGCCGCCCGACCCGACGGATCGTGAGGGAGCCGATGTCCGAGCCCACGCCTGACGGCCCGCTGCCGGCCCGGCCCGGCAAGATCGTCGCGGTCCACCTGAACTACGCCTCGCGCGCCGACGAGCGGGGGCGGCGGCCCGCCCACCCGTCGTACTTCCTGAAGCCGACCAGCTCGCTCGCCGCCACGGGCGGGGTCGTCGAGCGGCCCGCGGGCGCCGAGCTGCTCGCGTTCGAGGGCGAGGTCGCGCTCGTCGTCGGCGTCGCCGCGCGCCGCGTCGGGCTCGACGACGCATGGGGGCACGTCGCGTGGGTGACCGCGGCCAACGACCTCGGGCTGTACGACCTGCGCGCGAACGACAAGGGCTCGAACGTGCGCTCCAAGGGCGGGGACGGCTTCACCCCGCTCGGGCCGGGCCTGCTCGACGCCCGCCTGGTCGACCCTGCGGCGCTGCGCGTGCGCACGTGGGTCAACGGCGAGCTCCGCCAGGAGGACACCACGGCCGGGCTGCTGTTCCCGCTCGCGCAGCTCGTCGCCGACCTGTCCCAGCACCTCACGCTCGAGCCCGGCGACGTGATCCTGGCTGGGACGCCCGCCGGCTCGTCGGTGGTCGCGCCCGGGGATGTCGTGGAGGTCGAGGTCGACGCGCCCGGCGCTCCCGGGTCGCCGTCGTCCGGGCGGCTCACGACGACCGTCGTCGCGGGCCAGGTGGCGTTCGACGCCGCGCTCGGCTCGCTGCCCGCGGTCGACGACGAGCAGCGCGCGCAGGCATGGGGCTCGCGCGCGGCGGCCGGCCTGCCGCCCAGCCCCGAGCCGTTCCGGCTGACCGCCGAGCTGCGCGAGAAGCTCGCGCGCGCCTCGGTCGCCACACTGAGCGCGCAGCTGCGGCGACGCGGGCTCGACGACGTGACGATCGACGGCGTGCGGCCACTGGACCCCGGGATGCGGCTCGTCGGGACAGCGCGCACGCTGCGGTACCTGCCCGGCCGCGAGGACCTCGTCGCGAGCCGCGGCGGCGGGGCCAACGCCCAGAAGCGCGCGTTCGACAGCCTGCGCGAGGGCGACGTGCTGGTCATCTCGGCGCGCGGCGAGGCCGACGCCGGGACGCTCGGGGACATCGTCGCGCTGCGCGCCCGGGTGCGCGGCGCCGCGGGGGTCGTCACCGACGGGGCTGTGCGCGACCACGACGCGGTCGCCGGCCTGGGTCTTCCGGTGTTCGCGGCCGGTGCGCATCCCGCGGTGCTCGGGCGCCGGCACGTGCCCTGGGACGTGGACGTGGCCGTGGCCTGCGGTGGGACCACCGTCGAGCCGGGCGACGTGGTGGTCGGGGACGGCGACGGCGTCGTCGTGATCCCGCCCGCGCTCGTCGCCGAGGTCGCCGACGCGGCGCTCGCGCAGGAGGACGAGGAGCGCTGGGTCGCCGAGCAGGTGGCCGCCGGGCACGCGCTCGACGGGCTGTTCCCCATGGACGCGCAGTGGAGAGCGAGGTACGAGGCGTGGCGCACGCACCGCTGAACCCGAACGCCAGCAAGTCCCAGCGGGCGTACGACTCGCTCCGGCAGCGGATCGCGGGCCAGGAGTTCGCGCCCGGGCACCGGCTGGTGCTCGCGTCGATCGCCGACGAGCTCGGCATGAGCGTCGTCCCGGTGCGCGAGGCCATCCGCCGGCTCGAGGCCGAGGGCCTGGTGACGTTCGAGCCGAACGTCGGCGCGCGCGTCTGCGTGATCGACGACTCGCAGTACCGGCACAGCATGGAGACGCTCGCGCTGCTCGAGGGCGCGGCCACCGCGCTCGCCGCGCGGCGCCTGACCACCGACGACGTGCGCCTGGCGCGCGAGCTCAACCGGCACCTGGTCGACTCGCTCGACGACTTCGACCCGCGTCTGTTCACCGCGCTGAACCACCGGTTCCACGCGGTGCTGTTCGCCGCGTGCCCCAACCCGCGGCTGCTCACGCTCGTCGAGGCCGAGTGGGCCCGGCTCGGGCACCTGCGGGACTCCACGTTCAGCTTCGTGCCCGGCCGCGCGCGCGAGTCGGTGCGCGAGCACGAGAGCCTGCTCGAGCTGATCGAGGCGGGGGCGCCCCTGGCGGACATCGAGCGGACCGCGCGTGAGCACCGCTCGTCGACGCTCGCCGCGTACCTCGGCCGCGCGCACCCCGACCCGGTGGCGGCCGCCGCCACGACCGCGTGAGAGAGGTGACCGTGACCGAGACCCCGGCGCCCGCCAGCCACCGGCCCGACGACCTGCCCGACCACCTCCAGCACTACATCGGCGGCGAGCACGTCGACTCCGTGGACGGTGGGACGTTCGACGTGCTGCACCCCGCGTCGAACGAGACGTACCTGCGCGCGGCGGCGGGCCGGCGCGCGGACATCGACCGCGCGGTCGTGGCGGCGAGGCGGGCGTTCGACGAGGGCCCGTGGCCGGGCCTGCTGCCGCGCGAGCGGTCGCGTGTCCTGCACCGGGTGGCGGACATCGTGGAGTCCCGTGACGCCCGACTGGCCGAGCTGGAGAGCTTCGACTCCGGGCTGCCGATCACGCAGGCGCTCGGCCAGGCCCGCCGCGCCGCGGAGAACTTCCGGTTCTTCGCGGACCTCGTCGTGGCGCAGCGCGACGACGCGTTCAAGGTGCCCGGCCGCCAGCTCAACTACGTCAACCGCAAGCCCATCGGCGTCGCGGGGCTCATCACGCCGTGGAACACGCCGTTCATGCTGGAGTCCTGGAAGCTGGGCCCCGCGCTGGCCACCGGGAACACCGTCGTCCTGAAGCCCGCCGAGTTCACGCCGCTCTCGGCGTCGCTGTGGGCCGGGATCTTCGAGGAAGCCGGCCTGCCGGCGGGCGTGTTCAACCTGGTGCACGGGCTCGGCGAGGAGGCGGGCGACGCGCTCGTCAAGCACCCCGGCGTGCCGCTCATCTCGTTCACGGGGGAGAGCCGGACGGGGCAACTGATCTTCGCCAACGCGGCGCCCCACCTCAAGGGGCTGTCGATGGAGCTCGGCGGCAAGTCGCCCGCGGTCGTGTTCGCGGACGCGGACCTGGCGGCCGCGGTCGACGCCACGATCTTCGGGGTGTTCTCGCTCAACGGGGAGCGGTGCACCGCAGGCAGCCGCATCCTCGTCGAGCGCGCGGTGTACGACGAGTTCGTCGAGCGGTACGCGGCGCAGGCCGCGCGCGTGGTCGTCGGGCCGCCGCACGACCCGGCCACCGAGGTGGGCGCGCTGGTGCACCCCGAGCACTACGCCAAGGTCATGGGGTACATCGAGATCGGGCGCGGCGAGGGCCGGCTCGTCGCCGGGGGAGGACGGCCGGACGGCTTCCCGGCCGGCAACTACGTGGCGCCCACGGTGTTCGCCGACGTGCCGCCCGGCGCCCGGATCTTCCAGGAGGAGATCTTCGGACCGGTCGTCGCGATCACGCCGTTCGACACCGACGACGAGGCGCTCGCGCTCGCCAACGGCGTGAAGTACGGCCTCGCGGCGTACGTCTGGACCACCGACCTGCGCCGCGCGCACACGTTCGCGCAGGCCGTCGACTCGGGCATGGTGTGGCTCAACAGCAACAACGTGCGGGACCTGCGCACGCCGTTCGGCGGTGTCAAAGCCTCGGGCCTGGGCCACGAGGGCGGGTACCGGTCGATCGACTTCTACACCCACCAGCAGGCGGTGCACATCACGCTCGGTGAGACGCACCAGCCGACGTTCGGGAAGGGACGCTGACGTGCCGCTCTCACCGATCCCCACGCCGGCGTCGCCGCCGCCGGACATCCTGCGCGCGGCCTCGATGGAGGTCGTCGTGACCGACCTGGCGGCCGCGCGGCACTTCTACGTGGACGTCCTGGGTCTCGTCGTCACCCAGGAGGACGCCGACGCGATCTACCTGCGCACGTTCGAGGACTTCCTCCACCACAACCTGGTGCTGCGCGCGGGGCCGGTGGCGGCGATTGCGGCGCTGTCCTACCGGGTGCGCGCGCCGCAGGACCTGGACCGGGCCGTCGCGTTCTACCGCGAGCTCGGGTGCCGGGTGGAGCGGCGGGCCGACGGCTTCGTCGCGGGCATCGGCGACTCCGTGCGGGTGCAGGACCCGCTCGGCTTCCCGCTCGAGTTCTTCCACGACGTCCAGCACGTCGAGCGGCTCGCCTGGCGCTACGACCTGCAGGGGCCGGGGGCGCTGGTCCGCATCGACCACTTCAACCAGGTGACCCCCGACGTGCCGCGCGGCGTGCGACACCTGCAGGACCTGGGCTTCCGCGTCACCGAGGACATCCAGGACGACGCGGGCACCACCTACGCCGCGTGGCTTCGTCGCAAGCCCACCGTGCACGACACCGCGCTGACCGGCGGCGCTGGGCCGCGCCTGCACCACGTCGCGTTCGCGACGCACTCGACGCACAACATCGTGTCCATCTGCGACAAGCTCGGCGCGCTGCGGCTCTCGGACCGCATCGAGCGAGGGCCCGGCCGGCACGGCGTGTCCAACGCGTTCTACCTCTACCTGCGGGACCCCGACGGGCACCGGGTCGAGATCTACACGCAGGACTACTACACGGGCGACCCCGACAACCCCGTGGTCACCTGGGACGTGCACGACAACCAGCGCCGCGACTGGTGGGGCAACCCCGTGGTGCCGTCCTGGTACACCGAGGCGTCGCTGGTGCTGTCGCTGGACGGTGAGCCGCAGCCCGTGGTGGAGCGCGACGAGGCGAGCGAGCTCGAGGTGACGATCGGCGCCGACGGGTTCTCCTACACGCGCGAGGGCGACGCGGCCGACGACCTCCCGAGCTGGAAGCAGGGCGAGTACAAGCTGGGGCACCAGTTGTGAGCGCCTCGGCTGGGCGCACGCTGCCCGACGAGACGATCGCCGCGATCGCCGACGAGCTCGCGGACGCCGAGTCGAGGCGCGCGACCGTGCCGCTGCTGACCGCCCGGCATGCCGGGATGACGGTCGACGACGCGTACGCGGTGCAGGGCGAGTGGCGGCGGCGGGCGGTCGCGTATGGGCGGCGGCTCGTCGGGCACAAGATCGGGCTCACGTCGAAGGTGATGCAGGCCGCCACCGGGATCGACGAGCCCGACTACGGCGCGATCCTCTCCGACATGGTCTACGACTCCGGCGCGGAGATCGAGCACGGGCGGTTCTCCAACGTCCGGATCGAGGTGGAGCTCGCGTTCGTCCTCTCGTCGGACGTGGGACCGGGCGCGACGGTTGACGACGTGCTCGCGGCCACCGCGCACGTGGTCCCGGCCCTGGAGATCCTGTCGTCGCGCATCGAGCTGGCGGGGCGCACGATCGTCGACACCATCAGCGACAACGCCGCGATGGGCGCGATGGTCGTCGGGGGTGTGCGCCGTCCGCCGGGCGAGCTGGACCTGCCGTGGGCCGCCGCGGTGCTGCGGCGCAACGGGACGATCGAGGAGTCCGGCGTGGCCGCCGCCGTGCTCGGGCACCCCGCGCTGGGGGTCGCATGGCTCGCCGACAAGCTCGCGCGGCACGGCGACCGGCTCACGGCGGGGGAGATCGTGCTCGCCGGGTCCTTCACGCGCCCGATCTGGGTGCAGCCTGGTGACACCGTCATGGCCGACTACCGCGACCTAGGGACGATCACATGCCGCTTCGTCTGACGCCGACGTTTCGTGACGCCCTCGCCGCCGCGCACGCTCCGCTCGTGGGGATGTGGGTGTCGTCGGGGAGCCCGCTCGTCGCGGAGATCTGCGCGGGCTCCGGGCTCGACTGGTTGCTGATCGACATGGAGCACTCGCCCAACGGCCTCGAGTCGGTGCTCGCGCAGCTCCAGGCGGTCGCCGCATACCCCGTCAACCCCGTGGTGCGGGTGCCGACCGGCGGCGACGTCGTCGTCAAGCAGGTCCTCGACCTCGGGGCCCAGAACCTGCTCGTGCCGATGGTCTCGTCGGCGGCCCAGGCACGCGCCGTCGTCGAGGCGGTGCGCTACCCGCCCCGCGGGCGCCGGGGCGTCGGCGGCGCGCTGGCCCGCTCCACGCGCTGGAACCGGGTGGATGGGTATCTCGGCGACGCAGACTCGCACGTGTCGGTCACGGTGCAGGTGGAGACCGCGGAGGGCGTCGCGGCGGCGGGGGAGATCGCGGCCGTGGACGGCGTCGACGCGGTGTTCGTCGGGCCGGCCGACCTCGCCGCCTCCCTGGGGGTGCTAGGCCAGCAGGGCCACCCGGACGTGCGCGCCGCTGTCCTCCGCACCATCGACGCCGTCCGCGACGCCGGCAAGCCGGTCGGCGTCAACGCCTTCGACCCCTCGCTGGCTCGCGCCTACACCGGTGCTGGCGCCACATTTGTCGCCGTCGGCGCCGACGTCACGCTCCTCGCCCAGGGCTCCGAGGCCCTCGCCGGATCGTTCGTCGATCCGGCCTGAAGACAAACGGCAGCCCTGCGTCCGACGTCGGAACGCAGGGCTGCCGTCAGCTCGCGCGAAGGGCCTAACGCGTCACTTGACCGCGACGAACGTGCTGTCCGACAGCAGGTCGGGGGACACGGCGAGGACGCCGGCCTGCCAGCCATCCGCGGGCACCTCGTAGATGCGGTTGCCGGTGACGGAGGCGCCGGCGTAGACGCTCGTGAGCGAGTCGAACGACTTGTCGGCCACGAAGAGTGTCGAACCGTCGAGCCCGTCGATCGTGTTGCCCTCTGCGGTGACGAACTCGACAGTCGCCCACGGGGTCGAGCCCTGCGAGTCCGTGCCGTTGTACGTGGCGGTCAGGTTGACCACGAGCAGCGTCGATCCCGCCTCCGGCTTCGAGCCCAGCGAGTCCGCGTCGGCGGTGGTGACGGAGTTGATGGTCACCGTCCAGTCGCCACCGGTGATCGCGGAGCCGAGCGGCGCGGGGTTCTCCCGGGTCGTCCCAGCCGCGTCGGCTGCGGGCTCGTCCGCCGCAGCGTCGTCGGAGGCGTCGTTGGCGGCGTCGTTGGCGGGAGCCTCGACACTGTTGCCCGTCGTCTCGTCGAGGGCGTCGTCGACCACCTTGGCGAACGCGACGTTGACGACGACGCCGATGATGACCGCGAGGACACCGAGGACGATGCCCGAGACGGCGAGCTTCTTGCCGGCGCCCGAGCTCTTCGACTTCACCAGGCCAACCGCGGCGAGAACCGCGCCGACGACTCCGACGACGATGGCGACGACATTGATGACCGGGATGAACGAGCCAAGAACGCCGAGCAGGCCCAGGACGAATCCGGCCGTCGCGAGCCCGTTCCCCGGCTTGGCGGGGGCGGGCGGGGGCGCAACCGGCACTGGCTGGGCCTGGTGAGTCTCGGACATGGTTCCTCCATCGGGTCGCTCGCGGGCGCCAGCCCTGCGAGAGGGTGAATGTGGACGCGCTCCGGGCGGGTCGGACGCCGCCGCACGACGGGCGGACTCCATGACCGGCAGCGCCCTGGCACGCCAGCGGCCCCGCGCAGTCCCACGAGGGGACTGAACCATCCGGCGAACGGCCAACGATCCTGGTCGCGCGAGGGCGAGGTGGCCCAGGCGACGACGTGAGTACCGGGGTGAGCCCAGGCAGGGGCAGGCTTCAGCGCGTGGGAGTGGGCGCAAGTAGCGGTCGGCCACCGCCGCTGGGGCGCGGGTGGCGAGGAGGCCCCGACGACGAGGGACGGGACACGCGAGGGTCGGGAGGGTGGTTCCGGAAAGGGTCTGACCTGCTGAGTCTGTGACATCCCGCGCGGTCCTCCACACGCGGAGTGTCACGCCCTCCACACATGCTTCCTGACCTGCGGGCTTTTGACTGTCATCGTTAGCGGCGTAGCGCTTGTCTGCTCTGCCCGCCGACCGCCGCCAGTCGGCTCGTACAGCCGGGTCCATGAGGCGGCAGCGCCCGCTACCAACCCTCGGGACGCCACCCTTCTTCGAAGTCCCGCCACTCCCAGGGCTCGATGTCCCCTCGATGACGCGAACGCTCGAAGGACTCTTTGACGCTTTCGCTCCATGTGTCGGCCTCGGCGTCTGTTAGCTCCCCAGAGCGCACGTCCTTTGCGACGTCTCTCGCCTTCCCTTCGCGCAGGTAGATGGCGAACCGTTCGTACGCCTCAGGCGAGAGTTCCGCGTCGTCCCAGCTACAGGTGTTGGCGGATGACTTCCGGCTTGCGACAAGCGCGGCGACCACGACGGCGCCTGCTGCGAGTGCCGCAACCCCAGCCGCGGCGGTCCACCGCTTCCAGTGCGGGGAACGCACGGCGCCCGCCTCACCATCAGAACGGCCCACGACTTCAGGACCGTCGGCCAGTTCGCCCTTCGCCACGACGCTCCCTTCGACGGGGTCGCTGTCTTCGCGCATGGGTTCCGCCTTCCCTTCTCGCGCCTTCCTTGCGTGCGACTCAGGCCGCGGCAGGCAGGGGTCCGTCGTCGGGGCGTCCCCAGGTTCGGAAGTCCGCGGTGTTCGTCGTGGTGCTCAGATTCACCATCACCTCGTCCCACGTCTGGACGGCTGGACCACAGAAGCGGTGGGCTCCCTTGATCACGCCCGCTGCGAGTGCTGCATTGCCGCCGGCGCCGAGGAGGGCGCCCACGCCGGCAGGAAGCGCCTTGCCGAGCACGAGGATGCCCTGACGGGTTCCGTAGCGGGTCACGAAGTTACGGCCGAGGACCTTGTTGATGGCTCGGATCGTCTCAAGCGGAACGGCCTTGGCTGCCCTGGCACCCAGGTGCGTGCCGGTCCTCTTGGTGGCCTCCTGGATCACGCCATAGGCCCCCTTTCCCACGAGGGCGGCCAGTGCCAGTGTCCGAAGGCGCTCCTCATCGTCGAGCGGGTCGCCCGCGAGCGCTGCTCCGATCAGGACGAGCCGAACGCTGAGCCCGATGAAACCGACCGCGTCGAGGACTGCCGCACCGACACCAGCCGCGACGGGCGCGATGGCGATTGCCCCTGCCGCGGCGCCGCTGCTGGCCACGGTCGCCACGTAGCGCCGCTCGACCAGCGTGCGCACCTCATCGGGCGACAGGTTCGGGTGCCTGTCTCGAAGTGACGCGCAAGTTGTGACCGCGTGCGTGCCGCCAGTCGTTAGCGCGGCGTCCACCGCGCGCATGAGTTGGGCCTGAATGTACTTCGATGCACCGTACGACGTCATTGTCCCGTTCCCTGTCTTGTGATGGATTATCGCTGTCCAGACTGGTCTGTGACAGAACTCTCGGGCCTCGATCGACACGTTGTCAACCCCGGATCGCGACGGATCACCCACTTGCTGGCAGGCATGATATGGTCCAGCCATGTCAGGACAGAGTACAGACACCGCAGGATTGTCTCGGGCGCGCTACTGGGAGCTCGGAGAGCTCGTCTCGGAGTACCGCTCCGCGAACTACCAGACGGTCGCCGAGTTCGTCCAAGACCTCAGGGAGCGGAAGGTCTCGTACACCGAGGCGATGGTCAGGAAGATCGAGCACGGTGACCGGCCGATTAACCCGGAGCACGTCAGCGTGTTTGCCGAGCTCCTGTTCGGCAGTGAAGTCAAGAGCACTGGAGTGCGCCGGCTGGAGGCGGCAGCCGCGTCCGGCCGTGTCCGGAAGTCCGCGCCGGCACTCGTTGCGGCGGGCTCTGTCATGCGCTCCAACGCGGAGCGGTTGAAGAAGGTCAACGAGCAGAACAAGCTGCTGGAAGAGCTGCTGCGTGGTGCGCTGAGCACGATGGAGAAGAACGCCAAGCGCGGCGAGAAGCTGATTCACTCGATCACAAACGAGGTCGCCGAGGGCGACGGACTCGACGCGGCACAGGCAGCGCTTAAGACGATCGCAGGGACACCGGAGTCCGAAGGATCAACTACGGATCCGGCAGCCGCCTTGCGCGCCCATCGCTCCCGGCTCGCCACAGACCTGGCCGGGTTGATGGGGGGGCTTGGCGCGGGCGGGGTCGGCGGAGCGGCCGCCGGCGGAATCGCCGCGGCGTCGATGTTCGCGGCTGTTTCTGCCCTTGCGACGGCGTCGACAGGCACCGCGATCTCCGCGTTGTCGGGTGCAGCGGCGACGTCCGCAACGCTCGCATGGCTCGGCGGCGGGACCCTCGCCAGTGGCGCGGCCGGAATGGCTGGTGGCGTCGCCTTGCTGACCGGGATCGTTGGCATCCTGGCGGCTGGCGGCGTCGCCTTGGTGCTGGCCGGAGCGGGGCCACGCATGCTGAGCAAGCAGCGGGATCAGGCTGCCGAACTCGACCGGATCGAGGAGAACCAGCGCACGAACGCCGACGTGATCGCCCGCTTCGTCGGCCGCACGTCGATAGTCGACGGCATCGTGACCGTTGGTGAGATCAGGGTCGACGCAATCAAGAACCTCGATGGGGACGACGAGGGACGCGGTGGCAAGAAGTACGAGGCGTTGGCCAAGATCCTGGTCGCACTCGCCACGGTGATGGCGCTCCCGCTGACGCCGATCAAGAACCCTGACGTCGAAGGTGCGCTCTTCGATGGGACGGCCGAGGACGCACGATTTGTCGAACTCGCGCTGAGCGAAGCTCGACGGGAGATCTCGTTGGCGCAGCCCTGACGGTGGCCGGAGCGCGGACCAGCGAGGGGTGCGGCGAGCGGTACCCGTGTCGAGGACCCTGCGATGCTGCTCAGCTTGACCGACCTTTCCTCCGGATGGATGCCCGTGAGCGCAGCCCAGTTGGAGTACGCCACGACGAAGACGATCGAGGCGCTCACCACCGCGACCGCGAAGAGCCCCGCCGAACGACTCGTGGCCTCCTACGCCGTCGGCGGCAACTACGCAGGCGCGCCCTTCGCGAGCCTTGCGCCCAACCCGGCGAACACCATCCACGTCGCCGAATTGCACCAAAGCTCGTCGCGACCCATCCGCGCTGCCGGTCCGTGTCTCCGGCATTTCAGGAGTCACCGAAGTCATGCCTGTTGGCGGGTCGGTTTATGCCCTGGCGACGGGCACCGAGGTTGGGGGGCCGTGTTGTCCTCGACGCGTCGTGTGAAGGAAGGGCCGGGTCGGCGACCTCGCGCAAGGGTGCGCTGCGCGAGGCCGGCATCGGAGTCGTGTTCGACCGGACGACCCGTCAGCGAACGCTGAAGGCGATCTACCCCGGGATCGACTTCATCGACGGCGTCCCCTCCTCCAAGCACATGCCCCGGCAGTTGCGCGAGCTGCCGCGTTTCGAGCGCGACGACACGCCCGAGCAGCGCGCCGCGAAGGTCGAGGCCTCGACCGGCGTGCGCTGTGGCGGTTCACCCCCACCGCGCCACCCGCGTCGGCTCGCGACGCCGGTGGCTGTGCCCGTTCTGCGCGGGCCGCCGGGGCATCGTCGACGGCGCTCCCCGCGGACGGACGTCACGATCGCCGCCAGCGCACCGCTCCGTCGAGCTCCCCGAGGGCGAGACCTGCTGCGACGGGGTGGTCACCCTGCCCGACGACGCCGTCGAGTTGGTGCACGCCGCCGGGATGCTGTGGGGGACCAGCGCCCACACCTCCGTCTACGGTCAGCGCGCCCTCGTCGAGAACGCGAACAACCTCCTGCATGACAATTACGTCCGCCCCGACCGCGGCTACACCTAGCTCATGGGCCTCGCCAAGAGCTGGTTCGTCCTCGCATTCCTGCTCGCGGGGGTCAACCGCAAGATCGCGCAGGCCTGGGAGGCCAGGAAAGACGCGCGCCAGGACTGGCAGCGGCGAATGGCTGCCTACGAGGCCGAACTCCGGGGCGAGTCCGCCGCGAAGCCATCACCCGCCGCTCTCCGCGAGCGTCGCACCCGTGCCGCACAGCGCGCACCCGGGACCACAACCCTGCCGACGACACCCAATGGCCGGCCACGCCCGGCAGCACGAGTCACCGCCACGCGCCAGGAGAACCCCACGCCCCGCAATTGAACACCACTACACGAGCCCCGCACCGGACCCGGTGAGGGGGCTGCGTCGCGTGCGCACGGTGGGTCCGAGCGCGCCGGATGCGCTGGGAGTCGGCGGCGACCGCGCCGCGCGTGCCAGGCCGAGCCAATAAGTACGCGGCGAGTCTCTTAGGGCTCGCGCGGCGCGGCATTTCCGGAACCAGATCGGCCCTGAATCCTGAACCACCCCGGGAGCGGACGACGGGAATCGAACCCGCGTAGCCAGTTTGGAAGACTGGGGCTCTACCATTGAGCTACGTCCGCGCAGGTCAGCGCGGTGAAGCGCAGACCAACGGGTCCAAGGGTACCGGCTCTCTAGGCCGGGCCGGCACGCGGGTGGTTCGTCGAGAGCCGCGGGCCACCGGACGATTCGGCCACGCTGACGCCCGTGACGTAGCATCGAGGGTCGCCTACGTGCGTCCGGCTGCCCTGGCGGCCCCACGAGGCGCGGACCACTGTCGCCGGCGTCCGCCTGGCGCCTGTACTCGATTCAGTTGGAGACCAACGAAGTGAAGAGCGCCGTCGAGACCCTGGACCCGACCAAGGTCAAGCTGACCGTCGAGGTGACGTACGACGAGCTCAAGCCGAGCATCGAGCACGCGTACGAGCACATCGCCGAGCAGGTCACCGTCCCGGGCTTCCGCAAGGGCAAGGTGCCGCCGCGCATCATCGACCAGCGCGTCGGCCGTCCCGCGGTCATCGAGCACGCCGTGAACGAGGGCCTCGCGGGCTTCTACTCGCAGGCTGTGCGCGAGAACAACCTGCGCCCGCTCGGCCAGCCCGAGGTCGAGGTCACCAAGGTCCCGGGCCTGGAGGCGGGCGACGAGACCGGCGAGCTGCACTTCTCGGCCGAGGTCGAGGTCCGCCCCGAGATCACGATCCCGGAGCTCGACGGCATCACGCTCACGGTCGACGGCGTCGAGGTCTCCGACGAGGACGTCGCGGGCCGCCTGGACGCGCTGCGCGAGCGCTTCGGCACGCTGGTGGGCGTCGACGCCCCGGCGGTCGAGGGCAACTTCGTCGTGCTGGACCTGACTGCGTCGATCGGCGGCGAGCAGGTCGACTCCGTCTCCGGCGTCAGCTACCAGATCGGCTCGGGCAACATGCTCGAGGGCCTCGACGAGGCGCTCACGGGCCTGTCGGCCGGCGAGTCGACGACGTTCGAGACCGAGCTGGTCGGTGGCGAGCACGCGGGCGAGAAGGCCCAGGTCGCCGTCACGGCGTCGTCGGTCAAGGAGCGCCAGCTGCCCGACGCGGACGACGACTTCGCGCAGCTCGCCTCGGAGTTCGACACGCTCGAGGAGCTGACGGCGGACCTGCGCGAGCAGGCGGCCCGCACCAAGGTCTCCAACCAGGCTGTGCAGGCGCGCGACCTGCTCGTCGAGAAGCTCACCGAGGGCACCGAGATCCCGGTGCCGTCGGGCGTCGTCGAGGCCGAGGTGCACCGCCACCTGGAGTCCGAGGGCCGCCTGGAGGACGACGAGCACCGCGCCGAGGTCACCGAGCAGGCCCAGGTCGCGCTGCGCAACCAGATCCTCCTCGACACGCTCGCCGAGCAGCTCGAGGTCAAGGTCAGCCAGCAGGAGCTCGTCGACTACCTGATCCAGGCGTCGCGCCAGTACGGCATGGACCCCAACACGTTCATCAAGACGATCGACGAGGGCGGCCAGATCCCGGCGATGGTGGCCGAGGTCGCGCGCTCCAAGTCGCTCGCGCTCGCGCTGCGCCGTGTCGCGGTGAGCGACCCGTCGGGCGCCAGCGTGGACCTGAGCGACTTCATCGGCACGGACGCCGACGACGCGGCCGACGAGGGCGACGCCGCCGCGCAGGCTGCGGCCGTCGCCGACGCGGCCATCAACGGCTGATCCGGCTGCGCCGACGCCTCAGGGCCCCGTTCCGCTCACCGCGGGGCGGGGCCCTCGTCGTCGGTCCGCGCGTCGCGCTGCGCCGTCAGCGAAACCGGCCCTGAGCGGTCCATTGAGTGTCCGTGGCGCGCGTTAGGGTCGCTGCAACGCAGGACCTCAGCACGGCAGACCAAGGAGCCTTCGTGAACGAGCACGTGCCGGCGATCGGCCGGTCCGAGACCACGACGTTCGGACTCAACGACAGCATCTACAACCGGCTGCTGCGCGAGCGCATCATCTGGCTGGGCTCGGAGGTGCGCGACGAGAACGCGAACGCCATCTGCGCCCAGATGATGCTGCTCGCGGCCGAAGACCCCGACAAGGACATCTGGCTGTACATCAACTCGCCCGGTGGCTCGATCACCGCGGGCATGGCCATCTACGACACCATGCAGTTCGTCAAGCCCGACGTCGCGACGATCGCGATGGGTATGGCGGCCTCGATGGGGCAGTTCCTGCTCTCGTCGGGCGCCAAGGGCAAGCGGTACGCGACGCCGCACGCGCGCGTCATGATGCACCAGCCCTCGGGCGGCATCGGCGGCACCGCGACCGACGTCCGCATCAACGCGCAGCTCATCCTGCACATGAAGAACGTGCTGGCCGAGCTCACCGCCGCGCAGACCGGCAAGACGGTCGAGCAGATCAACTCCGACGCGGACCGGGACCGCTGGTTCACGGCGCCTGAGGCGCTGGAGTACGGGTTCATCGACCACGTCGTCGAGGCGGCCGCGTCCGTCACCGGCGCCGGCGGCACGGCCTGAGCCCGCAGACCCTTCGACCTCGAGGAGAACCTTCGTGAGCACCGAGTCCCAGTTCATCGCCCGCGCCGCGCGCCTCGCGGGCGGGATGGCCGCGCCGTCGCCCTCCGGCCGCTACGTGCTGCCGCAGTTCGAGGAGCGCACGGCCTACGGCTTCAAGCGCCAGGACCCCTACACCAAGCTGTTCGAGGACCGCATCATCTTCCTCGGCGTGCAGGTGGACGACGCGTCGGCCGACGACGTCATGGCGCAGATGCTCGTGCTCGAGGGCACTGACCCCGACCGCGACATCACCATCTACATCAACTCGCCCGGCGGCTCGTTCACGGCCCTCACGGCGATCTACGACACCATGCAGTACATCAAGCCGCACATCATGACGGTGTGCCTGGGCCAGGCCGCGTCCGCCGCGGCCGTGCTGCTCGCGGCCGGCTCGCCGGGTAAGCGCCTGGCGCTGCCGAACGCGCGCGTGCTGATCCACCAGCCCGCGATGGAGGGTGGCGGCTACGCGCAGGCCTCGGACATCGAGATCCACGCCAACGAGCTGATCCGCATGCGCGAGTGGCTCGAGGAGACGCTGGCGCACCACACCGGGCGCGACGTGGACCAGGTCCGGCAGGACATCGAGCGCGACAAGATCCTCACCGCCCACCAGGCGCTGGAGTACGGGATCGTCGACCAAGTGCTCGCCAGCCGCAAGGGTGTGCGGCCGACGGTGGTCGAGCCAGCCTGAGGCAACCGCACCCGGCTCCGAATCGATTCGGAGCCGGGTGTCCGGCAGGACACGCCGCGCGAAAGTCCCGGGCTACGCCTGACATCTGGCGCGGCGTAGTGTCCAATGAGCAGACGGATCGCCGCCCGGCGGTGCGCGACGGAAGGGGACACCTGTGGCTCGGATGGGGGATGGCGCCGACCTCCTCAAGTGCTCCTTCTGCGGCAAGTCGCAGAAGCAGGTGAAGAAGCTGATCGCCGGGCCTGGCGTCTACATCTGCGACGAGTGCATCGAGCTGTGCAACGAGATCATCGAGGAAGAGCTTGCCGAGGCCGGCGAGGTCGGGCTGGTCGAGCTGCCGAAGCCCAAGGAGATCTTCGAGTTCCTCGAGCAGTACATCGTCGGGCAGGAGTCGGCCAAGCGGGCGCTCGCGGTCGCGGTCTACAACCACTACAAGCGCGTGCAGGCCGGCGAGGGTGTGCGGACGGCCGAGGACCAGGTCGAGATCGCCAAGTCCAACATCCTGCTCGTCGGGCCCACGGGCACCGGCAAGACGTACCTGGCGCAGACGCTCGCCAAGATGCTCAACGTCCCCTTCGCTATCGCGGACGCCACCGCGCTGACCGAGGCCGGGTACGTCGGCGAGGACGTCGAGAACATCCTCCTCAAGCTCATCCAGGCCGCTGACTACGACGTCAAGAAGGCCGAGCAGGGGATCATCTACATCGACGAGATCGACAAGATCGCCCGCAAGAGCGAGAACCCGTCGATCACGCGCGACGTCTCCGGCGAGGGCGTGCAGCAGGCGCTGCTGAAGATCATCGAGGGCACGACCGCCTCGGTCCCGCCCCAGGGCGGCCGCAAGCACCCGCACCAGGAGTTCATCCAGATCGACACGACGAACGTGCTGTTCATCGTGGCCGGCGCCTTCTCCGGGCTCGACGACATCATCTCCGCGCGGGCCCGCAAGCGCGTGGTCGGCTTCGGGGCTCCCCTGGAGGACCACGAGGAGGGCGACCTGTTCTCCGAGGTCCGCCCCGAGGACTTGCAGAAGTACGGCCTGATCCCCGAGTTCATCGGGCGTCTGCCCGTCGTCGCGTCCGTCTCGCGGCTCGACCAGGCGGCGCTGGTGCGGATCCTCAGCGAGCCGCGCAACGCGCTGGTCAAGCAGTACCAGCGGATGTTCCAGATCGACGGTGTCGAGCTCGAGTTCGACGACGACGCCGTCGCCGCGATCGCCGACCAGGCGCTATTGCGCGGCACGGGAGCCCGTGGCCTGCGGGCGATCATGGAGGAAGTGCTCCAGCAGGTCATGTTCGAGGTGCCGAGCCGTGACGACGTCGCGCGCGTCGTCGTCACCCGGGATGTCGTCCTGGAGAACGTGAACCCGACTCTCGTCCCGCGCGAGACCCCGCGCGAGAAGCGCACGCCGCGCGAGAAGAGCGCGTAGCCCACTGCGCACGCCGACCCCAGAGCAGCAGTGCTCCTGGCGGAGCGCCTCTCGGCGGCGCGGCGGGGCGCGCCAGCCCTCCCCGCATGAGCGTGCACTCCAGTCCGGCGTGGGCGCGGTGTTGGAGTGCCGCCGCAGCCGCCCGCGCGCCTAGGATCGCGCACGTGACCGATCAGCCCACGTCCGCCATCCCGCCCGAGCTCGCGCGCCTACGGCACAGCATCGACAACATCGACGCCGCGCTGGTGTACCTGCTCGCGGAGCGGTTCAAGGCGACGCAGCAGGTGGGCGTGCTGAAGGCGTCGCAGGGGTTGCCGGCCTCCGATCTGGGCCGCGAGGCCGAGCAGGTCGCGCGCCTGCGGGAGCTGGCGCACCAGGCGGACCTGGACCCGGTGTTCGCGGAGAAGTTCCTCGCGTTCATCGTCGAGGAGGTCATCCGCCACCACGAGGAGATCGCCCAGGACCACGCCGCCCGCCCCTGAGCCCCACCCCGACCGTGCGGCGGCGGGGAGCGGGTGGGCGCGGCGGTGCGGGCTGGTGGTGTGAGCGGTGGCGGGGGCGTCGGTGGTGCGGTTGGTTAGGAGGGGTCAGCCCGGACGGCTCGGAGCGGACAGGTGACGGCGCCTGGCTTGGGCGCCGTGGCCGCGAACCGGAGGGCCGCCGGGGTTCGCCGACCCCCACAGGAGGCGCCCATGGACCTGCATTGGCTCAAGCCGCTGCTCGGCCGCCCAGCCCCGTTCACCACCGTCTACCTCGACGTGACGCGGGCCGAGTCGGCGGGAGAGGCGGAGGCCGCGGACCGGTGGCGCGGAGCCCGCCGGTCGCTCGAGCGGGACGGGGCAAGCGCTGCCGTGCTCGACGAGATCGGCGACCTGCTGGCGGTGCCGGCGGGGGACCGCGGGCCCAAGGGCCGGGTCGTCGTCGCCGACCGTGACGGCGTGGTGGTCGACCAGCTCGTGTCCGCGCCGCCTGCCCAGCCGACCGTCGTGCACGGACCGCTCCCGGTGTTGCTCCCCGCGGTGCGCGCGGCGTGCGAGGTGGTCGACTACGTCGTCGTGCTGGTGGACCGGTCCGGCGCGGACCTGCACTGGTCGGCTGGCGACAGCGAGTCCGTCGACGGCGGCCACGACGACCTGCACAAGACGAGGGACGGCCTCTCGCGCCGTGCCCAGACGAGGGCCGAGGACTCCTGGCACCGCAACGCCGAGGTCGTCGCGCAAGTGCTCACCCAACGGGTCGCCGAGCGGGCCCCCGAGCTCGTCCTCGTCTCCGGGGACGTGCGCGCCGTGGCGATGGTGTGCGAGTCCGTCGGGCAGCCCGTGCGGGAGAGTCTGGCCGAGGTGCAGGGCGGCGCGCGTGGGCAGGGAGCCAAGCAGGGCGCGTTCCACCAGCACGTCGCCGACGCAGTGCAGGCCTACCGCGACCGCCGCCGCTCCGCCGTGCTCGACAAGCTGACGCAGGGCCTCGGCCGGGGCGACGGGGCTGTGACCACCCTCGGGGACGTCGTCGAGGTGCTGCGGCGTGGGCAGGTCGACGAGCTCGTGCTCGACGACGAGGTGTCGACGAGCCGGTTCGGTGACCGCGAGCTCTGGGTCGGGACTGACCCGTTGCAGATCGCGACGAACCCCGCGGACCTCGAGGCGCTCGGCGTCTCGTCGTCGGATGCGGTGAAGCTGCCCGCTGGCGCCGCGCTGGTTCGCGCGGCGCTCGGTCAGGACGCCGGGATCACGTTCGCCCCGGACGGCTTCGCCGAGATCCGCGAGGGCATCGGTGCGGTGCTGCGGTGGTCGGACGGATCGACGCCGCACGAGTCCCTGCTCACCCAGTCCGCCGACCAGCGTCGCCTCCGCGCCACCTGACCGGGCTGGAGTGCACGCTCACGGCTGGAGTGCACGCTCACGGCTGGAGTGCACGCTCACGGCTGGAGTGCACGCTCGCGGCTGGAGTGCACGCTCGCGGGTTAGTGGGGGCGGGTGTCGGTGTACAGGGTGTCGATGTCGGCGGCGAAGTCCTTGAGCACCTGGGCGCGCTTCACCTTGAGGCTCGGGGTGAGGTAGCCGTTGGCCTCGGTCAGGTCGATGGGCAGGACGCGGATCTTGCGGATCGACTCGGCGCGGGACACGGCCTCGTTGGCGCGCGCGACGGCGCGGTCCAGCGCCGCGAGGACCTCGGGGGACTGGCCGGCCGCGACGACGTCCATGGGCGGCAGCCCGTGGTTGGAGAGCCAGCCGGGCAGCATCTCGGGGTCGAGCGTCACGAGGGCGCCGATGAACGGCCGCTGGTCGCCCACCACGACCACCTGGCTGACCAGGGGATGCCCACGGAGCCGGTCCTCGAGCACCGCGGGCGCCACGTTCTTGCCGCCCGCGGTCACGATGATCTCCTTGGACCGCCCGGTGATGAACAGGTAGCCGTCGTCGTCGAGCCGCCCGAGGTCGCCGCTCTTGAACCACCCGTCGACGAACGACTCCGCGGTGGCCTCGGCGTTGTGCCGGTAGCCCCGGGCCACATGCGGGCCGGAGATCCAGATCTGGCCCTCGTCGTCGACGCGGAGCGCTGTCCCGGGGAACGCGGGGCCGACCGACCCGACCTTCGTCTTGTGCGGCAGGTTCACGGCGGTGGGCGCGGTGGTCTCGGTGAGCCCGTAGCCCTCCAGGACGCGCACGCCGATGCCGCGGTAGAAGTGGCCGAGGCGCTCGCCGAGCGGGGCGCCGCCGGACACGGCGTACTCGGCTCGGCCGCCCAGGGCGTCGCGCAGCTGTGCGTGCACCAGCCGGTCGGCGAGGGCGTGCTGCGCCTTGAGCGCCGCGGACGGGCCTGACGGGGCGTCGAGCGCGCGGGAGTAGGCGATCGCGACCTTGGCGGCCCAGCGGAAGATCCGCAGCTTGGCGCCCGAGCCGGCCTTCTGCTCCGCGGAGTTGTAGACCTTCTCGAACACGCGCGGCACGGCGAGCACGAAGGTCGGCTTGAACGACGCGAGGTCCGGCAGCAGGTTGCGGGTGTCGGGCGTGTGGCCCAAGACCGCGCCGGACGGGATGCAGAGCACCTGGATGAACCGCGCGAACACGTGCGCGAGCGGCATGAACAGCAGCGTCCGCGAGTGCGGCTGCGCGCAGACCTCGCCGAGCCCTTCGACGCCGTTGAGCGTGAGGGAGACGAAGTTGCCGTGCGTGAGCTCGACGCCCTTGGGCCGTCCCGTGGTGCCCGAGGTGTAGATGACGGTGGCGAGCGTGTCCATCGTCGCGAGCGCCGAGCGGCGGGCGATCTCGTCGTCGGGCACGTCGTGCCCCGCGAGCATGAGCGAGTCCACGGCGCCGCCGTCGATCGAGAGCACCTCGCGCAGGCCCGGCAGGTCGTCGCGGACCTGCTCGACGACGGCCGCGTGCGCGTCGGTCTCGACGATCGCGAGCCGCACCGCCGAGTCCGCCGCGATCCAGCGCACCTGCTCGGCCGACGAGGTCTCGTAGATCGGCACGCCGACGCCGCCCGCGGCCCACACAGCGAAGTCGACGAGCGTCCACTCGTACCGCGTCCGGGACATGATCGCGACGCGGTCGCCGGGCTCGAGCCCGAGCGCGACGAGCCCCTTGGCCACCGCGTGCGCCTGCCCGACGAACGCGCGCACGCTCACGGGCGACCAGGCGCTGCCGAGCCCGGTGGACCGCTCGATCAGCGTCCCGTCCGGGTCGCGCGCGAGCCGCTCCGCGAGCAGCCCGTTGATGCTCTGGCTGGGGTCCGGGTGGACATCGCTCGCGGTGCGGAACTCGCGCACGGTCACTCCTTGGGTGCGGCGGGGAGCAGCTCGGCGTCCCTGGCGACGACGCCCTCGGCGCCATCTTCTGCCTGGGCCAGGCCGAGTGTCCCGACGACGCGCCCAGCGGCGCGCACATCGGCGATCGCGGCCTCGACGCCGGCCCGCAGCGCGGCGGGCACGACGAGGGTCGCGGCGCCCACCTCGGTGCGCATCGACACCTTGGCCTCGGACTTGACCTTGCGGATCGCGGCGAGCGCGGCGCCCGCGGCCGTCACCACACCGGGGTCGGCGGAGCCGGCCGCGGCGCGCAGCGGCTCGGCCACGGGCCACGCCGCGCGGTGCACCGAGCCCGAGCGCCACCACGACCACACCTCCTCGGTCGCGAACGGCAGCACCGGCGCGAGCAGCCGCAGCAGCGCGTCGAGCGCGATCGCGAGGGCCGTGCGGGCGGACGCGGTCTCGTCGGAGACCTCGCTGGCCGCGGCCCCGGCGCCGTACGCGCGGTCCTTGACCAGCTCGAGGTAGTCGTCGCAGAACGTCCAGAAGAACGTCTCGGTGACCTCGAGCGCGCGCGTGTGGTCGTACGACTCGAGCGCGTCCGTGGCCTTCGCGACGACGTCGGCGAGCCCCGCGAGCATCGCGCGGTCCAGCGGCACGGTGACGAGCGCGGGGTCGAGCGAGAGCGGCTCGTCGGCCGGCCCGAACGAGAGCGCGAACTTCGACGCGTTGAGCACCTTGATCGCGAGGCGGCGGCCGATCTTCATCTGCCCGACCTCGAAGGCCGCGTCGGTGCCGAGCCGCGCGGAGGCCGCCCAGTAGCGGACCGCGTCCGAGCCGTGCTCCTCCAGCAGGCCCATGGGCGTGACCACGTTGCCCTTGGACTTCGACATCTTCTTGCGGTCGGGGTCCAGGATCCAGCCGCTGATGGCCGCGTTCGCCCACGGCAGCGAGCCGTGCTCGAGGTGCGCGCGGACCACGGTCGAGAACAGCCAGGTGCGGATGATGTCCTGGCCCTGCGGACGCAGGTCCATGGGGAACACGCGCGCGAACAGGTCGGGGTCCGTGCGCCAGCCGCCCGCGATCTGCGGGGTGAGCGACGACGTGGCCCACGTGTCCATGATGTCGGGGTCGCCGACGAAGCCGCCGGGCACGCCCCGCTGGTCGGCGGTGAAGCCGGCCGGGACGTCGGACGAGGGATCGATCGGGAGCTGGTCGTCGGACGGGACGATCGGCGCCGAGTAGTCCGGCGCGCCCTCGTCGTCGAGCCGGTACCACAGCGGGAACGGCACGCCGAAGAACCGCTGGCGGCTGATCAGCCAGTCGCCGTTGAGGCCCTTGACCCAGTTCTCGTACCGCACGCGCATGAAGTCGGGGTGGAAGCCGAGCTCGGCGCCGCGCGCCAGCAGCGCCTCGCGCAGGTCCTCGTCGCGGCCGCCGTTGCGGATGTACCACTGGCGGCTGGTGACGATCTCGAGCGGCTTGTCGCCCTTCTCGTAGAAGTTCGCCATGCGCTGCGTCGCCTTGGGCTCGCCGTCCAGGTCGCCCGACGAGCGCAGGCCGGCCACGGTGGCCTCACGGGCGGAGAAGGTCGTCTTGCCCGCGAGCTCGGCGTACGC
The DNA here is from genome assembly GCA_023461115.1 of Actinomycetes bacterium. Taxonomy (GTDB): domain Bacteria; phylum Actinomycetota; class Actinomycetes; order Actinomycetales; family Cellulomonadaceae; genus Cellulomonas. The sequence goes on from JAEWOA010000193.1 coordinate 23,115, forward strand.
GGCCTGGCCCTCGGCGGTGGTGATCCACTCGGGGGTCTCGCGGAGCAGGCGGCCGTCGCGCTGCACCACCGAGCGTGTCGGGAGCTGCAGCTCGCGCCACCACTGCACGTCGGTGAGGTCGCCGAACGTGCAGCACATCGCGATGCCGGCGCCCTTGTCAGGCTCGGCGGCGGGGTGTGCCAGGACCGGCACCGAGACGCCGAACAGCGGCGTGGTCACCGTGGTGCCGAACAGGTGCTGGTAGCGCTCGTCGTCGGGGTGCGCGATCAGCGCGACGCACGCGGGCAGCAGCTCGGGGCGCGTCGTCTCGATGTACACGGGGCCGGAGTCCGAGCCGAACGCGACGCGGTGGTACGCGCCGGGGTACTCGCGTGCCTCGAGCTCGGCCTGCGCCACCGCGGTCTGGAACGTCACGTCCCACAGCCCGGGGGCCTCGGCCTGATAGGCCTCGCCGCGCGAGAGGTTGGCCAAGAACGCCGCCTGGGCCACCGCGCGGGACTCCGCCGACACCGTCTGGTACGTCATCGACCAGTCGACCGAGAGGCCCAGGTGGCGCCACAGCGCCTCGAACTGGCGCTCGTCCTGCTCGGTGAGGCGCTCGCACAGCTCGATGAAGTTGCGGCGGCTCACCGGCACCTGGTCGCCCGGCTTGACGGGCTTGCCGTCAGTTCCCTCGTGCGGCGGCTCGAAGCCCTCGGTGAAGGGCAGCGACGGGTCGCACCGCACGCCGTAGTAGTTCTGCACGCGGCGCTCGGTGGGCAGGCCGTTGTCGTCCCAGCCCATCGGGTAGAACACCTCGTGCCCGCGCATGCGGCGGTAGCGCGCGACGACGTCGGTGTGCGTGTAGGAGAACACGTGCCCGACGTGCAGCGACCCCGAGACGGTGGGGGGCGGGGTGTCGATCGAGTAGACCTGCTCGCGCGTCTTGGTGCGGTCGAACCCGTACAGGTTCTGCGCGGTCCAGGCGCCGTTCCAGCGGTCCTCGAGCCCGTCCACCGAGACCCGGTCCGGTACCTGGCGGCCGGCGGGCGCGGTCGTCGGTGTCTCGGTCTGGGGAGTCAGGTCGCTCATGGTCGCCCATCTTCCCAGATGCGCGGCCGTTCCCCGATTCGCTGTGTCGGTCGGCCGTCAGGCCGGGTCCGCGTGGCGGGCTCGGTACGCCGCGACGTTCGCGCGGTTGCCGCAGTTGTTGACGTCGCAGAAGCGGCGGGAGCGGTTGCGGGACAGGTCGACGAGCACCGCGTCGCAGTCGGGCCCCGCGCACCGCTTGAGGCGCGACCATTCGTCGGAGCGCACCACGTCGACGACGCCCATCGCGGTCTCGACGAGCATCACGGTGGCCAGGGGCGCGCCGGGGGCGGTGGCGTGCAGGTGCCAGTCGAATCCGTCGTGCCGCGTGAGGAACGGGACCGCGCGCGCCTGTTCGAGGATCGAGTTGACCGCCTGGGCGCCCTCGTCGCGCGTCATGGACCACAACGCGGCGACCTGGCGGCGGACCGCGCGCACGTGTGCGAGCTCGGCCTCGTCGCGGTCGTGCCGCACGGAGTAGCTCCATCGCGTGAAGAAGGCGTCGAGGTCCGCGACGGTCGCGAGCGCGTCGTGGCCGTCGCGGCGCCGGGCGGTGTTCACCAGGTCCGCGGCGGCCGCGAGGTTCTGTTCGGTGTCACGGGCGAAAACCACGTTGACTCCTGTCTCGGGACGGTCTTACCGTCAGGAGCGTACGAGCAGATGACTCGTGACAGCCAGGCTTTCGTGGAGGCGGCCGTGCCGGAGATGCTCGACGAGCGGGTCGCCGCCCCAGCGCCCACCCGCACCGCCGGCCGCGGCGTCGGCATCGCGGTCGGGCTCGTCGCGGCCTTCGCGTTCGCGACGAGTGGGCCGATGGTCAAGCCGCTGCTCCTGGCGGGCTGGACGCCCGGCGCCGCGATCCTGGTGCGGCTCTGGCTCGGCGCGCTCCTGCTCGCGATCCCCACCGCCTTGGCGCTGCGAGGGCGGTGGCACGTGCTGCGCGACGACTGGCGCACCGTGGTGCTCCTCGGCCTGTTCGGCGTCGTCGGCGCCGCGGCGCTGTACTTCCTCGCGGTCGATCGCCTGCCCGTCGCGGTCGCGCTCCTCGTCGAGTACACCGGGCCGCTGCTGCTGCTCGCGTGGTCCTGGGCTCGGACCGGCCGCACGCCGGCGCGGGCCACGCTCGTCGGGGCAGCGCTCGCGATGGGCGGCCTGGTGCTCGTGCTCGACGTCACCGGGACGCTCGACCTGGACCCGCTCGGCCTGCTCTACGCGAGCCTCGCCGCGGTCGGCAACGCCGCCTACTTCGCGCTCACCGCGCGGCGCATCGCGGTGCCGCCCGTCGCGCTCGCGGGCTCGGCGATGGTCGTCGGCGCGGTCGTCACGACGCTCCTGGCCCTCATCGGCATCCTGCCCGTCGCCGCGCCGCTGGTGGACGTCGAGGTGCTGGGGACGGCCGTGCCGTGGTGGGCGCCCCTGCTTGTCGTCGGCACCGTGCCCACGGCGTTCGCATACGGCGTGAGCGCGATGTCCGTCCGGATCCTGGGCGACCGCCTGGGGTCGTTCCTCGCGCTCACCGAGGTGCTCTTCGCGGTCGTCCTGGCCTGGCTCCTGCTCGGTGAGGCGCCGCTGCCCGTGCAGGTGGTCGGCGCCGTGCTCGTCGTCGCAGGCGTCGCGCTCGTGCGCGCGGGAGCGACGACGGACGGCGAGCCCGCAGCCCCCCGCTAGCGTCGCTCGCGGGTTAGGGTCGACCGCGCACGCGGTGTCACGGCTGCGACGGCCGCGCGACGCGCTGCGACGACTCGACGACGAAGGAGACGCACGTGGGTGTGACGGCGGACGGCCTCACCGTGGGCTACGCGGCCATGTTGGAGCAGTTCCATCCCACCGAGGTGGTCGAGCTCTCCGCGTACGCCGAGGAGCACGGCTTCAGTGGCGTCATGGCGGCCGACCACTACCAGCCGTGGGTCCCGCAGCAGGGGCACGCCGCGTTCGTCTGGAACGTGTTGACCGCGCTCGGCGAGCGCACGCGCGGCGACCTGGGCCCCGGCGTCACGTGCCCGTCGTTCCGGTGGCACCCGGCGATGGTGGCGCAGGCGTCGGCCACGCTCGCCGCGATGTACCCGGGCCGGCACTGGCTGGGCCTGGGCTCGGGGGAGGCTCTCAACGAGCACATCACCGCGGGCTACTGGCCCGAGGCGCCCGAGCGCATCAACCGCATGTTCGAGGCCATCGAGATCATCAAGAAGCTGTTCGACGCCTCGCTCGCGGGCAAGGACGTCAAGCACTCCGGCCAGTTCTTCAAGCTCGAGACCACGCGGCTGTGGACCATGCCGCAGACCGCGCCCGAGATCCTCGTCGCGACCGCAGGCCCGGTGACCGCCAAGCGCGCGGGCCGGCACGCCGACGGCCTGATCACCGTGGGCGCGCCGCTCGAGAAGATCTCGGGGCTGTTCGGCAAGTTCGATGAGGGCGCCCGCGAGGCCGGCAAGGACCCGTCGACCATGCCCAAGGTGCTCCAGCTCCACCTCTCGTGGGCCGCGACGGACGAGGAGGCGCTCGCGAACGCGCTCACCGAGTGGCCCAATGGAGGCATGAAGTTCCCGAAGGGCGACATCCGCTCGCCGTTCGAGTTCGAGCAAATGGCCAAGCTGGTGCGGCCCGAGGACTTCGAGGGCCGCATGGTCATCTCGGCGGACCCGGACGTGCACCGCGCCGAGATCCAGAAGTTCGTCGACCTGGGCTTCGACCGCATCTACCTGCACAACGTGGGCCGCAACCAGCGCGAGTGGATCGAGACGTTCGGGGCCGACGTGCTGCCCAAGCTGGTGCGCTGAATGGCCGAGCTGCGCGTCTGGGCGCCCGCGGGCCTGGGCGAGGTCCAGCCGGGCGACGACCTCGTCGGGCTGCTCGTGGCGCTCCTGCGTGACGACGCCGCCGCGCAGCCGGACCACACGCTCGTCGACGGCGACGTCCTGGTGCTCACGTCCAAGGTGGTGAGCAAGGCCGAGGGGCGCGTGGTGCCCGCCGACGACCGCGAGCAGGCCATCACGGACGAGACCGTGCGCGTGGTCGCGACCCGCGAGCACCCGGGCGGCGTGACGCGGATTGTCGAGAACCGGCTGGGCCTGGTCATGGCCGCCGCGGGCGTCGACGCCAGCAACACCCCCGAGGGGACCGTCCTGCTGCTCCCGGCCGACCCCGACGCGTCCGCCCGCACCGTGCGCGCGGGGGTGCAGGCCGCGTTCGGCGTGCGCGTGGGCGTGCTCGTCACGGACACCGCCGGGCGGCCGTGGCGCGACGGCGTCACCGACATCGCGATCGGCGCCGCGGGCGTGCGCGTGCTCGACGACCTCCGCGGCCAGGCCGACTCGTTCGGCCGGCCCCTGACCATGACGGTCGCGGCGGTGGGCGACGAGCTCGCGGCCGCCGCGGAGCTCGTCAAGGGCAAGGCGGACGGGCTGCCGCTCGCGGTGGTCCGCGGCGCGGGCCGGCACGTGGGCGCCGACGACGGCCCCGGCGCGCGCGTGCTCGTCCGGCTCGGGGACGCCGACATGTTCCGCCAGGGCTCGGCCGAGGCGTACGCGCAGGGCTGGAAGGACGCGCTGGGCGAGTGACTCGGCTGGTCGGGGCAGGCACGATGTGCGCATGAGCCGTGGAGCGCGCTGGGGAGTCGTCGCGGTCGTCTTCGCCGCCGTGAGCGTGGCGCTCGTGTGGGCGTTGACGCAGTCCGCCTCGCCCGAGGCCCCCTCGTCGACGAGCACCCCCACGACGCCCGCTCCGAGCCCCACCGGCGAGGCCTGGACCCTCGAGCAGAAGGTCGGGCAGCTCTTCGTCGTCGGGGTCGATGTGAGCCAGCAGTCGCCCGCGAGCCGGGCGGCGATCGTCGACGACCACGTCGGCAACCTGTTCCTGCACGGCCGCTCGGACGCGCCCGCCGCGGACGTGCGCGCGCTCGTCGAGGAGTACACCTCGCTCGCCGGGCCGGAGACGACCGGCGGGGTGGCCATGCTCGTCTCGACGGACCAGGAGGGCGGCCAGGTCCAGGTGCTGCAGGGCCCGGACTTCCCGCCGATCCCGCCCGCCACCGAGCAGGCCGAGCTGGGCGCCGACGACCTGCACGCGCAGGCGCTCGAGTGGGGGCGCCAGCTCGCGGCGGTCGGCGTGAACCTCAACCTCGCGCCCGTGATGGACCTGGTGCCCGACGGGACGCAGGCGCAGAACCCGCCGATCGGCGCGCTGGACCGCAACTACGGCACGACGCCCGAGTCGGTCGAGACGCACGCCAACGCCTTCGCCGCCGGGATGCGCGAGGCCGGCGTCGCGGTCGCCGTCAAGCACTTCCCGGGACTGGGCCGCGTCACTGCCGACACCGACTCCAGCGAGGGCGTCACCGACACCGTGACCACGGCCGACGACGAGGCGATCGAGGTGTTCCGCTCGGGTATCGACGCCGGCGCAGAGCTCGTCATGGTCTCCACCGCGGTGTACACGCAGATCGACGACTCGGTGCCCGCCGCGTTCTCGTCGGACATCGTCACCGGCCTGCTGAAGGGCGCGCTCGGGTTCCGTGGGCTCGTGATCACCGACGACGTCTCGGGCGCCGAGCAGGTGCGGTCGTGGTCACCGGGGGACCGGGCGATCGCCGCGATCGACGCGGGCGTGGACCTCGTGCTCGTCTCGAAGGACCCGACGGTCGCGTCCGAGATGGTCCAGGCGGTCGTCGCACAGGCCGGCGCGGACCCCGAGTTCGCGGCCAAGGTCGACGCGGCGTGGCAGCGCGTCGTGGCCGCGAAGGCCAGCCTGCTCGAGCAGGGCTGACCGGCCCGCGCCCTAGGGTCAGGTGCCCTTGGCGGCGGCCTTGGCCGCCTTCTTCGTCGCGCGCACCGCGGCCAGCGACTCGGGATCGGTGACGTCCGCGATCGAGCGCCGCGAGCCCTGCTCGCCGTACGCGCCGGCAGCCTCGCGCCAGCCCGCGGGCTCGACGCCCCGCTGCTTGCCGAGCAGCGCGACGAAGATGCGCGCCTTCTGGTCGCCGAAGCCGGGCAGGGCCTTGAGGCGCCGCAGGACCGTCGCGCCGTCCGGGTCGCCGTCCGTCCAGAGCCGGGTGACGTCGCCGTCATACAGCTCGACCACCGACTGCGCGACCGCCTGGATGCGTCCCGCCATCGAGCCGGGGTAGCGGTGCACCGCGGGCGGCGTCGCGCACAGCGCGCCGAACTGCTCGGGGTCCGCCTCGGCGATCGCGTGCGGGTCCAGCGAGCCCAGGCGGTCCTTGATCTTCGCCGGGCCGGCGAACGCCGTCTCCATCGGAACCTGCTGGTCGAGCAGCATGCCGGTGAGCAGGGCGAACGGGTCTTCTTCAAGGAGTCGGTCGGCGTCGGGGTCACCGGTCAGCCACAGCGTCATCGGTCCATCCTTCCATCCGGTGGCACGAGTGCACGTCAGCGGCGGTGACGCCCAGCTGGCCGCCGGGCTGTCCGCCGGCGGGCCGCCCACGACTTGCACGCCCACCTCGTGAGTTCGGTCGCGACCGTGGCGGCCCAGTCAACGCATGCGGACCTGACGGGGACGCCGCCCAACACAGACACGAGTAAGCCCATAACGGGCGCGACCACGATGTCTGCGAGAGCCTGCGCGGCGCGGTGACTCATGCCCTGTTTGTTGACGGCGACCGACGGCGGCGGACAGTCGCTGCCCGTGGTGTGCGGAGCGCGGGTCGGGCGAGCGTTCGACGTGTTCATGCCTGTGTGCTGACGGGGCGCCGCGATGGCGACCAACGAGACCACTTGGCAACCTGGATCGGCAGTCTCTCGGCGCAGGTTCGTCCTCGCACACGAGCCGACTCGACTGTGGGCGACCGCGTTCCGGACCCGGCCGTTGGACGAGGGGTGTCAGTCGATTGCTCATGCTGTCAGCACTTTGACACCTCACGGGTTGGCGCTCGCGTCGTGCGGCGGCAGTTCGCGAGCTGCGGCGCTCATCCTCCCCGACGCGCCGCGGCGCGCGAGAGGGCCGTGCGTGAGGGCGGACAATGGCGGGGGTCGTCGAGGGGAGGTCGTGCGTGTCCGACGAGGTGCGCTGGGCGGTGGTCGTGCCGGTGAAAGTCGCGCGCGCGGGCAAGACGAGGCTCGCGGGCGCCCTGTCCGACGACGGACGCGCCGCTCTGGTCCGGGCGATGGCGCTGGACACGGTGGCGGCTGCGCGGACCGCCCGGAGGGTCACGCGCGTGGTCGTCGTCACGGCGGACGACGAGCTGCGGGCCGCGCTCGCTGCGCCGGCACCGGACGGCCACGCGCCCGTGACGTGCGCCGACGAGCCGGCCGACCAGGCGGGCGC
>JAEWOA010000194.1 GCA_023461115.1 Actinomycetes bacterium
AGCACGACGTCGCCGCCCAGCTCGCGCGCGAGCTCGCGCGCGATCGCCAGGCCGAGGCCCGAGCCGCCCGCGTCGCGCTCACGCGCCTCGTCGAGCCGCACGAAGCGCTCGAAGACCGCCTCCCGGACGTCGGCCGGGACACCGGCGCCGTCGTCGTCGACGAGCACCAGGCCCGGCGCCACCGTCACCAGCACGCCCGTGCGCGCGTGGCGCGCGGCGTTCTCGACGAGGTTGCGCACCACTCTCGTCGTCGCCGCCTCGTCCGCCCACGCGCTGCCGGCGCCCTCGACGCGCACGGCAGGCGTCCCGGGAGACGCGGCCACGACCGCGCGCGCGACCCCCTCGGCCACCGCCGCGAGGTCCACCTCCTCGCGGCGGAGCGGCTGGGCGCCGACGCGCGCGAGCACCAGCAAGTCGTCGACCAGGGCCTGCATCCGCAGCACCTGCGACTCCAGGTCCGCCGCGAGCTCCCGCGTCGTGGTCGTGTCGGGGTGCGCGCGCGCGACCTCGACCGTCGCGCGCAGCGACGCGAGCGGCGAGCGCAGCTCGTGCGCGGCGTCCGCGACGAATGCGCGCTGGCGGTCCGCCGCGGAGCGCAGCCGCGCCAGCATCGCGTCGAGGGTGCGCGCCAAGGCGCCGATCTCGTCGGCGGACTCGACCGCCGGGAACTCCTGCGAGCCGCCCTCGAGCGCGATGCTCGCCGCCGCGCGGCGCAGCTCCTCGACAGGGCGCAGCGCCCGGCCCAACGCCACCCACACGAGCAGCCCGACCACCAGCGACAGGGCCGGCACGACGACCAGCAGCCCGACTCGCAGCGCGCGCACCACACCCTGGACCTCCGCGAGCGGCACGGTCGCGACGACCGTCACCGGCTCGCCGTCCGCGTCGGTCGCCGCGAGCACCGCCGCGCGGGCCTCGTCGTCGTACGACGACGCGAGAGTCGAGACCGACGCCGGACGCGCGCGCAGGCGGCTCGCCACCTCGGCGTCCAGCACCGGGAGCGTGCGGCTCGCGCTCGACGAGGTCGCCAGCACCCGTCCGTCCGCGTCGAGCAGCTGGACGATCTCGCCGGGCTCGGCGACCGCGAGCGTCGTCGGGACGTTGTCGGACGCGACCAGGGCGCCGACCGTGGCCACGCGCGAGCGCACGACGTCGTCGAGCGCCGCGACGCGGCTGGCCTGGAGCACCGCGGTGAGCGCGAACGCGCCCGCCACGAGCGCGAGCGCCACCACCGCGGTGGCGACGAGCGCCAGGCGCAGCCGCAGCACCGGCCGCACTCGCCCGGTCGCCGCGTCGCGCGCGCTCACCCCGCCACCTGGTAGCCCGCGCCGCGCACGGTCCGCACGGCGCCCCGCCCGAGCTTGCGCCGCAGGTAGCCCACGTACACCTCGACGACGTTGAGGTCTTCCCCAGGCACGTCCCACACGTGGTCGAGGAGCTCGAGCTTGGGCACCACGCGGTCGGCGTGCCGCATCAGGTACTCGAGCAGCGCGAGCTCACGCGCCGTGAGCTCGACGGGCTGTCCCGCGCGCGTCACGGTGCGCGCCGAGGGGTCGAGCGCCAGGTCCCCGACCTGCAGCACCGCAGGGCGCGCGGCGGCGGGGCGGCGCACCAGGGCACGCAGGCGCGCGACCAGCACGACGAACGAGAACGGCTTGGTCAGGTAGTCGTCGGCGCCGACGTCCAGGCCGTCCGCGACGTCGTGCTCGCCGTCCTTCGCGCTGAGCAGCAGCACGGGGGTCCACACGTCCCGCGCCCGCAGCGCGGTGACCACGTCGTACCCGTTGCGGCGCGGCAGCATGATGTCCAGCACGATCGCGTCGTAGTCGGTGTCGACGGCCATCGCGAGGCCCTGCTCGCCGTCGTGCGCGGTGTCGACCGCGAACCCTTCGGCGGTCAGCCCACGCTGGAGCGCGCGCACGAGCGGCCGTTCGTCGTCGACCACCAGCACGCGCACACGGGCAGCATGCCACCGGGCCCGGGCCCGCGGCGTGGGCCGAGGGTCGGCGCCTCTCAGCGTCCCCTCAGGCAGCCGGTGGCACGGTGGCTCCATGACCACCACACGCCGCCTCTCCCACCGGGCCCGCTGGGCCGTCCCCGCCGCGGCCGCCCTCGTGGTGGCCGGCGCCTTCGCGGCGCCCGCGCTCGTGGCCAACGCCGACACCGACCTGCCCGAGCTGACCGCCGAGCAGCTCGTCTACCACGTCGCGGCCGCCGACCCGGCAGCCCTGTCCGGAACCGTCGTCTACACCGCGCGGCTCGGGCTCCCGGAGATCCCGCTGGGCGAGGTCGCGGGCGCCGACCCGGTGAACTTGCTGGGCGGCTCGTCGACGCTGCGCGTGTGGACCGACGGGCAGGCGCGCTCGCGCGTCGCGCTGCTCGGCGCCACGTCCGAGTACTCGGTGGTGTCGGACGGGCCCGAGGCCTGGACGTACGCGAGCGACGACAACGAGGTGGTGCACTACACCGTGAGCGCCGCCGACCGCGCCCGGCTCGAGGCGATGAAGGCCGAGGCGACGACGCCTCCTCGCGCCCACGGCGCCCTGCCGACCCCCCAGGAGGCGGGCCGCGAGGCCCTCGCGCTCGCGCAACGCGACTCGACGATCAGCGTCGAGCCGCCGACGACGGTGGCCGGCCGGGACGCGTACCGCGTGGTCGTCGAGCCCAAGAGCGACACGACGCTCGTCGGGCGGATCGTCGTGGCCGTGGACGCCGAGACGTGGACCGCGCTGCGCGTGCAGGTGTGGTCGGCCGACGAGCCGATCACCCCGGCGCTCGAGGTGGGCTTCACCGACGTGGACTTCGCCAAGCCCTCCGACGCCGTGCTCACGTTCACGCCGCCGCCCGGGGCCGCGACCCGCGACGTCGTGGTCCCGCTGCCCACCGAGCAGCAGCTCGCGGACGCGCGCGCCGACGCGGACGCCAAGGCCACCGCCGGCCTGCCCGACGGCGTCACCGTGACGGGCACGGGCTGGGACACGGTCGTCGAGCTCGCCGACGTGGACGTGGACGCCCTGATCTCCGCCGACCCGCAGACGGTGGCCGAGGGCTACCGCAAGACGTTCGGATCGCAGGGCGCGCAAGAGCTGTACGAACAGTGGGTCCCCGCACACGGCGACGGCATGGTGCCCGACCTCGACTCGGCCGCGCTGTACGAGGCGCTCACCACCCCGGTCCCGCAGGGACGGGTGCTGCGCTCGGCGCTGCTCTCGGCGCTGATCACCGACGACGGCCGCGTGCTCGTCGGCGCTGTGCCCGTGGACACGCTGCTGGCGCTGGCCCAGTGACGGCGGCGCAGGCTGGCGCCCTCGTCGGCTCGCCCGCGGCCGCCACGGCGCGCGACGATGACCGCATGGAGCCCGGCGCCACGTTGGCCGTCAGAACCGCGGGCCTGACCAAGCGGTTCCGGTCCGGGCAGGTCGCGGTCGACGGCCTGGACCTCGCGGTCCCGCGCGGCGCGGTGTACGGGTTCCTGGGCCCCAACGGCTCCGGCAAGACCACGACCATCCGGATGCTGCTCGGCCTCGTGCAGCCCACCGCCGGCGAGGCGTGGCTGCTGGGCGCACGCATGCCCGAGGCCGCGGCGGCCGTGCTCCCACGCGTCGGCGCGCTCGTCGAGGGACCCGCGTTCCAGCCGTACCTGTCCGGCCGCGCCAACCTCGCGCGGCTCCAGGCGGCCGACTCCACGGGCGACCCCCACACGGCACAGGCGCGCGCGGAGGCGGCGCTCGAGCGCGTCGGCCTCACGTCCGCCGCGGGCAAGCCGTACCGGCAGTACTCGCTCGGCATGAAGCAGCGGCTCGGGCTCGCCGCCGCGCTGCTGCGGCCCCGGGACCTGCTGGTGCTCGACGAGCCGACCAACGGGCTGGACCCGCAGGGCACCCGTGAGGTGCGGCACCTGATCCGCGAGCTGGCGCACGGCGGGACCACCGTGCTCGTGTCGTCGCATCTGCTCACCGAGATCGAGCAGGTGTGCTCGCACATCGGCATCATGAGTCGCGGGCGGCTCCTGGCGCAGGGCGAGCGCGAGGCGCTCGTCGCGCACGAGGCCGTGCGGGTGTCGGCGCACACGCATCCCGACGACGCACCGCGCGCCGCGGCCACGCTCGAGCAGCTGGGGCTCCGCGACGTGCAGGTCGGCCGGCCCGGCGACGGCCCCGGTGAGACGGCCACGGTCAGCGCCGCGCTCGGCGAGTGCGACCCGTCGGTGGTCACCGCCGCGCTCGTCGGCGCGGGAGTCGGGGTGCACGGGCTGCAGGTCGACCGGCCGTCGCTCGAGCAGCTCTTCGTCGAGCTCACCGGGGAGGGCTTCGATGTCGCTCGCTGAGACCGTCGTCGCGCCGGTCCGCCCGCCGGCGCCCGCGCGCGGCGCTTTCGGGCGCCTCCTGGGCTCCGAGCTACGCCTCGTCCTGGGACGGCGGCGCGCGATCGCCCTGCTCACGGGCCTGGGGCTCGTCCCGCTGCTGCTGGGCATCGTGCTGTACGTGACGCGCGACAACGCGTTCAGCGACCAGGGGCCCGGCTTCATCGAGCGGGTCACCGGCAACGGGCTGTTCCTCGTCGTCGCCGCGGTGTTCCTGTGCATGCCGTTCCTGCTGCCGCTGTGCATCGGGATCGCGTCCGGCGACGCGGTCGCGGGCGAGGCCGCGGCGGGCACCCTGCGTTACCTCCTCGTCGTCCCCGTCGCGCGCACGCGGCTCCTCGTCGTCAAGGCGATCGGCGCGCTCGCGTTCGCGGCGTCCGCGGTGCTCGCGATCGCCGTCGTCGGGCTCGTGGCCGGCGCCGTGCTGTTCGGCGTCGACGACATCACGTTGCTCTCGGGCGACACCGCGCCGCTCGGCGAGTCCGTGCTGCGCGTCGCGGGGATCGTCGCCTACGTCGGGCTGTCGATGACGGGGCTGGTGGCCGTCGGGCTGTTCTTCTCGACGCTCACCGAGGTCCCCGTCGGGGCGATGGCCGCCACGGTGGCGGTCGCGATCGTCTCGCAGGTGATCGACCAGCTCCCCCAGCTGTCCGCGATCCACGGCGGGCTGCTCACCCACCACTGGCTGGACTTCGCGGAGTTCCTGCGGATCGAGCCGGACTGGGGAGTGCTCGCGCAAGGCATGGCGGTGCAGGCCGGGTGGGTGGTGGTGTTCGCGGCCCTGGCGTGGGCGCGCTTCACGACCGCCGACGTGTCGTCGTGACGCCGCGTCACGCGCTCTCGCGCAGCATCCGCCGACGGCCCTCGACCGCCACGAGCTCGGCGAACGCCGCCTGGTAGCCCACAGGATCCGCGGCCGCGTCCATGCGCTGCAGCCGCCCGCGGAGCTCGGCGATGTGCCGCGTGAACCCGAGCTCGACGAGCCGGAGCACCACCCCGCGCACGTAGTCGCCGATCGCCTCCGGCCGGTCCTCCGGCAGCGGAGCCACCGCGAGCGCCGTCACGAGCGCGCGCACCGGCTCCGCGGCCTCGTCGAGCACGGCGCCCACCCACGC
>JAEWOA010000195.1 GCA_023461115.1 Actinomycetes bacterium
CCACCGGGGTGGGCCTGGCGGCCTTCGGGCGGGTGCGGGAGCGTTCGCCGTGGCTCGACGCGTTCGTGGACGAGCTCGCCGGCCTGCTCTCGACGAGCGACGAGTACCGGTTCCTGGACGCCATCCCGGACGCGCCGGTGCTGTCCATGGCGCGCGCCGCGAGCCTGGAGCGCGCGGTGTTCGGGGTCCAGACGCCCGAGCTGGAGGAGCTGGCCCTCCAGCTCGGCGTCTTCACCGTGCTGCTCGACGGGCTGCTCGACGAGGCGCCGGACTCGTTGGCGCCCGCGGGCGCCTGGCTCGTCGGGGTCATGGACCCGGACACGTGGGACCTCCCGCTGCCGGCCCCGCCCACGGGCCTCGGGCTCGTCGCGGACGCGCTCTGCCGGCTCGCGGTCGCGGTGATCGGCACGGTCACGGCGTCGGCGGGCTGGCGGGATCCCACGGTGCGGTCGCAGTTCTCCGCCGCGACGCGCGAGGCCTTCGGGGCGGAGCTGGCCAGCGTCGACGTGGCGTGCTCGACCACCGCGCGCGGCCCGAGCGTGCTGGCGCGCGTGCTCGGCAAGTCCACGGCGCCGATCTGGGCTGGCTCGCTCACACCGTTCTGCGTGCACGGGTGGCCCTCGGGGTTGGCGCCCGAGCAGGTGCGTGGGCTCGCGGCGCGGATCGGCGCGTTCGGGGGGTGGGTCGACGACGTGGTCGACGTCGCGGAGGACCTACGCGCGGACCGGTGGAGCGCCGTGCTCCTGGAGCTCGACCAGGTCGCCGCCGAGCTGCAGGTGCCGCGCACCGACCTCGACCCGCGTCCCGCGATCGTGGCCGCGCTCGACGTGCCGCTCACGCTCGACGTCGTCGCGGCCGGCGGCCGCCGGCGCTGGGACGACGTCGCCTCCGGGCTGTCCGAGCTCGGCCTGGACGCCGCGCAGGTCCGCCCCGAGCTGTTCGACATGGCCCACTCGTGCCTGACCATCGGCCTGCGGGACGAGCGATGACGCCAGCCGTGCCGCGCGTCGTCGTCGTCGGGGGCGGGCCGGCCGGGTGCGCGGCCGCGATCGAGGCCGCGCGGGCGGGGGCGCACGTCGTCATGCTCGAGAAGGGGCCGCCCGGGCGGGACAAGCCGTGCGGCGACGCGTACCTCCCGGACGCGGTCGCGCACCTCGCCGGCCTGGGCGTGGACGCGCTGTCGGCGCGCGGCGCGCGCGTGTTCGACGAGGTCGGCCTGTACGCGGCCGGCGCCCGGCTGTGGCGCACGCGCGCGGGCGACGGCCCGGGCGTGGTGGCCCGCCGGGCCGTCGTCGACCAAGGACTACGGGACGTGGCCGCGCGGCACTGCGACGTCCGCCACTCCACCCGCGTCACCGCGATCCACCCTCCGCACGCGTCAGCCGCGTGGGTGGTGGCGACCGAGCGCGGGCCGGTCGCGGCGGACGTCGTCGTCGTCGCGTCCGGGGCGGGCCGGCGCCTGGCGGGGCAGGCGGGCGTGGCGAGCCGGGCTCCGTTGGGGAGGTCGCTGTCCGTGTACGTCACGGGTGGGTCCACCCAGTCCGCGGACTTCCACTTCGGCGCCACGCCCTTCCCCGGCTACGCGTGGGAGTTCCCGCTGCCGGACGGCCTGGGCAACGCGGGCGTGTGCTCCGTGACCGACGGGCCGGCGCCGCTCGCGGCCGCGCTGTCCGCGTTCCTCGAGGCGCGCGGGCTCGTCGCTGTCGGGCACGCGCGCGGCGGCGCGGGCCCGTTCTGGACTGGCGTCGACACCACCTGGCACGACGACCGTGGCGCGCTGGCCTGCGGTGACGCGGCGGGCCTCGTCGACGAGCTCACCGGCGAGGGCATCGGTGCCGCGCTCGAGAGCGGCAGGCTCGCGGGCCGCGCCGCCGCGGCGTGGGCGGCTGGCAGGTCGAGCGCGCTCGTCGAGTACGACGACGCCCTGAGCGCCGGCGCCCGCGCGCGGCTGGCGGACTCCCCGGCACGCCGCACCTGGCGCCAACTGTCACGGCTCCCGGCCTGAGGCCATCTCGTCGCGGCAGGTGTCAGCGGACGACCGTGGCGGTGCGGGACAGGGTGGAGGACAACAGCGACCAGATGGCGATGCCGACCAACAGGTTCACCAGCCCGGTGCAGAGCTGCGACGACTGCTCGCCCTCCCAGCTCAGCGGCAGGAGTGCCGCGACGAGCGTGCCCAGCCCCATGATCCAGCCGAAGAACGCGCGCGGGCGCGGGGTGGCAAGGGCCAGGACTTGCAGCAACGCGCCCGCGACGACCGCGACGAGCGCGCCGCCCACCGCGTAGGCGAGGTAGTCGTTGTCGAAGCCGAACACGTCCTGCGCCAACACGTCGACGTCGAGGATCTCCTGGAAGACCAGGACGCCGACGATCCCCACGAGCGCCGCGACCAGCGCGGTCGCGACGACTCCGCCCCAATACGGCCCGGAGCGGACGACCACGCGGGGCGCGGCCGGCGCAGTCGGGGCGGCGCTCGTGGCCGGGGTTGGTGCGGCCTGTGTCGTCGGCAGCGGCGCGGTGGCCTGCGGCTCGACCGCCGGGGGCACGTGGGGCTGGGGTTGGGGCTCGGGCGTCGGGACCGTCATGTCGGGCCTCCCTCGTCGACGAACGGCGTGGGCCAGGGGCGGCGACGCCGGTGGGTCCCTGCCAACGTAGCGAGGCCGCGCCGTTCCGCACGGCGAGACACGATCGGATGAACGTGACCGATCAGCGTGACCTGTGCCACGATGGCCGCATGTGGACGTCGATTATCGACTAGCGCGCCGAGCACCACCTCGGCGCGCAGACCTCCCGTATCCCGGGGGGTCTTTTTGTTGGCGCACTGGTCATTGCCGACGCCCCCGCCCCCAACGTGAAGAGAGCACTTCCCGTGACCGCTGTGAGCACCACCCCCGAACAGGCCGGCCTCGCGCACGTGCGCGGGTTCCAGGTGTACGACACGACGTTGCGCGACGGCGCGCAGCAGGAGGGCATCAACTTGTCGGTCGCCGACAAGCTCGCGATCGCCCCGCTGCTCGACGAGCTCGGCGTCGGCTTCATCGAGGGTGGCTGGCCGGGCGCGGTGCCCAAGGACACGGAGTTCTTCAAGCGCGCCGCCAAGGAGCTGGACCTGCGCAACGCCGAGCTCGCGGCGTTCGGCGCCACGCGCAAGGCGGGCGTCAAGGCGTCCGACGACCCGCTGGTGCGCGCCCTGCTCGACTCCGAGGCGCCGGTGGTCGCGCTCGTCGCCAAGCACGACATCCGCCACGTGGAGCGCGCGCTGCGCACCACGGCCGAGGAGAACCTCGCGATGATCGCGGACACGGTCGCGCTGCTGGTGCGCGAGGGCCGGCGCGTGATCGTCGACGCCGAGCACTTCTTCGACGGCTACCGCTACGACGCGGCGTACTCGACGCGCGCGGTCCTCGCGGGGTTCGAGGCGGGCGCGGAGGTGGTGGCGCTGTGCGACACCAACGGCGGGATGGTGCCCGCGTGGGTGACGCGGATCGTCGGGGAGATCCGCGCCGCGGTGGGCCCGGACGCGATCCTCGGCATGCACGCGCACAACGACTCCGGCTGCGCGGTGGCCAACTCGCTCGCGGCGGTCGAGGCGGGCTGCACGCACGTGCAGGGCACGGTCAACGGCTACGGCGAGCGCACTGGCAACGCGGACCTGCTGGCGGTCGTCGCCAACCTCGAGCTCAAGTACGGGCTGCCCGTGCTGGCGCGCGACGACGAGCGCCCCGGCGGGCTGCCGGAGCTGACCCGCATCGCGCACGCCATCAGCGAGATCACCAACATCTCGCCGTTCGCCCGCTCGCCGTACGTGGGCGCCAGCGCGTTCGCGCACAAGGCGGGCCTGCACGCGTCCGCGATCCGCGTGGACCCCGACCTGTACCAGCACACCGATCCGGCGTTCGTCGGCAACGACATGCGCATGCTCGTCTCGGACATGGCAGGCCGCGCGTCGATCGAGCTCAAGGGCCGTGAGCTGGGCTTCGACCTGGCGGGCCGCGCAGATGTGCTGACGCGCGTCACCGAGCGGGTCAAGGACGCGGAGGCCCGGGGCTACACCTACGAGGCCGCCGACGCGTCGTTCGAGCTCGTGCTCGTCGAGGAGGTGGAGGGCGCCCGGCCGCGGTACTTCGTCGTCGAGTCGTGGCGCGCGCTCGTCGAGCGGCGCGGCGGCCGCGGGACGCCCGCGACGGCCGAGGCCACCGTCAAGCTGCACGCGGGCGACGAGCGCATCGTCACCACCGGGGAGGGCAACGGCCCGGTCAACGCGCTCGACCACGCGCTGCGGCAGGCGCTCGTGGGGGTGTACCCGGAGCTGGAGGCGTTCGAGCTCATCGACTTCAAGGTCCGGATCCTCGACTCGATGCACGGCACCGACGCCGTGACGCGCGTGCTCATCGAGATGACGGACGGCCAGAAGTCGTGGAGCACGGTCGGCGTCGGTCCCAACCTGCTCGAGGCGTCGTGGGAGGCGCTCACGGACGCGACCATCTGGGGGCTGCGCAGCCACGGCGTCGTCCCGCGGTAGGCGCTGCTGACATCTCGCCGCGCCTACGCTGGGGGAATGCACGGCGAGTACAAGGTCCCCGGCGGCAAGCTGGTCACAGTCGACGTCGACGCCTCCGGCGGGGTGCTGCGCGAGGTCGTCGTGGCCGGCGACTTCTTCCTGGAGCCCGACGAGGCGCTGCCGGAGCTCGGCGCGGCGCTCGTCGGGCTACCCGCGGACACCCCGACGAGCGCGCTCGCGGCCGCGGTCGACGCGCGGCTCGCCGACGCGCAGGACACCGGCCGCCTGGTCGGCCCGGTCGCGATGGTCGGCTTCGACGCGCACGCCGTGGCCGTCGCGGTCCGCCGCGCGCCCGGCTTCTCGACGACGTGGCAGGACCACACCTTCGAAGTGATCCGCCCCGGCCCGCTGCCGCCCGCGCTGCACACCGCGCTCGACCAGGTGCTGACCGAGGAGCTGGCGGCCGGCCGCCGCGGCCCGACGCTCCGGTTCTGGGACTGGGTGGAGCCCGCCGTCGTGATCGGCTCGTTCCAGTCGCTGCGCAACGAGGTGGACCTCGACGCCGCGGACCGGTACGGCATCACCGTGGTCCGCCGCATCTCGGGCGGCGGCGCCATGTTCATGGAGGCCGGCAATTGCATCACGTTCTCGCTGGTGGTGCCGCCGTCGCTGGTGGACGGCATGTCCTTCGAGCAGTCCTACGCGTTCCTCAACTCGTGGGTGCTGGGCGCGCTCGCGGACGTGGGCGTGCAGGCGTTTACCAGCGGTCTCAACGACATCGCGTCACCCGCGGGCAAGCTCGCGGGCTCGGCGCAGAAGCGCCTCGCGAGCGGCGCCGTGCTGCACCACGTCACCATGTCCTACGACATCGACGCCGCCAAGATGCTCGAGGTGCTGCGGATCGGCCGCGAGAAGCTCGCGGACAAGGGCACCACGAGCGCCGCCAAGCGCGTGGACCCGGTGCGCTCGCAGACGCACCTGCCGCGCGAGGCCGTCATCGACGCGTTCGAGGCGCATTTCCGCGCGCATTACCCGTCGGTCTCGGGGGAGTTGCGCGCCGACGAGCTCGCGCGCGCCGAGCAGTTGCGCCAGACGAAGTTCGCGGACCCGTCCTGGACGGCCCGCGTCCCGTAGGCCGGCAGCTAGACGAGCGACGCGTGGCCGCTGGCCAGCACGACGAGCGCCGCGCCCCCGATGAGCAGCGTGCCCGCCGCGATGGTCGTCACGAGCCGGCCGCCGCGGGCGGTGTCGGCCAGCCGCGGGGGAGCGGTATGCCGGCGGAGCGCGGCGGCGACGACGAGCGCGGACGCCCCCAGGCCGACGAGGGCGACGAGCCACGCGGCCGGCCCGACGAGCTCCGTCAGCAGG
>JAEWOA010000196.1 GCA_023461115.1 Actinomycetes bacterium
AATCGTCCGTTGCCTTCCAAGTGTCTTCCGCAAATAAAGCCCATTGATAGCGATCCATCTTGGTCACTTGCCCTGCCATATCTGCTTTCTGGTTTGTTACACCATCTTCAAGATTTTCTTGTTTAAAATTTGCTCCAACAGTTAACGTATTCTTATCAAAGAAATACGTCCCTTGTGTATTTACAGTCGTGGTTTCAAACAGGATGCCACCTGGATTTGTTACTATCCCCACTGTTCGACCAGTTATTGCATTATTTTTATCTTTATCATATTGTACATACGAGTTGAGCTTAAGTTTTCCGTAGTTACCTTCATGGGTTAAGCTGTAGTTATTTTTTTCCAGTTCAGAATAGCTTCGAGTCGCTGTAGCAAGCATACTCTTGCCAGGGTTATGCGTTCTTTCTTGTTGAGAAAGTGCATATTCGGCAGTGATTGTATTATTTGCATTCGGTGTAAGTACAAATTTTGTCCCAATATTTTTTTTGGTAAATTCAGGATCACTTTCTCCCGATTCAGTGCTATTCGCCTGATAGCTACTCTCTTCTATGGTTTGATACCCACCAATCACTTGCATGGATAACAACTTATCCATTAAAGGCGTATTAATATAGATACTGGTATTGGTCGCATCATTATTTACATCATTCGATTTATCCGCTTTGACATACTCTGTACGTATGCTTGCTGTCATCTTATCCTGATGTTTTTTCGTAATGATATTGATTACACCACCCATGGCGTCTGAGCCATATAAGGATGATGATGGTCCACGAATTACTTCAATTCGCTCAATCGCTTCAACCGGTGGTAAGAAGTTAACTGAAGCACCTGAAATACCGCCATTAGTGGTGAGCAAGCTACCATCATTCATTGGCTTACCATCTACCATATACAAGGTATACGCTGACCCCATACCTCGAATCATTACGCTTTGGTTTGTTCCACCACCTTGTACAAATACACCAGGCACATTTTTTAAAGCATCCGTAACATCGCTATAAGATTTTTTAGCAATCTCTTCTTCTGTAATCACTGAAATCGTAGCTGCTGCGTCTGCAATATTTTGCTCATAACCACCTGCTGTCACAACAATTGTTTCTAGTTTTGTTGCTTCTGGTTGCGCAGATTGAACTGTTGTTTCTTGTTCCGCAACTGTTTCCGCAACTGCGACGCCACTCATTACAGACAAAATAGAAAGTGCTAACGCTGATTTAACAATACATCGGTTCATGAGAATATCCCAGAGATATAAATAATGAATAAAGTGTGAATTTTCGGTATTAAATTGTAATTAATTAAAATAAAAAGTCAAACTTAATAATAATAATTATCATTTATATTTTCAAATTTTTATATAAATTTAAGAAAGAGTTATCGCAATTATTAAAATATTTAATTTAATAATGATTAAGTAAAAAAAAGCATCTACATACGTTTATTTTTCAATAAAAACACTATATATCAATAATTTAAATACAAAACATAACACCTCACATAAAGCCACCCAATAAAAAAGAATAATAAATATTTTCACCCATATAATTGAGTGTATAAAAAATTAATAACCAAGGATGCATCCCAAAAAATACATCCCTAGCTTGTATTTAAACTATAAAATCCAAATCAACATTAAGAATAAAAATAAAACCAATATTGCAAAATTAAACTGAATAATTCGCCTTGGTTGATAGGTCACAATTAATGCCACAATAAGTGCTGCAAACGTAATAATCCCGACCCATTCAGAGAGACCTACTGAAATACCTGCGGCAAAGATCGTGATGCATGCAGACAGCATCAGAATTCCCCAGCCTGCAATTTTCAAAAGTTTGCTTTTTTTGTCTGAAATCGATGCAACAAAAATATCGCGTTGATGTTTGTTCATACTCGTAGCAAGACAACTCAATCCCCAGATCAAAATACACAACAATAGCCAAAGTGTCATGTTATGCCTCCTCTACAGCGGTGGATGCTGGTTGTTTTGGCACATTCTTTTGCGGTATTTTTTGGGTACGTATTGGGGCTTGAGGATATTTCTTTAACTTGTAGAAAGCGTAAAGTAGGAGCGCTCCGATCAATAAACATGCGAGATCAAATGTCGCAACAACCCATTGCCCATGGTAGATACTGCTCCATAAGCCACGCCCACCTGTAACCGCATTCAATATTGGAATCAAGAGGAACAATACGCTGCTCAGCGCCAATTGTTCTAACCATGCTTTGCGATACGGACGAATTGCTGAATGAATGAGAGTGATCAGCCAGATGATAAAAAAAGTCTTGATTTCCAAATCAGCGCGACCTTCTAGCTGTGCTGGAATCATTCGGTTTGCCCAAAAATATGCTGCACAAGCAATGGGTAATCCAACTACAGCAGGCACATTTAGAATTTCTACTATACGGTGGCTCCAAGGCTTGTAACCTAGCTTTTGTACTTCTGGCTGACGCTTGACCACCCAAAGAACTAAACCAGTTGCAACCATCAAGGTGCCTAAAACCCCAGATAAAAACAGAACCCAGCGTAATCCAAGGCTTACACCTCGTGCTTGGTGCAACCATGTTGTTAAATTATAAATTGCAGATGGAATAGAGGTTTTTGCTTGCGCGTTCTCTTGTGCAATTAATGCACCCGAAACAGCATTGAATTTAAAACTTGGTGTTTGGTTGGCATGAACCAAACTTTCTGATGCAACTGCTCTGATTTCTACTTGTGCATGTTCTGTATTTGGCGCTGTGATCCTTACTGTTGAAATCACATTATTACCTGCCCATTGCTGTTGAACAAAGGTGAGCATTTTTGTCATATCAGCCATTTCTACTGAGGCAGCAGGTTTTATGCTCTCATGGCGATTATCTTGATCGAAGTTCCCTTCTGCTGAAGCGACGCCTCTTTCTCTTTCACCATGAAGATTTGAGCGCATATTCTGAACAGAATGTTCTTTACCGTTTGAACCAAAACTTACAGCTCTTTCACGACCTTGATTTCGCCCAGCCTCATCATGAGAATGTTGTTGTCCTTCAGCACGATGCTCAGCAGAATTAGAACGCGCTTGTTCTGAATGCTCTGAATGTCTCTCTTCACCATTTTGATTTGATCGACCTTCTCCACGTCCAAAGTGTTCCCCGCGCTGCCCACGTTGACCAGATTCACCTTCAGCATGCAGATGAGGCTCACCACCTTCTCCACGCGCCTGCATTCCACGGCCTTCAGCCTGTCCAGCATTTTGTCCCTGCTGTGGCTGTGAATTCTGGTTTTGTGCTTGTAAAAATTCACGTCGTCCACCTTCATAAACTTGGTTTACACCATAAGGCATGAGGGTAAATAACAATAATAACAAGCCACTAAAAGTGATCATTAAGTGAAATGGAAGGGCAAAAACAGCTGTGGCATTATGCGCATCCAACCAAGAACGCTGCCCCTTGCCTGGACGGAAGGTAAAGAAATCTTTAAAAATTTTCTTATGGGTAATAATGCCACTAATAATCGCGACAAACATGAACATGGTTGCAATACCCACGATCCAACGTGCGGTATTACGCTCCATGCCATAAAGCTCAAAATGGAACCGGTAAAGGAAACTACCACCACGAGTTTCGCGTGCCGTAATTTCTTCACCTGTTGCCGTGTCATAGGCTTTTCCACCATTGCGACCACCGCCACCCCGTTGATTTTGTTGTTCACCTTCTTTTTGAACATTAATTCCTGTGGTTGTTTGCCTAGCCGTAGGTAAAGTAATGCTCCAACTTGCCGCATCAGGTGCCGTTTTTTGCAAGGTATTTAAGACTGTTTGTAACTGCTGCTGTTGTGTCTGATTGGTTAAGGACTGATGTAATTCAGGTTTCATCCAGATTGTGATTTCATTCTGAAAGAAACTTAATGTACCCGTTAAAAAAATTGCATAAAGCAACCATCCGAGCAATAAACTCACCCATGTATGTAACCATGACATGGATTGACGAGGTCCCTCATTTTTACCATCAATTTTCATGGCTCAATTATCCCTTCAGAAACATATAAATGACGGCAAAAATAGCAATTGATACAAACACTCCTAAAGAAGCTTTAACAACAGAATTCACCATAAACGTCCAAATAAAGACCCCGCAATGCGCAATAAATGCCAACATGGTTGCACTCATTACGGCACTGGCTTGAACAGATGGAAAAGCCAGACTGACCACCACAGAAATCAATACGGCAAGTGCATAGCCCCCAAAAATCGCGAGAATAAATCGATAGAGCACATGTAGACGATAGCTCAACGGCAATAACCGCTTTTTTACTGGCTTAGTCAGTGCATTTAAATTAGATGCAGTCATTTGGTCTTCCAAATATAAACACAACAATTATGTAAATGATTATCATTATAATTTATAAATATGAAACAATTGTGGAGATCATCGTAATCATTTCTTCATATTTCCTAAATTACTTCACATAAATAACCAACTCTGCACTTTCAATATCTAACTCCATCGATTTTAAAAAATGAGACAGCTTTTCTTGAATATAAATTCTATCGAATTCAATAGGTTCATTGACTTCCGAAGAAATTACACTGACATGCGCTTTGCTATTATTGATTTTAAATAGATTCTTCTCGCGGCCTAAAACGATGCTACGTACGATTTTCTTCGATTCCAAATCCGATAAAACGCGATACACCGTTTGCAGGCTGACATCAAAACCATCTTGATTAATTTTGCGGCATAAGGCATCAGCCGTAATTTCATAGCTGATCTCATACAATGATTTCAAAACATGGAGTCGGTTCATCGTCGCCTTTAAACCACTTTGCTCCAACTGATTTACCAAGTTCATCATGCAGGTCGCTCAAAAAATATTAAATAATCAATAGGAAAGACGAATTGAGAAATCGTTCTTCGGGACTAAGCCATGAAGAATTTATTTATTTCACTAAATAAGACAGTTGAGTTCTGGAATTAGCTCAAAAATCTTTAAAAAAATTATTATTTTTATAAATTTAATTTTATATTATTGTTTTTACTATATTTTATTTTAAAAATTAAACTTGAGATTAAAGAAATACTGGCGTAAGCGGGGATCGGTAAAACTACTAATATCAGTTGAAGTCAGATCAATTTCATATTGAGCAAATATATTTTTAATCCCAAATGTTAGCTCTGGAGAACCCCATTTAGCTCCATTCACTTGCGGCATAGCATATCTCAGATAAACGTCATGATAGGTTTGGCTGGCTACAGAGTATTCCGCTCGCCCTTCGTGTTCATATTGATCGGAGAGCAATACTTTATATTTGCCATAAAACTGCATTCCCCAACCTAAAGTCCATTGATCGGTTAAATTAAAGGTTGTCATTAAAGTGGCTCGATTTTTTAAAGATGCTTGATTTAAATAATTCACATAATCAATGGGCTGCTGTGATGGAAGGATTTGTTCTTTATATGAATCAACATAGGAATAACTTACCTCCAAATTCACACCATGTAATAGATAATCTAGATATAGAGAAGCCGCAAAATCAAAGCCACTTGTTTCTATGCGGGTCGAATTAAATACCGTCGTATCAACGGTTAATAGATTCCCCTGATCATCTCTAGCAATTCGATCGCTAAACAAGCTCTCGTTATTTAATATTTCTTGTGCAGTCAGGCTCTTTAATCCATCTCTCTTTTTTATTTTGTAATAATCTACGGACAATCTGAGATTTTCCATATCACCTGGGCTGTAAACGATTCCTGCATTGATACTTTTGATTTTTTCAGGGTTGAAGCGTTCCCCCGTTTTTTGTGCCAATACCGCAACTGACTGATCATTACTCGGATCAATCACCACAACAGATTCACTACTTGATTGCTGATTTCCGAGTTGGGAATCCTCTTGATAATCAACCCCTTCGCTATAAGAAGCTCGAACGATCAGACTATCATGTGGCATCAAACGAAAGCCTACTGTCGGTGATAACGCAGAAAATGTAGTATTGCTGGTCTTGATCTCTGATTGCTCATGTCGAGCAGCAAATTGAACATCTAAAGCTTTTATCCATGGCACATCCATCGTTCTTGAAATTAAGGGTGCTTTTACTTCTGTGTAAAGGCTCAAATTATTCTGATGTAAATAATCCTGAGTAGGATTTTCCGAATACTCAGGTATCCCATCTCCCTTGATCGTTCGATATTCAACTCCCGTAACCAAATCAATCTTTCCAGCATACCAAGATGAAATTTTCCCCGTACTACGCAAGTTATAATCCTGTACCGTTTGCTCTGTATAAGTACGTGAAGTCTGCCAGTAATCTGAGATTGCGGTACTGTAGCTCGATGTATCCCGCAATAAATCCAATGCACCCGACATATAGTCAGCAACATACTGTTCTTCATTAAATAAACGTGGATGCGCTAAATCGATAACAGCTGTAGACCATTTATAGTCTGCTTGAATACTCCAGTCATCATTGGGCTGATACGAAAAGCCAATCAAAGCCTGTTTATTTTCATTGGTAATATATCGATAACGTTGCGGGGTATCTTCCCATCGAACAGGATAAGTAATCAGTACAGTTTTACCATAAGGGTTATTCTCTGCATTTGCATCGAGTACGACTGTACCAAACCGATCATAACTGCCCCTTTCCGCTTTTTGAATCGACTTGTTATAGGAACTTTCGAAATAGGCCTCGATATTATCCGAAATGGGCTGGTAAATATTAAACCCGAAAGCTTGAATCTGACTGGCAGCCACCAAAGAACTTGAATTACTAAAATTAGAAAGTCCATCGGATAGATTAAGATCATACTGTCCCAGTGTCGATTTCAAAGGCTCGAATCCATCCTGCCGATATCCTGCATAGCCCTTGGGTAAATAAGCAAAACTTGCATCACTATATTGTGGCAATAGCGCTGAACCATCTTGTGTTCTAATATTGACCAAAGCACCCGCAGGTGGATTCACAGCTTCAGTTTGCGTTCGGTTCATGCCATAGATGCTATTGGGATATTGGCTGATCTGTTTTGCCCGAGATTGCTGATGAAAATCACGATCCGCTGCGGTTAACTCATTGGCTTGAGATTGATAGCCTGTAAACAAGATGTGTGTCTGGCTATCATCCAGTACAAAACCCGTGACAAAATTTATCGTTTTAATGGCTGTATCGGAACTAAAACTATTGTCATAACGTACGTTGACTTCTGTACCTTGATAATCTCGGCGTAGAATTATATTGACAACGCCACCAAAAGCACCGCTTCCATAGATTGCCGATGCTGTCGTGGGTAAGACTTCTATTCTTTCAATCGCCGCCAAGGGAATATTATTGATATTCTGCTGATCGGTAGACTCCGACACTCCTCGGTAGCCAACACCAGCAGCACGATGCCCATTGACCAAAACGAGAGTTTCCGAAGTTCCCAAACCACGTAAATTCAATTGACTGCTATTTCCCATAAAACCGCTGGCATCAAAATTAGGCGTACCAGTATTGCTTAACAGCGTTTTTTTTAATAATTCGTCTATCGAGATCACGCCTGAATTTTGAATATCCTCTTGGGTTAATATCTTGTAGGGTTGTATGTCATTTTCAGAACGGGCTTGGTCAAGATTACTCCGATGTGCCGAAGGATTGGCTTGAGTTAAGGGATAAGATGCTCGTGCAGAAGTTTGAATGACTTCTAATGTCCCGACATTTCGGGTATCTAGAACATGATCTTGCAGGTCATTTATTTGCGATAAGGTCCATGTTTTATTCTCTAATTTGACCAGTTTTAACGATGTGCCTTGCAGCAACTTGGTAAAACCTTGTTCTAAAGAATAATATCCATTCAACCCGCTAGTTTGTAAGGATGCTGTTAATTGCGGATCAAAAGATAAAGGGATACCCACTTGGATTGCAAAACTGGATAAGGCATAGCCCAACTCTCCTGAGGGAATTTCATAATATTTTCTTTCATGAAGCGATATTTCATCAGCATGCAGCATCGATGAACAATGCAGTATGCCAATCAAAATACAAGAGTGAAGACTTTTGAAATTTAAAAGGTTTCGGTGGTCAAAAGCCCTTCTTTCACCCCTTTTCGTAGAAAATTTCTTTTGACGATAACCATTGCACCTTTTCATAGTCGAATGATTAATCTGGTTTCGACTTTTTCAAAAAGGTCAAATATCCCGCAGCTGAGCTATTAATTTCGAGACCATAAGTCTGCTCTAACATTTGATAGGTTTTAGTAAGATCATCAATTGGATATGTACCAGAAATTCGCATGCTCTCAATATTCGGATCAATATGAATTACACCTTTCTGATACGGTTTTAAGCGAGAAATAAAATCTTTTAATGGTAAATCATGAATCATCAAAAAGCCTTTGGTCCAAGCTATCTCCACGCCATCAAATCGACTTGGCCGCTGAATTTGATCTTGATCAAAAGACGTCTGCTGATTTGGATTCAGCACTTTATATTGATCATCAATCATAACTTTGACTTGTCCTTGAGACACCGCAACCTGAGAATAGTCTTTATTCATATTGACTAAATATTTTGTTCCCAACGCCTGTGCTTGACCATGCTTCGTAGATACAATGAATGGTCTCTTTAAATCATCTTTATGGGTTTCGATCCAAACTTCGCCCTTTCTCAAAATAATGCTTCGTTCAGAAGCTGTATATTCCACATCAATTGCAGAGCTGGCATTTAAAGTAATCTTCCCACCATCTGGTAACTTAATGGTTTTTCTCTCACCGACCGAACTTCGATAATCTGCCAACCACTGTTGCTGCTCATTGCTTAAATACAGACCTGAAAGCACGGGTAATATAGCAAACAACCATATAAATTTCTTACTGTGGCTGAACTGAGATTGATTCACCTTACACATGACTGGACGCAAAGTATCGGGCGAAACAGTCGAAAATTTTTCTTCTAATTCAAGTGCCTTTTCCCAAACGATTTTATGAGTTGGCGTCAACTGACACCAATGCTCCAACTGCAATTGCTCTTCAATAGACAAATCTCCTTCTTGCAATCGAATAAGCCATTCACTCGCCTGCTGAATAATTAGTTGTCTATCTGAAAGCTGCATAAATTAAAGATCCTCCGCATCCAACATCGCAGATAAGCAGTGGATGTAGGCGCGTTGGATATGTCTTTTCACTGTACTGACTGAAATGTCTAACTTTTCTGCAATCTCATGATGTTTTAATTCTTCAAGTTGGACATAGAGAAAGGCTAATCTGACGATCTCTGGTAATTCTGATAACAACTGAATCACTTCAGTTAATGTTTCAATAATTAATAGATCTTTTTCAGGTGAAGACTGAATCAGTTCAGGTTGTTCACTTAAAACTTGTAAATAAGCTTCTTCTACTTTTTTACGATGAATCCAATTGATTGCTAAACCTGTTGCAACTTTGGTCAAGTAGGCTCTTGGATATTCCAATTCCAGTTGGTATGTCTTCGACATTACGCGAACAAATGTATCCTGTGCCAAATCAGCGGCATCCGAAGGATTATGTAGCTTTTTATAAAGCCACGTATAAATCCATGAATAATGATTTTGATACAGCATTACAAGCTGATGCTCAGGGAGAGATGTTTGCACAGGAGTTAAATACAAAATAAAAATAAGAATTATTATCATTCATGTTTTAGTTTTATTCAATACATCTACAATAGCTTTTTTGTTCGAAGATTTAAAAATTAAAACTAACTACATGTACTTGCCGATGAACCGTACCAGGTTTGTCGGAGACTTGAGCTAAAAGAGTAATCGGCAGCAAATCATCAATGATTTTTACAACAGTTCTACAGCAATTGATGTTCATCACCAATCTTCAAATAGCGATATACCGCCTGACGACTAATACCAAATGCCTGGCCTAATGCCATTTTTGAGGGGTACTTCCCTTCCTTCCATTCTTGTCGCAAAGTTTCAGCTTGTTCTGGTTTTAATTTATGTACACGACCTTTATATTTCCCTTGCGCAGCGGCCAGTCTAATTCCTTCCTTTTGTCGCTCTAAAATAATCTCACGTTCGAATTGTGCGAAAGCTCCCATCAGCTGCAACATCAAATTATCCATGGGCGTGGATTGAGCCGTGAATGTAATATTTTCTTTGACAAACTGGATGGCAACCCCCCTCTTGACGAGCTGATCAACTTCAGTAACTAAATCTTTTAGACTACGAGCGAAACGAGGCACTGTTGCAAATAACCACGAATGGTAAGCTGAAGACTGTTTTAGCTAAAGGTGCAGCATATGAATCCTTTCCATGGTCGGCATTTTCAGGGCGAAATCATTCTTTGGGCTGTGCGCTGGTATTG
>JAEWOA010000197.1 GCA_023461115.1 Actinomycetes bacterium
CTTATGACAATCCAATGCAACTCAGTAAAGTTGGCAATTGGGTGATTACCTTTTTAAGCCCAAAAGATCAGGAAAGCCAAATACAGTTAGCGATTACCAATGTGTTGCCGCGTCAAATTTCAGCACATTTACAACCGCGACGCATAGTGATTCAACAAAGTACAGATGCCCAGCTCTGGCAAATCTTGCAAATTGAATGTTTTGATAGTCAAACCAATCAAGAGTTGAGTTTTCAACCCGATGATGACATTGGGCAAGCGGTCATTCAAAAAATTATTCAAGAGTTTGATAAATACGATGTAAATATCCAACTTGTAGAAGATCAGACGGTTTAAAGCGATATGTTTTACACTTAATGAGCACTTTATTTACGTGTGCTTTAAAAATCCTGCGCACAAAAAAGCTCATCGAAATGAGCTTTTCTAAAAATAAAGTAGTCTCACAAATATTTACTCCAACACACGGAAAATACTATCAGACTCGCGGCTTTCAAACAAAAGTTCGATGCTTGGTAAAATCACTTCACCTTCCACAATAATGTGTTCAATTTTGTGAAATAGTGCCAAACCCGCTGCCAATGAAGTTTCTGGGATATTACGTAGCAATGCTTTTGCTTCGTAAATATGGCTAAACTGGTCTTTAACTTTAATATCGATGATTTGCGTCATTGTTGTTCCCTTTTTCTTGACGGAAATTTTTTATACCATAGCTTATAAATTTTTTAAAAAAGTGAGTTGTTAGATTGTTTGACAATGTAGTATTTTTTTAAACTAAATTTAAATTATCTAATAAATTCAAACACATATTTTTTAAAATTTTATTTACAACTTACAAAACCACAGTAAATTTGCTTGTTTTTCATTCTAGCACAGAAAAAACTCGCATTGCTGCGAGTTTTTTTATGTTGGAAGGCTAGTGCTGATTTTATTGTTTGAACAAGAGTTACAAACTCAACGAGCTGTCATTGATCCGTCCAACTGCATCGTAGCGTCTATTACATTGAATGACCTACTGTAGTTTTAATATAGTGAAACTTATTTTTTGCTGCAATAGCCCACTACATTTCAACACATTCACACAGCAAAATTTCAATTGATTTAATTTTCAGTTACGGCATAATTTTATGCGGTTAAAAGCTCCAGCTTTGCGATTAGCTTCTGCATAACTTGGCGATACTTTCAAATAATAAGAAGTCGACGATTATTCAATTAACTCAATTTCATAATCAACATCTTGCAGCATATCTTTATTGTATAGCTTTACCATTGCTGTTGCTTCAGCATAATCGTAGAACAAACCTTCTGCGACGGCTTTACTGCGAAATTCCGTGGTACCAATTTCATTATCATGCGGAACAAAATATAAGTTTTCTGGAATGAGTTTAACGATATAGCCCACGAAGCTGCCCTCAGATTTTTCAGTTTTAAAATATGTGAGTTTTATATGCTGAAAAACGTGATCAGGCTATGGCAAATAAGATCGAATGTTTATCTTAATTTTTTATATACTTTTCAACTATTTTTTATATTACAGTTCAATGCTTATATACTAATTTGGTGCGCTCAGCGTGCACCAGAAACCATCAGTATACTGTTGATAGTATTTAACTTTTTATACTTAAAAATTTTATTTACCGTATTAAATACCGTAAAAACTTTAATCAGATGTATTACATCAAATGCCTAATGATTTTATTTTCCATATACATGATTTGGATCCATCTTATTATTCTATCATTTTCAATCCTTTATTTCCGATACGTTATATCATTACGTTTTTAGATGCTCCGTTTTTCATGTATCATTAATCAATTAAGATTCAGGGATCAGGTCATGTTTGAAAGTATTGATGATTTAAAGAAAAAATTAGATCAGCATCGCCCTCTTCCTCCTGCAATTGTAAAGAATTTACAAGAAGACCTTATTATACGATGGACCTATCATTCCAATGCTATTGAAGGGAATACACTTACTCTTTTAGAAACTAAAGTCGTATTAGAAGGTATAACTGTCGGTGGGAAGGCATTAAGAGAACACTTCGAGGCAATTAACCATAGAAATGCCATTTATTACGTTGAAGATATTATTCGTAAAGAAGAACCATTTTCTGAATGGCAAATTCGCAATATTCATCAACTCATTTTAAAAAATATTGATGATGATAATGCAGGACGCTATCGCCAGCAAAACGTATTGATCTCAGGTGCTACATCTACCCCACCTGATTACACATTATTAAATGACAAGATGGCTCAATTAGTAGACTGGTATAATAGTGAGGCACATAAGCTGCATCCAATTGAACGTGCGGCCAAAGTACATGCTGATTTTGTGGGTATTCATCCGTTCATTGATGGCAATGGACGTACATCACGTCTTTTGATGAATCTTGAATTATTAAAAGCTGGCTATCCACCTTGTGTGATTACAATAGAAAATCGATTAGCTTACTATGAAGCTTTGGATCAGTGGATGGCACATGGTAAGACTAAGCTTTTTATACAATTGGTTGCTGACGCTGTACTAGAAGGATTTAAACCATATCAGATTGTATTAGGTCTTTAAATTAACGTAACCTGTACAGTAGTAGCTTGTACAAAAATATCTAAAATTTGGGTTTAGACAAGCCCTCGCCCAAATTTAACTCAAAGTCCGTCTTATAGATGTTTCATAATTTCGTCTAAACTATTCTCAGTATCTTTTAACATTTTAATGCTCGCTTTAAGTGTTGAATTATTACTTTCAATATTTTTGATATTACTAAAAGTACTCGAAATTCGCTGCATCTCGCTTTTTGTATCTAAGTATCCCTGTAACCTTAAGCTCTCGATGTTTGCTCTTGAGAAATCTAAAAGCTTTGCAGATGAAAGATCTAACTTTTCATTAGGTCTAATTTCAATAATATTAACCTGAGGATAATCGAACCGATGCCAAAGTGAGGCATGATCTAAATGTGAAACTATTATGTGCGTACATCCCGCCTCAAGTAGAGGAGTTATTGGAGTATTACCCTGTGACTTTAATGCTCCACCTAGCCCACCATCAACAAAACGATTTCCTTTTCCATCG
>JAEWOA010000198.1 GCA_023461115.1 Actinomycetes bacterium
CGCACGACGTCGACTCCTCGGAGATGGCGTTCAAGATCGCCGGCTCGATGATCCTCAAGGAGGCGGTCCGCAAGGCTGACCCGGCCCTCCTCGAGCCGATCATGGCCGTCGAGGTCCGTACCCCCGAGGACTACATGGGTGAGGTCATCGGCGACATCAACTCGCGTCGCGGCATGATCCAGTCCATGGAGGACGCCACCGGCGTGAAGGTCATTCGCGCGCAGGTGCCGCTCTCCGAGATGTTCGGGTACGTCGGCGACCTGCGTTCCAAGACGCAGGGCCGCGCGGTGTACTCGATGCAGTTCGACAGCTACGCCGAGGTTCCTCGGAATGTTGCCGAGGAGATCATCAAGAAGACCCGGGGCGAGTAGTCCCACAGGTCGAAACCTGTAGTTCCATCACACAAACCGACCAGTAGGACGCACGCCAAGCGACTTACCCTCCCGGGTAGGCGCAGACGGGCAATCTCTACCCAAGTCCTGAGGAGGACACCCAGTGGGCAAGGCGAAGTTCGAGCGGACGAAGCCGCACGTCAACATCGGCACCATCGGCCACGTCGACCACGGCAAGACGACGCTGACTGCCGCGATCTCGAAGGTCCTGCACGACAAGTACCCGGACCTGAACCCCTTCACGCCGTTCGACGAGATCGACAAGGCGCCGGAGGAGAAGCAGCGCGGTATCACGATCAACATCGCGCACGTCGAGTACCAGACGGAGAAGCGCCACTACGCGCACGTCGACGCTCCTGGTCACGCCGACTACATCAAGAACATGATCACGGGCGCGGCGCAGATGGATGGCGCCATCCTCGTGGTCGCCGCCACCGACGGCCCGATGGCCCAGACGCGTGAGCACGTCCTGCTCGCCCGTCAGGTCGGCGTCCCCTACCTCCTCGTCGCGCTGAACAAGACCGACATGGTCGACGACGAGGAGATCCTCGACCTCGTCGAGATGGAGGTGCGCGAGCTCCTCACGTCGCAGGGCTTCGCGGGCGACGACGTGCCGGTCGTGCGCGTTTCGGGCCTCAAGGCGCTCGAGGGCGACCCGGTCTGGGTCAAGTCCGTCGAGGACCTGCTGGACGCTGTCGACGAGAACGTGCCGGACCCGGTGCGCGACATCGACAAGCCGTTCCTCATGCCGATCGAGGACGTCTTCACGATCACCGGTCGTGGCACCGTCGTCACCGGCCGTGTCGAGCGTGGCCAGCTCAAGGTCAACGAGGAGGTCGAGATCGTCGGCATCCGCGAGAAGGCCACCCGCACCACCGTCACCGGTGTCGAGATGTTCCGCAAGCTGCTCGACTACGCCGAGGCCGGCGAGAACGTCGGTCTGCTCCTGCGCGGCATCAAGCGCGAGGACGTGGAGCGCGGCCAGGTCGTCGTGAAGCCGGGTTCGATCACGCCCCACACCGAGTTCGAGGGCCAGGTCTACATCCTGGCGAAGGACGAGGGTGGCCGTCACAACCCCTTCTACACGAACTACCGTCCGCAGTTCTACTTCCGGACGACCGACGTCACCGGCGTCATCACGCTGCCCGAGGGCACCGAGATGGTCATGCCTGGCGACAACACCGAGATCCACGTCAACCTCATCCAGCCCATCGCGATGGAGGAGGGCCTCGGCTTCGCCATCCGCGAGGGTGGCCGCACCGTCGGCTCGGGCCGGGTTGTCAAGATCCTCAAGTGACCTGATCCCCGCGAGGGGACAGTGAACTCGGTCCCCTCGGGGACATGAACTGAGCGCAGGGCCCTGGGAACTCCGGTTCCCGGGGCCCTGCGTCGTTCCCGAGCCGAGGGTGCGCCCGAACGGTCGATGAATCGTTTCGTGGCGCAGACCCGCTCGCGCGAATCGGGCGAATCGGGCGGAAGCGCGGGCTACCCTCCTGCGCATGCCCGAGCAGCAGACCGCCGCGCCCGCCTGGCCGGCCGACACCAAGCCCACCCCCTCCTCGCCCTTCCCCGCAGGCGAGCCGCACCGCGTGCGACCCGCCCAGCGGCGGCGGCGCCGCCTGGTCACCACGGTCGTCGCGGCGCTCGTCGTCGTCGCGGCCGTCGTCGGCGCGCTGTGGTTCCTCAACGGGCGGGGGAGCGACGACGGCGCGCTGTCACTGCCGCGCGGCACGGCTCACGAGGCGGGGCTCGCGATCGCCGGATCGGCCGAGACCGTGTCGATCACGGCCGACGCGCCGTCCGACACGCTCGTCGCGGTGACGGTCGGCGAGGGCGGCGAGCAGCCCACCACGCTCGAGCCGACGGCGCCGTCGCCCACCCTGACGCTCGGTGGCGCGCCCGCCACGGTGTCGCTGGCCGCGGGTGTCGCGTGGAACCTGAACCTCACGTCGAGCGCGGACACCGTCACGGCCGACCTCACCGGCGCCGGCGTGCAGGGCATCACGCTCGGCGGCGGCGCGAGCAAGGTCGAGCTGACCCTCCCGGCGCCGGACGGCCGCGTGGTGGTCAACCAGCCCGCCGGCCTCGGCTCGCTCGTCGTGCATCTCCCGGCGGGTGTGGGCGTCCTGGTCGACGTGGTGAACGGCGCTGGCTCGATCACGATCGACGGGACGACGAAGACGGCCGTGGGCGCGGGCGAGAAGCTCACGTCGGACGGCTTCGACGACGCAGGGCCGGCCTACGTGATCTCGGTGGGCGGCGGAATCGGGGAGCTCGTCGTCGACCACACGTGAGATCGGCCACAGGTGAGGCGCCGACCTGCGCAGACGCAGGCCGCGCGCCCACTGGTCACGCACAGGGACGGTCCGCCGGGTTTGGTCATCGGCGGGCCGTTCTGGCACACTGTTCAGGTTGCCCGCTACGGGTGTGCCTTCGTGCGCGCCAGCCGGCTGGGCAGACAGACGTGGAGAGTCGCCGGACCTCGGGGGAGACCCGGTGGTGGCGGCTCGACTACAACCACCGACCTCGTGCCTCACGGTACGCAGCGCCCTGGTGCGTCGCGAAGAGCGACACGCCCGAGCGCGGGGGTCGGACGGACCGGTTCGAAGAGAGAGATAGAGACGACGCCATGGCGGGACAGAAGATCCGCATCCGGCTCAAGTCCTACGACCACGAGGTCATCGACAGTTCGGCGCGCAAGATCGTCGACACGGTGACCCGCGCTGGTGCGTCGGTCGTGGGTCCGGTGCCGCTGCCGACGGAGAAGAACGTCTTCTGCGTCATCCGGTCGCCCCACAAGTACAAGGACAGCCGCGAGCACTTCGAGATGCGCACGCACAAGCGGC
>JAEWOA010000199.1 GCA_023461115.1 Actinomycetes bacterium
GCCGGCGCCCGCGGCGCGACGTGCTCGGCCTTGGCGCCGACGAGCGCGGTGACCTCAGGCCCACCCGCGCGCACGGGCTGCGGCCGCGCGGCGATGCCGGCCTGCTTGGTCATGGTGCGCACCTCCCCGAGCTGCTCGGGGAGCACGAGCGTCACGACGACGCCTTCGGAGCCGGCGCGAGCCGTGCGCCCGGAGCGGTGCAGGTACGCCTTGTGCTCGGCAGGCGGGTCCACGTGCACGACGAGCTCGACGTCGTCGACGTGGATGCCGCGCGCGGCGATGTCGGTGGCCACCAGCACGCGCACACCGCCGGTGGAGAACGCCTCGAGGTTGCGCTCGCGCGCGCCCTGGCTCAGGTTCCCGTGCAGGTCGACCGCGGGCACGCCAGCGGCAGTGAGCTGCTTGGCCAACTTCTTGGCCGCGTGCTTGGTGCGCGTGAACAGCACGCGCCGGCCCGTGCCGGACGCCAGGTGCTCGACGACGTCCTTCTTGACGCCGGCGTCCGCGACGGTGAGGAAGTGGTGGGTCATCTTCGCGACCGGCGACTGCGCGGTGTCGACCGAGTGCGACAGCGGGTTGTTGAGGAACAGGCTGACCAGCTTGTCCACGCCGTTGTCGAGCGTCGCGGAGAAGAGCATGCGCTGCCCGCCCTTGGGCGTCGCCGCCATGATGCGCTTGACGCCCGGCAGGAAGCCGAGGTCGGCCATGTGGTCGGCCTCGTCGAGCACCGTGATCTGCACGTCGGCGAGCGAGACGATGCCCTGGCCCATGAGGTCCTCGAGGCGGCCGGGGCACGCGACGACGATGTCGACGCCCGCCTTGAGCGCGGACGCCTGCGGACGCTGGGACACACCGCCGAAGACGGTGGTGACGTGCAGGCCAGCGGCCTTGGCGAGCGGCTCGAGCGTCGCGGCGATCTGGTTGGCGAGCTCGCGGGTGGGGGCCAGCACCAGGCCGTGCGGGCGGCCCGGCGTGCGACGAAGCGCGCGGGTCCCCGGCGCCAGGCCGGCCAGGCGGGCGACGAGCGGGAGGCTGAACGCGAGCGTCTTGCCGGAGCCCGTGCGGCCGCGGCCCAGGACGTCGCGGCCACCGAGCGTGTCGGGCAGCGTCGCGGTCTGGATCGGGAACGGGGAGGTCTTGCCCTGCTCGTCGAGGGCACGGACCAGAACCTCGGGCACACCGAGGGCAGTGAAGGTTGTCAAGGGGGTCGCCTTTCCGGCGTCGTGGGGGCGCCCACCAGGCTGCTGACACCCAGGACGCGGGCCCGCGCGAGTCCATCCGCCGCGCAGAGCCGGTCCAGTCTCCCCCATCCGGCTCCATTTGCCACTATCGCCCTGCTCACACCGCGGTTGTCCGCCGCCCGGCCCGGGCGTGTCGGCCGTCGGGCAGCCCGGACTCCGTCAGCGCGCGAGCATCCTCGCGGCCAGCCTCGCGGTGTCGTTGAGCATGCGGGTGCGGCCGTCGTTGGCCAGCACGAACGCGGTGCGCGACCGTTCGATGTCCACGAGCGCGGTCGCGGCCCACATGGTGTTGGAGCCTTGCATGCCGTGGGTGGCCGGCACGCCGCGGGCGTCCGCCCATCCCATTCCCATGCGGGAGCCCGCGGGCGTCGTCATGAGGCGACGCAGCGACTCCGGGGTCAGGAAGTCTCCACCGCGCCGCAGCACCATGGTGTGGAAGGCCGCCCAGTCCGCGACGGACAGGTGCACGCGGCCCGCCGGACCCATGATCGCCGGGTTGTCAGCCTGCGGCTCGCTCGCGGGCACGGGCCGGCCACGGCCCACGGCAAGAGACCCGAGCAGGACCCTCGGCGCGTGGCCGACGAGGCGCGGCGGGGCGCCGAACCCCGCTGTCGTGATCCCGAGCGGCCGGAGCACGTGCGTCACGAGCGCCTCCTCGAACGGCCGGCCGGTGAGCCGCTCGATCACCGCGCCCGCGACGATGTAGCCGAGGTTCGAGTAGACGAACCGTCCCGGCGCGGCCGGCGGCGCCGACATCGTCGCACCGGCGATCTCGGTGCGCTGCTCAGTCAGCGGGCGCTCGTCGCGCCACCCGGCCGCCAGCTCGGCCCGGGTGAGGTTGGCGGGCAGCCCGGCCACGCACGCCAAGACCTGGTCGATCGTCACGGCGGACCACCCGCGGTCGATGCCCGACAGGTCCGGCAGCAGCGCCGTGAGCGGCGCACCCCACTCCGCCTCGCCGGCCTCGACGAGGCGCGCGTACAGCGCCCCCGTCATCGACTTCCCGCACGAGCCGATGTGCCAGAGGTCGTCGGGGGCCGCCGGGTCGCCGCCCCCGCGCACGGTCGCTCCGACGACGGCGGCATCGATCAGTCCGTCGACGCCGACGAGGGCCGCCGCGAGCGCCGGCGCCCGCGTCTGGCGCGCCCGGCCGGCGAGCAGGAGGGGCAGCTCGGCGCGCTCGGCGGTCGTCATGAGTCGGTCCCGGGGTCGCTCGGCGAGAGGTCGATCGCGGCGGAGAGCACCGCGAGCATCGGGAGCACGTGCTGCGGCCGCAACGCGTACTCGCCGCGGCGCGGCTGGTGCACGAGGCCGACGGCGAGCAGTTCACGCAGGTGGTGGAAGAGCTGGCCGGCGCTCGCCTGGTCCAAGCGCTCGCTCAGCTCGCCGGTGCCGAGCGGGCCATGCGCGAGCTCGCTGACGATCCGCAGGCGGACTGTGCTCGACAACGCGGACAACGTCCGAGCGACCGGGTCGCTCGTGCCGGCGACCACGTCCGCCCACGTCCGGTTCATGCGCCAGACGACCTGCCGCCCGTCCCACCACACCCCCTGCCCGGAGTACGAGACAAGCCCATCACCAGCGCGCGCCTGCGGCGCGACGCCCGCCTCGGCCTCGGCCCCCCCACCGCCGGCCACACCGCCGTCCCCCACACCGCTGTTCCCCACGCCACCGTTCCCCGCACCACCGGCACCACGGGCCGCCCCACCACCGGCGGCCGCCCCGCCACCACCGGCCGCCACCACAGACAGCGGCCAGACACCCTCGGCTGCGGCCGCCTCAAGCACCTCGACACGAGCCTCAATCGCCGCAAGCGCCGCCTCAACCCCGTTGATATCCACACCAACACCGTAACTACGTACTTTCAACTATTCAACCCACCGCCCGGTCGGCACCCCCCCACCGCCGAGTTCGTCGGAGTGCGTAGCCCGGGCGCGGCAGCCACCGCCTCTCCCCACGCCGAGCTCGGCGGTGATCGCCGAGGTCGTCGGGGATCACCGCCGAAGTGGGCGGACTCCGACGAACTCGGCGGAGGTGGGGTGGGGGTGGGGGGTGGCGGGGTGGGGTGGGGCTAGACGCGGCCGGCGTTGAGTTGTTTTTGGAGAGCGCGGACCATGGAGGAGACCGGGGCGGAGATGATGCCGTCCACCGGGGTGCCGTAGCGCTTCTGCAGCGTGGTGATCGTCATGGGGCCGAGGAAGCCGTCCGGCTTGGCGCCGATCCGCCGCTGCAGGAGCTTCACGGTGTACGAGCCCTTCGGCGCCGCGACGAACTGCGCGCTGCCCACCCCGGCGTTGTACTTGGACCGCGCCTGGCTGGACAGGATGCCGTCAGGCTTGGGCACCCCGAGCACCTCCTGCAGCCGGCGGGTGGTCGCGCGGTCCCAGGCGCCTGAGACCTTGAGCGGCGCGCGTGCGGCGACCGGCGCCGCCTTGACGGCGGCCTTGGCTTGCGGGACTGGCGCCGGCGGGTCGTCGAGCGGGAGCGTGACGCCGTTGAGGTCCCCGGTCCAGCCGAGCACGGTGTAGCCCCAGCCCGTCCACTTGGACACCGGGTCGCTGTGGATGAGCTTGGTCGCGGAGTTCGTGGTGCGGACCATCTGGTTGCCCAGGTAGAGCGCGACGTGGCCGTACTTCGACTTCGGGTGCGAGAAGAACACGGGGGCCCCCACGGGGGCGGAGCGCAGGCTCGGGTCCTGGTGCCGTAGCCGCGCCTTCGCCCACGCGATCTTCGCGGACGCGTACCTGGGCTGGACGCCCCAGACCGTGCGCACGAAGCCCAGGCACATGCCCGGGTAGCCACTCTTGATCGCGGCCGCCGCCTTGACCGCGGCCGCCGCGCTGGCCTTGGTCATGAGTCGACCTCGTCCCAGGCGTCGGGGTCCTGCGTGTCGTCCAGGTTGTCGTCGACAGGGTTCTGCGCTTGCGGGTCCTCGTCCTCGGGGCCCGCCTTCCACCAGGCGGCCATCGGTCATCCCTTCATCGGTGCCCCGATGCGGCGCCGGCGTCCGGCCGCCGCACGCGGCGCCCCGCGCCGCCACGCCCATGCTAGGCGCGTCAATTCGCCCGATACAGGTTGAAAACGGGCGTCGGCGTGCATGGTGACGTACGCGCAGATCAGCGCGCCGCGCTCGGGACGAGGAGGCGGCGGGGAGCACCTCCGCCAGCTGGTCCCGAGCGCGGCCGGCCTACGCGCGCACGATCTCGGAATGCGGCGCGACGGGCCGGTCAGCCGCGCGGGCCATGCCCCATCGCGCGCGCCGCACGCAGGCCGAACACGCACGCGGGGCCGATCGTCGAGCCTGGGCCCGGGTACGTGCGGCCCATCACCGACGCCGAGTTGTTGCCCGCGGCGAAGAGGCCCTCGATCACCGAGCCGTCCTCACGGAGCGCGCGTCCGTCGACGTCGGTGACGACACCGCCCTTGGTGCCGAGGTCCCCGATCACGACGCGGAACGCGGTGAACGGGCCCTTCTCGATGGCGCCGAGGTTGGCGTTCGGGTGGACGGTCGGGTCGCCGTAGTACCGGTCGTACGCCGAGTTGCCGCGGCCGAAGTCGCCGTCCACACCAGAGCGCGCGAAGCCGTTGAAGCGCTCGATCGTCGCCGCGAACCGCGCCTGGTCGACGCCCATCGCGGCGGCCAGCTCGTCGAGGGTGGCGCCCTTGACCGCGATGCCGGCCTCCTTCATGGCCTTGGTGGCACGCGGGTCCATGGCGAACGTGTGCA
Source organism: Actinomycetes bacterium (assembly GCA_023461115.1). Taxonomy (GTDB): domain Bacteria; phylum Actinomycetota; class Actinomycetes; order Actinomycetales; family Cellulomonadaceae; genus Cellulomonas. The sequence goes on from JAEWOA010000199.1 coordinate 4,969, forward strand.
GGTAGCGGCGGTTGTTGCGCGCGTCGAACACGAGCCAGTAGGCGCCGTCCTTGTCGTGCTCGAGCATGTGGTGGCCCAGGTCGACGTATGACTCGGACTCGTTGGCGAACCGCTCGCCGCGCGCGTCGACCATGAGCGAGTACGGCATGGAACGCTCGCCGACGATGAACGCGGGCGACCCGCCCGGGGCCGGGGCGATCGAGCCGCCCCACCAGGCCTCGTCCATGAGCTCGAGTGCGGCGCCGGCGCGCTGCGCGACCGCGATGGGGTGGCCCAGGTTGCCGGGGTTGCCCGAGGGCGTGCCGTCGATGCCGTGGTGCTTGCGGCGCCACTCCTTGTTGGACTCGAACCCGCCGCCCGCGAGCATCACGCCGCGCCGGGCCTCGATCGTCACCGGCTCGCCGTCGCGCGTCACGCGGACTCCGACGACGCGGCCTTCGTCGACGATCAGGTCGTCCAGCGGGCTCTCCAGCCAGAGCGGCACGTGGTGCTGCACCAGCACGGCCTTGGCGAACGACGTGGCCAGCGCGTTGCCGATGCCCACCAGGCGCTTGCCGGTGACCGCGCCGCCCAGGCCGCGGAACACCACCTTGGCGCCGCGGACGAAGCCGCTCGGCGTGGACCACGCGCGGCCCAGCAGCCACACGTCGTCGGTCTTGGCGGGCAGCGGGATGGCGCCGCGCATCGTCTTCCACCACGCGCCGATGGGGCGCGAGTCGAGCGGCTCGATCTCGATGGCGCGGCCGATCTTCCCGCCCGGGAGCTCGGGGTAGTAGTCGGGGTAGTCGGTGGCGCGCGCGAACTCCATGCCGAACTTCTCGGCGGTGGTGACGAAGTCGCCGACGCCGTCGACGAACGCCTCCTTGCGGGCGCGGCTGGTGGCGCGGCCCTCGTCGCCGACCGTGGCCTCGAGGTAGGCGAGCGCCTCGTCGCGCGAGTCGCCCACGCCGGCCCGGCGCATCAGCGGGTTGTCGGGCATCCAGAGACCGCCGCCCGACATCGCGGTGCTGCCACCCCATTTGTCGGTGCTCTCCACCATGAGGACGCTCAGACCCTCGTCGAGCGCTCCCAGCGCAGTGGCGAAGCCCGCCGCGCCCGTGCCGACCACGACGACGTCGTAGCTGTGGTCGAAGTCCTGTGCCGTCACGCGGCCGCTCCTCTCGCTAACCGGACAACGCTGTCCGGTCGGTAGGGTGCCAGCATGCCTCCCGCTCCCACACGCGTCAACCGAGGTCCCGCCGCCGCGGCCGAGAACCGCCAGGCGCTCCTGGCGTCCGCCCGCCGCGTGTTCGCGGAGCGCGGCTACGCGGTGCCGCTGTCCGCGATCGCCAAAGACGCCGGGCTCGGCCAGGCGGTGCTCTACCGGCACTTCCCGACGAAGCTCTCGCTCGCGTTCGCGGTGTTCGAGGAGAACTTCGTCGAGCTCGAGGCCGTCGCGGCCGACCCCGCCGACGACGCGTTCCGACGGCTCTGGGACCGGCTCGTGTCCCTGGTGGTGGACGAGTCCGCATTCCTGGAGATGGTGGTCGAGGCGCGGCGCGCGCTGCCGGAGTACGACGGCGGCGAGCGTCTCCGGGCGCTCGTGGACGCGACGCTGCCCCGCGCGCGCGCGGCGGGACTCGTCGACGCCGCCCTGACCAGCGCGGACGTCCTGCTCGCGGTCCGCATGGCGCACGGCGTCGTCGTCACGGCCACCGCGGGGGAAGACGTGCGCTCGCTCGCGCACGGCCTGCTCGGCGGCCTGCCGCACGCCTGACGGCCGCACCCCGTCACAGTGAGGCGGGCCGGCCGGACAAGCCGTCGACCTCGTCGGGCCGCGCGCCTGGCGGCGGCTCGACGACGACGCCCTGGCCCGCGAGCAGCGTCCGCCACGCGCGGTAGTGCTCGACCGCGACGCCCCGGAACTCGGGGGCGCCCGCAAGCTGCGCGGACAGCTCCTTGGCGGCGGCCTCGAGGGCCGCGGCGCCCTCGTCGTAGAACGTGAACTGCGCGCCGCCCGCGACCTCGGGCGTGTCGGTCTCGAACCCCACCGTGAACGGCACGTGCGCAGCGCGCGCCGCCGCGACCGCGTCCGCCGAGAGCGCGAGCGCGCCGTCCGCGCCCTGCACGTGGTCGACGAACGCGACGATCGAGACGCGGTCCGCGCGGAGCAGCACCTCGTCGAGCAGCGTGCCGTCGCCGTGCGGGCTCGGGATCGTCGTGAGCCACCAGGGCGCGTCCACGCCCAGCCCGACGTCCGGCGGCAACGCGGCGCGCACGTCGTCGAGCAGGAGCAACCACTGCGCCGAGCGCTCCTTGACGTTCCCCTGCCAGCCCGGCAGCGCCCACGGCTCGACGTCGAGCTGTACGTGCGTGACGTCCCGGCCGTGCGTCGCGGCGCGCGCCCACTGGACGGCCAGCTCCGGGCGGTCGAGCCACGGCGGGTCGCCGCCGACCACGCCCGCCTCCACGC
>JAEWOA010000200.1 GCA_023461115.1 Actinomycetes bacterium
GGCTGTGGACGGCGCAGGGACCACGAGGACCTCGCGCGGGCGCGCGGCGCCAGGTGGGGCGCCGAGCCCAGCGAGAGCGCGCACGGCTTCGCCGGCGGCGACGCCCAGCGGCTCCGCATGCGACGCCATGCGGCCTGTCAGGTCCCGCCGCCCGCGGTCCTTCCACGCCACGATCGCCTCGCGCTGCGCGCCGACACACTCGGCGACCGTCCACACCGGGAGCAGGCGCCCCGGCTCGTCGAGCCGTCCGGCGCCCGCCTCACAGCGCCAGGGCGGGCCCGCGAACGCTCCCTCGCACGCGCGGCACCACGCGACGTCGTCGAGGCCGCAGCCTGCGCACGCCACGGGCACCACGAGGAGCGCCACGTCGTCGAGGCGCCCACGCGCCCACGCGAGCAGGAGTCCACCAGGCATCCGCCCACCCTGGCGCCGGAGCGCCGCGCGCGTCGGCGGGGCTGTGCACGACCTGGGGCGCGCTGGTCGCGCCGCCGGCCGGGCTCGCGCGGCTCAGCCCGGGTAGTCGGCGTCACGGACGCCCGCGACGCCCGGCACCACAGTCCACGTCAACGAGCCGTACTGGCGCATCGTGCCGTCGTCGATCGTCGCGTAGATGATCCGCCCGCCCGCGAAGCTCGCGATCCCCGGCACCTCGGGCAACGCGACGGTGGGGCCCGAGACGGGGACGCGATGCACCGCGACGCCGCCGGTCGAGCGGCCCAGGACGCCGAGCGTCACGTCGTCGATCCAGGTCACCCGCGTCGCCTCGACCATCGCGGCGCCCACCCGGAGCGGAGTTCCCGCCGCCTGCGGGGCGCCGGTGTCGTCGCGGACGATCGCGCACACGTCGATCGTGTCGCCGTCCGAGCCCGACGAGACCACCGCGAGCCGCGTGCCGTCCCGCGCCATGCTCACGGCGCGCAACGTCCGGCCCTCGAGCCACGGCGCGCTGACCTCGACCGGCTCGGCGCCCGGCGCCACCGCGAGCAGGCCCGAGCCGTGCCGGCCCGTCCAGACCCACCCGAAGCGGTCCACCGAGGGCGCCACCGAGACGAGGTCGGGCACGAGCGTGAGCGACGGATCCTCGGCGGTGGGGGCCGTGACCAGCGCGCCGTTCCCGGTCACGAACACACGCAGCTCGCCCGCGGCGTCGCGCGCGGGGTCGTGCGCGCCGCTGGGCAGCTCGGTGACGCCGGGCACGGGCTCGAGCTTGGACCCGACGAGGCGGACGAGCGCGCGCCCGCGCACCATCTCGACGGGTCCGTCGGTCACGCCCGCGCGCTGCAGGTCGGAGTCGCCGTCGAGCGGCACGCCGCCCGTCGAGACCTGCACCGACCCGACGCTCGGGACCTCACGCAGGCTCTTGTCGAACTGCGCGAGCAGGTCGCCGCGCGTGCTGGCGTCGAGGCCGAGCACCAGGCGCGGCGGCTCCAGGTTGACCTTGGCGACCCCGCTCGCGTCGATCGTCACCGACTCCGGGATCAGCTGGACGCCCTGCGGCACCGCGGTGCCGACCGCGTCCTGGAGCCACGCGGACGGCCCCGCGAGCAGCGCGCGCGCCACCGACGTCTGCAGCTTGCGCGCGGGCAGCCACCGCGTCTCGGGCACGAGGTAGGTGTTGTCGACGCTCAGGAAGTACAGCGGGGTCGGGCGGAACTCCTGCTGGAACAGCCGCGAGGTGACGATCAGCCCGTCGGGCGCGGACACGATGCGCCACTCGTCGGACTCGTCGCGCTCGAGCTCGAACGTGACCGACTCGTTGGCGCCCGGCGCGGCCTCGGTGTACACGCCGTCGGCGTCCACGCGCGCGAGCACCGGCACCTCGAGCACGACCACGCCCTCGGACGGCTCCGTGACCTTGGCGCCGTCCGCGACGATGACGCCCGCGCGCGGCTGCCAGTCCTGGCGGGCGGCGCCCGTGAGGTACTCGCGCGCCGTCGTGAAGTCCCCGATGTAGCCCGCGCCGCCGGCCAGCAGGAAGCCCTCGACCACCTGCGAGGGCGCCGCGCCCGGCCGTGGGCCTTCCGCGAGCACGTCGATCGGCCCGTGCTCGACGACCGTGACGTCGCCGCGCGCGACCGGCCCTGAGGTGGGGATCGAGACGCAGGCCGACAAGCACAGCGCCGATCCGAGCGCGACGAGCGCGCGGGCGGGCCTCCGCGTGGTCATCGCGCCTCCTGGTGCTGGTGCTCGTGCTGGCCCGGCGCCTCGTCGGGCTCGGACAGGTCGGGCAGCGCGGCGGGGTCCGTGCGCGGGCGCTCGACGGCCGCCGGGACCGCCTCGAGGACGCCCGACTCGTCGGGCACGAGCGGCAGGGGCGAGTCGGTGAGCCGGATGCCCGCGCGGCGCGGGAGCGTGAGCCGGAAGCTCGCGCCGCGCCCGGGCCTCCCCCACGCCTCGAGCCAGCCGCCGTGCAGGTGGGCGTCCTCGAGCGAGATCGCCAGGCCAAGGCCGGTGCCGCCGGTGGTCCGCGCGCGGGCGGGGTCGGCGCGCCAGAACCGGTCGAACACGTGCTGCGCCTCGTCGGCGGTCATGCCCACGCCGTGGTCTCGCACGGTCACCGCGACCGCGGAGTTGTCCGCGCCCACCGTCACCTCGACCGCGCTGCCCTCGGCGTGCTCGATCGCGTTGACCAGCAGGTTGCGCAGCACGCGCTCGACGCGGCGCGGGTCGATGTCGGCGATGACGCGCGAGTCCGGGAGGTCCACGCGCAACCACGACCCGCGGCGCTCCGCCAACGGGATGGCGTGCTCGACCGCGGCCAGCACGACGTCGCGCAGGTCCCGGCCCTCGGCGTCGAGCACCGCGGCGCCGGCGTCGAACCGGCTGATCTCCAGCAGGTCCGCGAGCAGGTCCTCGAACCGGTCCAGCTGCGTCGAGAGCAGCTCGGCGGAGCGCTTGACCGCCGCGGGGAACTCGTCGCGCGACGAGTACAGCACCTCGCCGGCCATGCGGATCGTCGTGAGCGGGGTGCGCAGCTCGTGCGACACGTCGGAGACGAATCGTCGCTGCACCGCCGACAGCTCCTCCATGCGGCTGATCTGGTCCTGCAGGCCCGCGGCCATCTCGTTGAACGAGCCGGCGAGCGTGGCGAGCTCGTCCTCGCCGCGCACCTCCATGCGCTCCTCGAGGTGACCGTCGGCGAGCCGCTCGGCGACGTCCGCGGCCTGCCGCACGGGCCGGATCACCTGCCGCGTCACCATCCACGTCATGCCGCCGAGCAGCACGACGAGGGCGCCCGCCGCGAGGCCGAGCGTGCGCTGCAGGAAGTCGAGCCGATCCTGCTCGGCCTGCAGCGAGTACAGGAAGAACAGCTGGAACGTGCCGCCGACCGGCACCTCCACGTCCTGCCCGACGACGATCGCCGGCTCCACCTGGTCGCCCCGCTGCCACTCGACGGGCTGCCAGTGCTGGCCGCCCTCCGCGGTCGCGGCGCGCATCGACTCGCTCACCAGGTTCAGGTACGCGGCGTTCGACATGCCGAAGCCCACCGAGACCTTCGACGTCTCCTCCGGCGAGCGCATCAGGAACACCTCACGGTCGCCCGTGCCGCCCTGCGCCTGCGCCTGAGCGACGTCGGAGACCAGGCGCTGTGCCTCGACACCCGTGCTCGCGGTCGACACGTCGAACTGGGACTGCGCCTGGATCGCGCTGCGCGCGCTCTCCGCGAGCAACTGCTGGACGCGCCCGTCGTACAGCCCGTCCCGCATGCGCGCGCCGACGTACAGCCCCAGGGCCAGGAGCGTGACCAGGCCGATCGCGAGGGTCGAGGTGATGACGCGGACCTGCAGCGAGGTACGCCACGCCAGCGCCAGGCCGCGCGCCCGGCGATTGGCCCGGGCCCGCACCACGCGCGCCCTCACCCGCGCCATGGCCCGCCCGTCACGTCGGCGTCACGCCCGCCTTGTAGCCGACGCCGCGCACGGTCACGACGATCTCCGGCTGCTCCGGGTCGTGCTCGATCTTCGAGCGCAGGCGCTGCACGTGGACGTTGACCAGCCGCGTGTCCGCGGCGTGCCGGTAGCCCCACACCTTCTCCAGCAGCACCTCACGCGTGAACACCTGCCACGGCTTGCGGGCGAGCGCGACGAGCAGGTCGAACTCGAGCGGCGTGAGCGACACGGGCTTGCCCGCGCGCTCGACGCGGTGGCCCGGGACGTCGATCGTCACGTCTCCGATGCTCAGGTGCTCGGGCACCGGCTCGTCGGACCGGCGGAGCCGTGCGCGCACGCGCGCGATCAGCTCCTTGGGCTTGAACGGCTTGGAGATGTAGTCGTCGGCCCCGGACTCGAGCCCGAGCACGACGTCCACGGTGTCGCTCTTGGCCGTGAGCATGACGATCGGCACCCCGGACTCGGCGCGGATCAGCCGGCACACCTCGTTGCCGTCCTTGCCGGGCAGCATCAGGTCGAGCAGCACCAGGTCCGGCTGCGACTGCCGGAAGATGCGCAGCGCGTCGTCCCCGTCCTCGCAGAACACGGGCTCGAAGCCCTCGGCCCGCAGCACGATCCCGATCATCTCGGCCAGCGCGGTGTCGTCGTCGACCACCAGCACACGTCCCCTCATGCGCGCATTCTCGCACCGCATCCCGTGAGGTCCGGGCCTCCACGCGGGTGGAACCGCGCGGACCCCGTGCTGGGAGTCGGTCCGCGGCGCCTGTTCACGTGGCACGATGAGTCCTCGCTCCGCCGTGACGGCCGTCACGAACGGACGACCGCAGGGGGCCGGGCCGCGCGCCCGCCGAGAGGAGACCTACCCGCATGACGAGCCCGCAGGACACGCCGCCGCCCACGTGGGCCGCACCGGGCTCCGCTCCGCAGCCCGGCCGCGACACGGCTGGCCCGCCGCCTGCTCCCCCGCACGCCGCGCCGCCTGCCCCTCCTGCGCCGGTCCCTGCGCCCGCGGCTCCGACCGGCTGGGGG
>JAEWOA010000201.1 GCA_023461115.1 Actinomycetes bacterium
CGCCTGAGGCGATCAGACGAGCTCCATCGCCTCCGCGGGCGAGCCCTCGACGGCCTCGGCGCGGTCGTTCATCTTGCGCACCCAGGCGACGCGCTCACCGGCGCCGTGCGCGACGACGTGCGCTCCGAACGCGTAGGTGAGCATGCCGACGACCAGGACGCCGATGCCCACCCAGTACGGCGAGGCGAGGCTCACGTGCTCGGCGAGCAGGCCCGCGACGACCGGGGCAGGCGCGGCGAAGCCCCAGCGGACCAGGTTGAAGGCGCCGGTGGTGACTCGGCGGTCCGGCGAGCCGGTCGCGAGCGCCAGGTCCGTGAGGTTGGCGTTCATGATGCCCATGGCCAGGCCCGCGACGACGAGGAACGCGACGATCTGCGGCTTGCTCTCGTCGGCGAGCACGATGCCGAGCATCGCGACGAGCAGGACCACGAGCGCGCCGCCGATGGTCTGGACCGCGCCGAACTTGTGCGCGAGCTTGTGCCCGACGAGCAGGATGCCGATCGCCAGGCCGACTCCCCAGGCCGTGAAGACCAGGCCGAGCGGCACGACGTCCATGCGCAGGAACACCGGGGTGTAGCCGAGCACGATGAAGAACACGAAGTTGTAGGCGCCGGTGATGATCGACAGCAGCACGAACCCGGGCTTGCGGAACGGCCGGAACACGTGGCCGAACCGCAGCGGCGCGGGCATCTCGGCGGGGTCCTTGAGCTTGGTCACCGACAGCGCGAGCGAGATGACCATGAAGACCGCGCACAGGCCGAACGGCGCGCGCCACGACCACTCGCCGAGCAGGCCGCCGATGAGCGGGCCGATCGCGAAGCCGAGGCCGACGCAGGTCTCGAAGAGCTCGACGGCCCACGAGCGGTCGTTGGCCAGCGAGACGAGCAGCACCATCGCGGTGGCCATGAACAGCGCGTTGCCGAGGCCCCACAGGCCGCGCAGCGCGGCGAGCTGGCCGATGTTGACCGACGCCGCGGCCAGGCCTGCGGCGACCGCGACGATGCTGACGCCGGCCGCGAGGATCTTCTTGTAGCCGAACTTGCCGGTCAGCATGACGGCCGGGATCATCCCGATCGCCATGACGGCGATGTACGCGGTGAAGAGGAGCTCGATCTGCCAGATCGAGGCGCCGAAGTCCTTGCCGATTGCAGGCAGGATGGGGTCGACGATCGCGATGCCGGCGATGGCGAAGAAGGCGGTGACGGTGGTCGCGTAGATCGCCGTCTTGTTGGGTTCGTTCCGAGGCACAGGGATCCTAGTTATCTGTAAGGGGCAGGTATTTCTCTGTACCATACAGCAAACAGTTGAGACGAGGGAGCGACGATGGACGACGCCGTCCAGCAGGTCGAGCTGCAGGTGGCCCTGCTGCTGCGGCTCGCCGACCGCAACCGGCGGCGCAGCCCGCGGCTGGGGCACACCGTGGAGCGCTCCGCCTACCTGGCGCTCGACCGCCTCGACACCGAGGGACCGCTCGGCATCAACGAGATCGCCGACCACCTGCGCCTCGACGCCTCGACCGTGACCCGCCAGGTGCTCGGCATGGAGTCCCAGGGCTTCGTCGCGCGCGGACGTGACGAAGCCGACGGCCGCCGCGCGATGATCTCGCTCACCCCGGCAGGCGCCGCGGCGCTCGCCGAGGCCCGCGCGGCCAGGCTCGCGGTGTACGGCGAGATCCTGGCGTCGTGGTCCGACGACGAGCGGAGGTCGCTCGCCGCCGCACTGGCCCACCTCAACCAGTCGATGGACGAGGGGCTGTCGTCGTCCTAGGCGACGAGGGCGCCAGAGGCCGCCCACGGGGTTAGGGTCACCTACCATGACTGTCGCGACGCCGCCGCGTTCCCGCACTGCCCCCATCCTCGCGCGCGTGCTGCGCGCGCGGCGGCTGACCCCGCACCTGGTGCGGCTCGTCGTCGGCGGCCCGACGCTCGCGGCGTTCGAGCCCAACCCGCACGCGGACTCCTACGTCAAGCTCATGTTCGTGCCCGCGGGCGAGCGGCCCATGACCGACGACGGCCGCGTGGACGGCGAGGCCCTGCGCGCCGCACTGCCCGAGGGCGTCGTCCCGCGCCTGCGCGCCTACACGGTCCGCGCGTTCGATCCCGACGCGCTGGAGCTCACGCTCGACGTCGTCGTGCACGGTGACGCGGGCCTCGCCGGACCGTGGGCGGCCGCCGCGACCGGCGGCGAGGAGGTGCTGGTCCTCGGCCCCGGCGGCGCCTGGTCCCCCGACCCGACGATGGACCACCACCTGCTGCTCGGCGACGCGAGCGCGCTCCCGGCGATCGCCGTGGCGCTGGAGCGCCTCCCCGCGGACGCGCGCGGCATGGCCGTGATCGAGGTGGACGGCCCCGACGACGCCCTCCCGCTGACCGCGCCGCCGGGCGTCGCCATCCACTGGACGCACCCCCGCGCGGGGGTGGCGGGGCAGGCGTTGGTCGAGGCGACGATGGCGCTCGAGTGGCCCCGCGGGAAGGTGGGGGTGTTCCTGCACGGGGAGGCCGGCGCCGTGCGCGCCCTCCGGCGGTACCTGCGCGTCGAGCGCGAGGTGCCACGTGAGTGCCTGTCGGTCTCCGGCTACTGGCGGCTCGGCGTCGACGACGAAGGCTGGCGGAGCCGCAAGAAGGAGTGGGCCACCTCCATCGAGGCCGACGAGGCCGCCGCGGGCCTGGCCTGATCGCGGCGCCGACTCCACCCGGCGCGGTCGATTCCGGGCTCCGGGTGGCCGTGCGGCAAGATCGCAGTGCGCTCCCGTAGCCCAATTGGCAGAGGCAGCCGGCTTAAACCCGGCCCAGTCCCGGTTCGAGCCCGGGCGGGGGCACCGAGGACCACACCACGCGAGCCACGCACGACGCGCGAGAGCCCGGACCCTGGGGGGCGGATCCGGGCTCTCGTGAGCTGGCGTCAGCTCAGCTCGCGTTCTTCGTCGCGACCTTCTCGGCCGGCTCGACGACGCGCGGCTTGGGCGGCACCGACGCGGCGCGGAACTCCGCGCGCGGGTCGTGCAGCGAGCCCATCGGGACGACCTCGCGGCGCAGCAGGAGCGCTCCGGTCCAGCCAGCGGCGATGCGCAGCTTGCGGTTCATGGTCGGCATGGCGCCCACGTGGTACGAGCGGTGCAGCACCCAGGCCAGGAAGCCGCGGACCTTGATCTTGCCGAACATCTGCGCGACACCCTTGTACATGCCCAGCGACGCGACGGCGCCGATGTTCTTGTGCTTGTACTCCGTGAGGTCGGCGCTGCGCAGGACGCGCGCCAGGTTGTCGCCTAGGTGGTTGCCCTCGCGCAGCGCGTGCTGGGCGTTCGGCGGGCAGAACTTGCCTGAGTTGTAGAGGTCCGGCACGGCGGCGCAGTCACCCGCGGCGTAGGCGTCGGGCACCACGGCGCCGTCGGCCTCGACCACCTGCAGGAACGCGTTGGTGGTGACGCGGCCCAGGCCGTCGAGCGGCAGGTCGGACTGCTGCAGCACCGGGTTGGCCTTGACGCCCGCGGTCCACACGATGGTCTCGGCGTCGAACTCCACCTTGTTGGAGAGCACCACGTGGCCGTCGACGCACGACGACAGGAACGTGGACAGGTGGATCTCGATGTTGCGCTTGCGCAGCTGCTCGAGCGTGTAGCCGCCGAGCTCCTCGCTGACCTCGGGCAGGATGCGCGGGCTGCCCTCGACGAGCACGAACCGCAGCTCGTCCTGCTGGATCTGCTTGTAGTGCCGCACGTTGTAGCGCGCGATGTCCTCGAGCTCCGCGAGCGCCTCGATGCCCGCGAACCCGCCGCCGACGAACACGAACGTCAGCATGCGGCGGCGCAGCTCGGGGTCCCACGTGGAGGCCGCGATCTCGATGCGGTTCAGCACGTGGTTGCGGACCGCGATGGCCTCTTCCACGTTCTTGAAGCCGATGGCCTGCTCCGCCAGGCCCGGGATGGGCAGCGTGCGGGCGACCGAGCCGAGGCCGACGACCAGGTGGTCGTACGTGATCCAGTAGGCCTCGCCCTCCTCGGGCGTGATCTCGACCGTGCGCTCGGCGTGGTTGATCTGGCTGACCTTGCCCTGCAGCACGTCGACGCCCTTGAGCGCGCGGCGGTGCGGGGCGACGACGTTGCGCGGGTCGATCGAGCCCGCGGCGGCCTCGGGGAGGAACGGCGCGTACGTCATGTACGGGCGGGGGTCGACGACGACGATCGCGGCCTCACGCTTGCCGAGGCGCTTGCGCAGGCGGCGCGCGGTGTACAGGCCGACCGTGCCACCACCGAGGATGACGACGCGGGGCACCTTGCGGGGCTTCGGCGTGGCCGCGTCCACGGACACAGCGTCGACCTGGGTCTGGGCAGAGTGAGGCATGCCTTCACGGTATCCCGGCGCCCCGAATCACTCCTTTCCGGTACGCGGTGACGCTGCGCACAGTCCCGCCCTGCGGGCTGTGAGCCTCGTCACGCGGGCCGTGTCAGGCGGGCCGTGTCACGCGGGCGGCACAGCGTTCTGCTCGACGACGCCCGAGTACCAGCGCGCGCTCGCCTTGGGGGTGCGCTCCTGGGTGTCGAAGTCGACGTGCACGATGCCCCACCGCTGCGTCATGCCGCGCGCCCACTCGAAGTTGTCCAGCAGCGACCACGCGTAGTACTGCCGCAGGTCCACGCCCTCGTCGATCGCGCGCGCGGCCTGCTGCAGGTGCGCGCGCAGGAACTCCAGGCGCACGGGGTCGTCGATCTGGCCCTGCGCGTCGGGGTCCGGGATCCCGTTCTCGGTGATGATGTACGGCGGCGCGTCGGGGTAGTCACGCGTGAGGCGCGTGAGCAGGTCGTACAGCCCTTCGGGGTAGACCTGTTGCCAGCCCGCGGGCGACGAGGGCTGCACCTGCAGCCAGTTGCCCGACGAGTCCACGCCTCCGACGCCGTAGTACTGGACCGCGAGCACGTCGGTGGCCGACGAGATGACCTCGAGGTCGCCGGGCTCGATGCGCGCCTCGAACGCCGCGGGGTCGGCGTGCATCTGGCCAGGGCCAGGGCCGATCGCGTCGTCGGGGTAGGCGCCTTTGAGCACGGGGTCCAGGTAGAGGCGGTTCTCGACGGCGTCCAGGTTCCGGTTGGCGGCCTCGACGCCGGGCGGGCCGTAGGTCGGCAGCAGGTTGAGGGCGATGCCGATGCCGCCTGACCCCCCGACCTCACGGAACTTGCGGACCGCGAGCCCGTGCGCCAGGAGCTGGTAGTGCACCGACGCGGATGCCGCCTCGATGTCGCCGAGGCCGGGCGCGTGCTCGAAGCCCGCGTACCCGACGTTCGTCGTGGTCTTGGGCTCGTTGATCGTGAGCCAGGTGGCGTCCACGTCCTTGAGCGCCTCGAACATCACCTCGGCGTACTCGGCGAACCGGTACGCGGTGTCCCGGCTGGCCCAGCCGCCCTTGTCCTGCAGCGGCTGCGGCAGGTCCCAGTGGTAGAGCGTGATCGCCGGGCGCATCCCGCGGTCCAGCAGGCCGTCGACCAGACGGCGGTAGTAGTCCACGCCCGCGCGGTTGACCGCGCCCGAGCCCGCCGGCACGATCCGCGGCCACGCCACCGAGAACCGGTACGCCTGCAGGCCGAGACCCCGCATGAGGTCGAGGTCCTGTTCCCAGAGCCGGTACTGGTCGGCCGCGGGGTCGCCCGTCGAGCCGTCGTCGATGCGGCCGGGCTGCGCGGCGAACGTGTCCCAGATCGAGGGCCCGCGGCCGTCCTTGGTCGTCGACCCCTCCACCTGGAATGCCGACGTCGCGGCGCCCCACACGAAGCCCTTCGGGAACGCCATGGGCGCGGCGGGCGCCCGCCAACCGGACGGCTCCGGGGTCGGCTCGGCGCGGGTGACCTGCTCGTCGTCGTCGGAGCACGCCGCGAGCGCGCCCGCGACGAGGGTCCCCCCGACCACGCCGCCGCCGAGGCGCAGCACCGCGCGCCGGTCGAGCAGCAGCGGACGCCCCGGCTGGGGCGTGGGCGGCGTGGTGCGGCGCATGCGGGCTCCTCGTCGAGCGGCGTTGGAACCGCTCTCACGGCCCGCCCGCATGCTGCCACCCGCAGCCCGCCCAGCACCACCCGTTCTCATGCGCGAGCGCGCGATCTGGTCCTGCAGCGGACCGGATCGCACGCTCGCGCGAGAGAAGGCGGGCTAGAACGTGCGGATCGCGATCTCCGCCGGGGCCGCCAGGAGGGACTTGATCTCGTCGTCGAGCTTGACGAGCGTGAGGCTCGCGCCCGCCATGTCCAGCGACGTGCAGTACTCGCCCACGTACGAGCGCCCCACCGTGATCCCCTGCTCCGCGAGCTTGCTGTGCGCGATGCCGTACAGCAGGTAGAGCTCGCTGATCGGGGTGCCGCCCAGCCCGTTGATCATCAGCGCGACCTCGTCGCCCGACGAGTACGGCAGGTCCGGCACCACCGCGCCGAGCAGCTCGTCGACGATCTCGGACGCCGGGACGAGCTTGGCCCGACGACGGCCCGGCTCGCCGTGGATCCCCACGCCGACCTCCATCTCGTCGTCGGCCAGCTCGAACAGCGGCGAGCCCTTGGCCGGCGGCGTGCACGGCGTGAGCGCGATGCCCATGGTCCGCGTCACCGAGTTGACCTTCTCGCCGATGCGGACCAGCTCGTCCAGGTCCGCGCCCGCCTCCGACGCGGCGCCCACGGCCTTCATGACGAAGAAGTTGCCGGCCACGCCGCGACGGCCCACGGTCCACGTGGAGTCCTGCACCGCGACGTCGTCGTTGATGAACAGCGTGCGCACCTCGAGCCCCTCGGCCTCGGCGAGCTCGGAGGCCATCTCGAACGCCATCTTGTCGCCCGTGTAGTTGTTGACCAGCAGCAGCACGCCCTTGTCGGACGCGACGAGCTTGGCGGTCTCCAACACGTACTCCATGGGCGGCGCCGCGAACACGTCGCCGGGACAGGCGGCGTCGAGCATGCCCTTGCCGACGACCATCACGTGCGCCGGCTCGTGCCCCGAGCCCGAGCCCTGCACGATCGAGACCTTGCCGTGGCTGGGCGCGTCCGCGCGCATGATCAGGTTGTACTCGGGGACGTAGCGCAGCGTGTCCGGGTTGGCCAGCGCGATCCCGCGCAGCATCTCGGGGACGAAGTTCTTGGGGTCGTTGACGAACTTCTTCATTGCCCTCTCTCCTCCTGGTTGGGGTGCCCCCTACCTGTGGTGCCTCACTGCTTCCTCACCACGTCGCGGCGATCTCCTCGACGAGGACCGCGACCGCGGTGGCTCCTGGGTCGACCGAGCCGATGCTCCGCTCGCCCGTGTAGGCCGCACGGCCGCGCATGGCCTGCAGCGCGGCGGTCGCGTCGGCGGCCTCGCGCGCGGTCGTCGCGGCCGCGGCGACGACGGCCGCGGGCTCGGCTCCGGCGGCCAGCTGGGCCTCGATCGTGTCCGTCATCGGCACGAGCGCGTCCAGCAGCGTCTTCTCACCGACGTCGGCACCGCCGCGCGCCTTGATGCCCTCGATCGCGGCGCGCAGCATCGCGACGACCTCGGCGCCCGTGAGCGCGGTCTTGCCCTTGGCCTGGCCCGCGGCGCGCAGGAACGCGGTGCCCCAGATCGGGCCCGACGTCCCGCCGATGCGCCCGCTCATCGTCACCGCGACCTTCTGGATGAACGTCCCGATGTCCGAGCGGTCGTAGTCGTCCCATGCCGCGAGCACGTTCTCGAAGCCGCGCGCGAGCGAGTAGCCGAAGTCGCCGTCGCCCACCACCGAGTCGAGGTCGCCGAAGTACTTCTCGTTGGCCACGCACGTCTGCGCGATCGTGTGGACCACAGACTCCACGCGGGCTTGGTCGTCGGGCAGGTCGGGCATGTCGGCGTTCCTCTCGTCGGGGTCAGGCGGGGCGGGCCGCCAACAGGCGTCGCAGGTGCTCGAGGGTGACCTGGCCGTCGGGCTCGACGCCCGCGGGATCGGCCAGGACGCGGGCCGGCTCGTCGTCGTCGCCCAGGCTCGTGACGACGAGCGCCGCGCCGCTGAAGTCCTCGTCGGCGGTGTAGCCGCTGACGGTGACGACCGTGGTCAGGCCGCCCGCGGCGAGCGCGGCGCGCAGGCCGTTGGACGAGTCCTCGACGACGACGACGTCGGCCGGGCCGGCGCCCAGCTCACGCAGCGCGAGCTCGTAGATGTCCGGCGCCGGCTTCTTGCGGGGCACCACGTCGCCCGCGAACACCGCGAAGTCCGCCGCGCGTTCCGCCCCGACCGCGTGCTCCAGGACCGCCCGCACCGACGGCTCTGCGGATGTCGACGCCACCGCGAGCGTCCACCCGGCCGCCGCGGCCTCCTCGACGATCCGCGCGATCCCCGGGCGCGGCGGGAGGCCTCCGACGAGCGCGGTGTACCGGGCGGTCTTGGCGCGGTGCCAGCGTTGGAGCAGCTCGGCCTGCTCGTCGGGGTCGTCGGGCAGGCCAGCGGCGCGCGCGAACTCACCGTCGAACAACGTGGCCAGGCGCTCCTTGCCGCCGCCGATCGCCAGCAGCTGCCCGTACTCCTCGACCGACCAGTGCACGGGCAGGCCGAACTCCTCGAACGTCGCGTTGAACGCGGGCCGGTGCCCGTCGCGCTCGGTGTCGGCGAGCACGCCGTCGCAGTCGAAGACGAGCGCGGTCACCGGCCCACCCCCGCGTGGGCGGCTGCCGCGCCTTGGCCGGCCGCGCCGAACTCGTCGATGTGGCCCTCGATCGCGTGCTGCACCGCCGAGCCGATCGCGCGGAACATCGTCGGCGGGTCCCACTTGTCGTTCGCGCGCGCCCACGCCAGGTGCTCCTCCGCGGACCGCATGTAGGCGACCTTCACCCCGGTGGAGATGTTGATCTTGGCGACCCCCGCGTCGATGAACGCCCGGAAGTCCGCCGCGGACAGGCCCGTGCCGCCGTGGAGCACCACGGGCAGGTCGCTCAGCGCCCCGAGCTCGCGCACACGTTGCGGGACCAGCACCGGGGCGGCCTTGTACTCGCCGTGCGCGGTGCCCAGCTGCGGCGCCAACAGGTCCACGCCGGTGCGGGCCGCGACGTCGGCGAGCTGCTGCGGCGTGTAGGCGTGCAGCGCGACGTCGGAGCCGACTCCGTCCTCGACGCCCACGATGTTCTCGATCTCCGACTCCACGCCAACACCCCGCGCGTGCGCCTGCGCCACCACCTGCGCGGTCTCGCGCTCGGCGGTGGCCAGGTCGCGGTCGCTCGCGTCGAACAGCACCGACGACCAGCCTGCGGCCACCACGTCGTCGATCACCGCGCGGTCGGGGCAGTGGTCCAGGTGCAGCGAGACGGGGACTGTGGCGTCCTGGGCGGCCAGCCGGAACATCGTCGTCGTCAGCTCGGTGCCGATCGAGCGGACGGTCTTGACGGAGATCTGGACGATCAGGGGCGCGTCGCGGGCCTGGGCCGCGGCGATGACGGCCCGCAGCGAGAGGTCGTCGAGCACGTTGACCGCGGGGACGGCGTAGCCGCGCTCGCGCGCGTGCCGGACCATCGCCACCGTGTCCGCGATCATGCGGCCTCACTCTCGGCCCTGGGCTGGGCGCGTCGTCACGTCCAGTTGGCGGGCAGTCTAGACAGGTCTACTCAAGGCTGCACGACGAGCCGCACGGGTCTTCGCGGCAGCCCGCAGGAACCTGCGCTGGTAGCTGACCACCTGGTTGGTGGACGTGAACCGCGCCAGGTAAGCGGGCTCGGCGGTGACGACCACGCGCCCGTTCATGTCCGTGAACTCGTCCTCCGCGAGCAGTCGGTCCACCGCGGGGTAGTTCAGCGGGCCCTCCATCGAGCAGATGATCAGGCGCGTCTGCGGCAGGTTCGCCGATCGCAGGATCCGCAGGTTCTCGCGCACACCGTCCATCCCGTCGGCGCCCACGGGCTCGCGCACCCGCCGGTAGGCGACGACGCGCTCGGCGAGCGCGCGGCAGTCGCCGAGCGGGGCGTCCGCGTCCGTCGTCGCGAGGTAGTCGTTGGCCAGCAGGTACGCGCGCAGCTCGACGAGCACCGCGTCGTCCCCCGTCTCGTCGTACCGGTCCAGGAACTCCGCGAGCGCTTGCGACTGGAAGAGCCGGTGCCGCACGAAGCTGTTGACGAACGCCGGCCGCGCCTGGAGCGCGAGCCTCGTCTGGTACGGCTCGAACATCAGCGTGAAGTTCACCCGGAAGCCACGGTCGCGCAGCGCGAGCGCCAGGTTGTGGCCGTGGAACGCGTCCGTGGTCGCGGGCGCCTCCGCGCGCGCGTCCAGGTGCCCCTCGCCTTCCAGCAGCTGCCCCGCGTTGGCGTGGTTCACGGGGCCCGTGTGCGGGACCTTGATCACCGCGCGCCACGGCGAGACCAGGTCCCTGATCCGCTCGGCCTCGTCGACGATCTTGGCCAGGTCCGGCTCGAACGGGTCCTCGAGCTCGACGCTCATGTCGCAGCCCGGGCCCAATAGCCTGGCGATCTCCGTGACCACCTCGTCGCGGTCCTTGAACAGCCCGCCGACGTTGGCCTGGGGGTCGGCCAGGAACAGGTCCCAGATGATCGACGGGTTGCACGTCAGGTTCGCGATCAGGCGCGCGACCGGCGCCACCTCGTACGGGTTGGCGGAGTCGGCCGAATAGAGCACGCCCGTGGGGCGCGGGGCGCCGTCCTCGTCGCACGAGATGTCCCGCACCAGGTCCGCCCGCAGCGTGCCGTCGCGCTCGAGCGCGAACACCACCCGGAATCCGGCCGGAGTGTGGCCCGCCGGGGTGTCGAAGTACCGGACGACCGCGTGCAGCTCGTCGGTCACCCCGATGCCGCGCGCGTCCTCGCGCAGGTCGTGGAACTCCTCGCGCGTGAGCGGCTGGCGCAGCACGCGCGCGACGTCCTCCTCGTCGCCGCGGACCGCGGGGAGCCCCAGGGCGCCGATAGTGTGCTCGACCGACATGGCGGACCTCCTTCGGCCCTGTCCGATGTGTACCGGACTATACCTGTATGGTCGTCTCGAGTGAATGGGGCCCGGTGCGTCGCTAGGATGCGGCGAACCGAGGGAGGTGTCGGACCGTGACGCAGGTGCTCGAACGCGAGTCCGCGGTGCCCCTCTACGTGCAGCTCGAGCAGATCCTGCACGGGCGGATCTCGTCGGGCGAATGGGCCCCCGGCCAGCGCATCCCGTCCGAGAACGAGCTCAACCGCCACTACGGGCTGTCCCGCATGACCGTGCGCGGCGTCCTCACCAAGCTCGTCAACGACGGCCTCCTCGTGCGCGTCCCCGGCAAGGGGACCTACGTGGCCGAGCCCAAGATCTCCGCGGTCTCCCCCGCGTACCGCGGCGTTCGCGAACAACTCGAGGCGCTCGGCTACTCCACCACCACGCGGCTCGTCTCGCTCGGGCTCGAGAGCCCCAGCGCCGGCGTGCGCACACAACTCGGGCTCGCCGACGACGAACAGGTCTGGGCGATCGTCCGCGTCCGGTCCGTCGAAGGCTCCCCCATCTCGCTCCACCGCTCCTACGTGCCCGCGCGGCTCGCGCCCGGACTCGACTCGCACGACGTCGTCGGCGAGCAGCTGTGCGTCGTGCTGGAGACCGAGTACGGGCTGCCCATGCGGCACGTGCGCGAAGAACTCGAGGCCGTCGCGGTGTCCGCCGCCGACGCGCGCGAGCTGCGGATGCGACGAGGGTCGCCCGCGCTGCTCCTGCACGACGTCATCGGCGACGAGCGCGCGCAGCCCTTCGAGTACTCGACGATCGTGTTCCGCGGAGACAAGCTCCGGCTCCGGTTCGACTACGACCGCTGACGCGGCCGCGCTCGACCGTTCTCGACCGCGCTCGACCGCGCTCGACCGCGCTCGACCGCGCGGTGTCAGCGTGGCCGCGCACGTCGGCGCATGTCGGCGGACGTCAGCGCACGTCGGGCGTTCGTCAGCGCTCGGCTGCGCTCCACGCGATGCCGTCGAGGATGTCGTGCTCGGAGGTGACCACGTGCGACAGCTCACCGCCCGCCGCGCGCACCTCGTCGCGGACCCGCTCGACCACGTCGTGCCACACCAGCGCGCCCGCGCCGATGACGTCCACACGTCCGGGATGCATGAACCCGAGCGCGGCACGCTCGGCGCGCGAGCGCGCCAGCAGGTCGTCGCACGCCGCGAGCGTCTCGTCGACGCCCAACACCGCGCCGTCGATGCGGGCCGGGTCGTACTTCTCCAGACCCAGCGCGTGCGCCGTCACCGTCGTCACCGAGCCCGCGAGGCCCACGAGCGTCACGGCGTCGCCGAACGGGACTGCCGCCCCCGCCTGGTCCAGCGCCGCGCGGACGTCCGCGTGCGCGGCGGCGCGCTCGTCGGGAGTCGGCGGGTCCGAACGCAGGTGCCGCTCCGTCATGCGGACGCAGCCCACGTCCATCGAGAACGCGGCATCGGGGCTCGTCGTGCCCAGCACCACCTCGGTGGAACCGCCCCCCAGGTCGACCACGAGGAACGGGCCGGGGTGCCGCGCGGCCACCACGCCCGTGGCGCCACGGAACGAGAGCGCGGCCTCCTCGGTGCCGCCCACCACCTCGGGCTCGACGCCCAGCAGCGCGCGCACGCCCTCGACGAAGTCCGCGCGGTTCTCCGCGTCGCGGGACGCGCTCGTCGCGACGAAGCGGATCCGCTCCACGCCGAGCTCGGCGCACCGGTCCGCGTAGCGCCGCGTCGCGTCCAGCGTGCGGGCCAGCGCCTCCGGCGCGATCCGGCCTGTGCGGTCCACGCCCTGCCCGAGGCGGACCACCTCCATGGTGCGGACCAGGTCCACCAGCGTGCCAGCCGACGTGTCGACGTCGGCGACCAGGAGTCGGATCGAGTTGGTCCCGCAGTCGATGGCAGCCACACGCGTCACGCCGCACATCCTCGCACCCCGTGACCACCCCGGCCCCACAGGTCCGGACCAGATCCATGTCACCGGACTCGGGCATGCCACGGTCCGGCGCCCACGACCCGGTCCGGCGCACATGACCCGGTCCGGCGCCAAGAATCGGGTCCGCCGCGAGGGCGGCCAGATCAGGCGGCTAGATCAGGCGGCTAGATCAGGCGGCTGGATCAGCAGGTGCAGCGGTCCGGGCGCCAGGCGCCGGCGATCGCCGCGAGCGCCTCGTCGCCGAACGGGTTGACCCCCGGTCCCGCCGCGAGCGCGTGGCCGACCAGCACATGCAGGCACTTCACGCGCGTCGGCATGCCACCCGCCGAGATGCCGTCGATCTCGGCGACGTGTCCCAGCTCCTCGCGGTCCGCCAGGTACGCCTCATGCGCGCGCTGGTACGCCGCCGCGAGCTCGTCGTCCTCCGCGATCCGCGCGGTCCACTCCTTCATCACACCCGACGCCTCGAGCGTGCTCACCGCGGCGACCGCCTGCGGGTTGGTCAGGTAGTACGTCGTCGGGAAGGGCGTGCCGTCGTCGAGACGAGGCGCCGTGCGCACGACGAGCGGGCGCCCGCACACGCACCGCGCCGCGATGCCGACCACGCCGCGCGGCGGGCGGCCGAGCTGCTCGGCGAGCACCCCGAGATCGCGCTCGGTGACGGCGGTGGAGGTGGCGGGCACGGCTTGGTCCTGTCGCAGACGGGGTGGGGACACCCCATTGTCACCCGGCGGAGTCACCCGGGCGGCGGCGCGTTCGTCGAGCCCGGCAACGGCGCGGTGCCCGCCCGCTCCACCGACGACCACAACGACGTGTACCAGGGCGCACGCCCCGTGGGCTCCACGGACGTGTCGTCGGCCGTCGCGGCGGGCTCCTCACCCTCGACCGTCTCCGGGTCGACCACGCGGTAGGGCGTCTCACCCGGTAGCACGTACGAGAGCCGCTCGCGCGCCTGCGCGGCGACGTACGCCGGGTCGTCCCACCGCGCCAGGTCCGCGCGCAGGTCGTCGTTGCGCGCCTTGGCCGCCGCGACCTCGTCCCGCAGGCCCGCGACCTCCGCCTGCTGGCGCAGGTACGTGTGCAACGTCGGGTAGACCAGCACGAACGCCATGATCACCACGACACCCAGCACGATCGTGCGCGCCGTGAACAGCCGCGGTGGACGCGCCTGCACCCGCTCTGCACGTGCGGTCC
>JAEWOA010000202.1 GCA_023461115.1 Actinomycetes bacterium
CGCCCACATTGGCCGCAGACATTGGCCCCGCCGTGGCCAGCATCTCCATGTATGTGCTGATGGCCGCCGTTCTTGTGTTTAAGCCCTCGGGCCTGTTTCCAGCCAAAGGCTAGATCGTGTTTGCCGTGTCTGATTCTGCTGCCTCCCACCCGCCGCCGCTGGCCAGCACCGCCCACGCCCGCTGGGTCAGCCACAGCGTGCTGGCCGCGCTGGTGTTGGTGCTGGGCGCTTTCCCGTGGGTGGCCCCCGCGCTGGGGCTGGACTATTACGTGGACTTTGTCCGCCGCATCCTCACCCTCAGCATCGCCGCACTCAGTTTGAACTTTCTCATTGGCCGCGCAGGCCTCGTCGCTTTGGGCCACGCCGGTTTTGTGGGCGTGGGGGCCTACGCCGTGGTGGCCATGGTGGAGGGCGGCTTTAGCAACGCGTGGCTCATCTGGCTAGTGGCCGCCGTGGCGGGCGTGCTTATCTCCGGTCTGATTGGGCTGGTGGCCGTGCGCACCACGGGCGTGTACTTCATCATGATTACGCTGGCCTTTGCGCAAATGCTGTACTACCTGGCCGTGTCGCTGCGCGCCTATGGCGGGGACGACGGCTACACCATGTATTCACCGCTGCTGCTGTGGGAAGGTGTGGATGCAGCAGGAAATTGGCTGTTTACCGTTGTCCTGCTTGCGCTGGCAGCTATCTTTTTGCTGATATCGCGCATTGAGCGCTCTTACTTTGGCCGCGCCCTGGAAGGCATTCGCGACAACGAAACGCGCATGCAGGCCATGGGCTACCCCACGGTGCGCCTCAAACTGCTGGCCTTTGCGCTGGCAGGCGGTATTGCCAGCTTGGCCGGTGCGCTGCTGGCCGCGCAAAACGGGTTTGTCAGCCCCAGCCTGATGCAGTGGAACCAATCGGCGCTGCTGATTGTGATGGTCGTCATCGGGGGCATCGGCCTGCGCTGGGGCGCGCCGCTGGGCGTGGCCGTGTGGCTGGTGCTGGAAGAAATCCTCAAACAAAGCACCGACTACTGGCACGCGCCGATGGGCTTGCTGCTGGTGGCCGTCGTCTTTCTTGCGCCCAAGGGTTTGGCAGCTTTCTTTGCTAAAAAGAATAGCTACCACCGCAAGGAGGGTACGGCATGAGCCTGCTTTCCATTCAAAACCTCGTCAAACGCTTTGGCGCGTTGACCGCCACCGACCATGTCTCGCTCTCAGTGGAGAAGGGCGAAATCCACGCCCTGATCGGCCCCAACGGCGCGGGCAAATCCACGCTGGTGCATTTGATCTCGGGCTTGCTGCCTGCGGACGAAGGCTCGCTCAAGCTCGATGGTCACGAACTCATCCACCTCGCCCCCCACCAGCGCGTGGCAGCGGGCTTGTCGCGCTGCTTTCAAATTACCAGCATCTTCCCCAAGCTGACCGTGGCCGAGAACCTGCTTTTGGCCGTGCAAGCCCACCATAGCAACAGCTTTCGCTGGTTCAAGGTGCGCGACAAAGATGCGGAGTTAAAGGCCAAAGCGTGGGCGCTAGCCCAGCGCGTGCAGCTGCACGACCAGTGGAACACCACCGCCGGCACCTTGCCCCACGGCGCACAGCGCAAGCTCGATGTCGCTTTGGCCATTGCCGCCACGCCCAAGCTGCTGCTGCTGGACGAGCCCATGGCCGGCATGGGGCCAGCGGAATCTGAAGAAATGGTGGAACTGATTCAGCAACTGCGCCAAGACATGGCCATTTTGCTGATTGAGCACGATATGGACGCCGTGTTCCAACTGGCCGACCGCATCACCGTGCTGGTCTACGGCAAGGTGTTTGCGCAAGGAAGTTCAGAGCAAATTCAGAACGACCCGCGTGTGCAAGCCGTGTATTTGGGCCAAGAGGATGACGTGGGCGAATTAGAACAACAAGCAGAGGGCGCGGCATGAGCCATTCTGAAACTCCATTGCTCGAAGTGCGCAATATCGAAGCAGGCTATGGCGCCAGCCAAGTGCTATTTGGCGTGAGTTTGAGCATTGCGCCGCACCAAGTCGTCAGCCTCATGGGCCGCAACGGCATGGGCAAATCGACCACCATCAAATGCATCACCGGCGCTTTGCCCGTGCGAAAAGGGCAGATTTTCTTTGAGGGCCAAGAGATTACGAACCTTCCCGCCGACGAAATTGCCCGCCGTGGCATTGCGCTGGTACCGGAGGGGCGCATGTGTTTTCCTAATTTGACGGTGCGAGAGCATCTGGTGGCGTTTGCACGAGCACCTGCAAAATCTCCAAAAGGAGAGCAAGGTGCCCTAGTAGAACCTTGGGATTTGGCCAAAATCTATGAACTTTTCCCGCGCCTCAAAGAGCGTGAGCACCATATGGGCAACCAGCTTTCGGGTGGTGAGCAACAGATGCTGGCGATTGGGCGGGCGTTATCGACGAATCCGAAATTGCTGATTTTGGATGAGGCGACGGAGGGACTGGCACCCGTGGTGAGGGAGGAGATTTGGAGATGTCTGAAGCAGATTAAAAAAAGTGGCGAGTCTATTTTAGTTATTGATAAAAATGTGAACGCATTGGTTAAATTGTCAAATTTTTCATTTTTATTAAAAATAGGTAGGATTGTTTGATAATGCAATTCAATACAAGTGAATTATTAAAAATAAAAATAAATAAATACAGAAAATCCCCTTACATCCTTCATTTTGTGTCGTCAGAGTTTAAAAAACTCGTAGCACTTTCAAAAGATTTTAAGAGAGAAGATTTTCCATTATTTTTTGATTATCTTGACTCCCTAGAGTCTTTGGTTCTAGGGTTTGATTTTAAAAATGGATATGAGATTCAAGCTAGAAATATATTGGATTTCTACAGAAATCAACCATTCCCTTTAAGTAAGAAAATCATTGAATTATTTGATTCTGTTTTTTACTCTTCAAAAGATAGCCGCCAAAAATGTTTGAATTTTTTGGAAGGTTTTTTAAAAAGCAGCAAGAAAGGAAGTGAAAAAGATATTGCTAAAAACAATGTTCTTCACTCTTACTCTCTGCAGGGAAGAATTGAAAAAATTGAAGACTTATTAAGCAAGATTGAAGAAGGGAGTTTGAGGAAAAATATAGATAAATTGATAAAGATAAATGATGATTACGATAAACTCGAAGATGAATTAAATAGTAGAACTCGAGAGTTTTCGCGATTGGTTGAAGATTTAAAATCTTTTCATAGCGAAGCAATAGAAGCTCAAAGAATTGAGTACATAGATAGTATTGAAGATCTCAAAAAAGCATTTGAAGTAGATTTAAGCTTGAAGAGTGCTGTAAAGTATTGGTCTGACAAGGCTAGAAAGCATCGAAAGGATGCAAAAAATATTATTAGTATACTGACATATTTTTCACCATTTGCACTGATTGTTTTGGCTGGGATTATTTTTATGATCTTCCTTGCTTCTAATAGTTTAAATGGTGATTTAATAGATAAAAACTTTAAATACGTAATTTCAGCAATCTTCATTACTGTATTTGTCTGGGGTTTTAGATTAGCTGTAAAGATATGGCTAAGTAATCATCATTTAGCTAACGATGCGGAAGAAAGAGTTATTCTTGTTCAAACCTATCTCGCTTTAATGAAAGATGGTGGAGTTCCGCAAGATGACGATAAGAAGATCGTTATGAATTCTATTTTTAGACAGGCCGCTGATGGAGTAGTAAAAGATGATGGAATGCCAAATCCTATATTAAATTTAGTAACTAAAAAATAATTTTATGTTTAAAAAGAATGTAGCCATCATCCTCGCCGCAGGCTCCGGCATGGGTGCAGCCACTGCCCGCAAACTCGCCGCTGACGGCTACCACGTCGGCATTCTGTCTTCCTCCGGCAAGGGCGAAGCACTGGCTCAAGAGTTGGGCGGCGTGGGCGTGACTGGCAGCAACCACAGCCAGGCCGATATTCAAAAGCTGGTCGATCTGGTGATGGAGCGCTGGGGCCGGGTCGATGTGCTGGTCAACTCCGCAGGCAATGGCCCGCGTGCGCCGGTGCTGGAATTGTCGGACGAAGACTGGCACAAGGGGCTGGAAGCCTACTTCCTGAACGTGGTGCGCGCGGCGCGGGTGGTGACGCCCATCATGGTCAGCCAAGGGGGCGGGGCGATTGTCAATATCTCCACCGCGTGGGCGCTGGAGCCGGTGGATTTATTCCCCACATCCGCCGTCTCGCGCGCGGGCTTGATGAGTTTTATCAAGCTGTTTGTGGACGAATACGCCCGCTACGGTGTGCGCATGAACAATGTGCTGCCCGGCTGGATCAACAGCAAACCCGAGCAGGAAGCGCGAAAGAACGCGGTGCCCATGCAGCGCTACGGCACGGTGGAAGAGATTGCGGCGACGATTGCTTTCCTCGCCAGCGAGGGCGGTGCCTACATCAACGGCCAGAACATTCGGGTGGATGGCGGGCTGATGCGTTCGGTATAAACCGTTGCGCAGGCAAAGCGTGTGCAAGCATCCATGACCAGCCGCCTGCGGGCGGCTTTCTTTATGCGTTTCAACCTCACGATTGATAGCTGTCAGTGCTTGCTGCATCAGCTCTAGAGGCTAATTTGATCAATTTCTCAGTTAGTCAAAGCGCAGCGCTGGTGCCCCCTGCAGACCTGCCGCAGCACCGCTGCGAGACAGGGCTGCCACGTTCATCTGACTCGCCGTGGCTGTCCGAGCGACGCGCTGGAAGCGCAAAGCAAGTTCCACGGTGGGTATCCAAAAGCGCACTCTTTGCCTACTTTCTCGGGCACAAGCGAGAAAAGCGCTGCTTTCACTAAAGTAGGTCGGCTGCCGGGACGAACTCCCGGCCTCTGTCCACCAAGTCGCCGCCGTATTTGAGACAAGCCGCTGGATAGAAACTATTGATAGCTGCCAATGCTTGCTGCAAAGCGATAAAAGCCTATTTGACTGGTAAAAACCAATTGCCAATATCGAAATGCGATGTGGCTTTGGACTGGCGGGGGCTAGCCAGTGCGCAGAAGCATCTGCACAGCAGAGAATGATTGCCGAACCCATCGGCAGCGATGCTGCGGCCAGATCAACTGGCCTGCGGTGTGCTGCCGCGCTGAATCAGCAGGCCTTCCAGCAGTTGCAGCTGTTCGCGCTGCAGGGCGAGTAATTCGTGCCACTGCTGGTTTTGCAGTTGATCGATTTTGTCGTGCAGCAGCATGATTTCCAGTTCGGCTTTGAGGTTGACTTCGTAATCGTGTTCGCTGCGCACGCGGTCTTTGTCGGACTGGCGGTTTTGCGACATCAAGATGATGGGCGCTTGAATGGCGGCCAGCATGGACAGCACCAAGTTCAGCAAGATATAGGGGTAGGGGTCAAACGTGTGGCCCTGCCAGGCCAGCATGGTGAAGATAAACAGCAGCACAAAAGTCCACGAGCCGCCAAAGCCTGCCACGGCATCGGCGGCGCGTGCGCCCCAGCCGTCGTGGTTGGGCGTGGCTGCATGGCTGAGGTTGCGTGAGATGTGCTTGCGCTGGCGCACGTGCGCCACGACTTTGCGGGTGCGCTCGTCCAGAGCAATGCATCCAGCGCAGCAGACGAGCTGGGTGCGGCGGCGCCAAAGGCATGGGCGGGTTCAGTGGCTGGGCTGGTGGGCGCGGTGTGTGGCTGCGCGGCAGGCGGGCGAGGGCGGGGCATGGTGTGCGCTCCTGAAGCTGGGGGAAAAAGTCCCACCCGGTGCAGCCATGCTAGAGCGCCCTGCGCGGGCAATCAATCGTCATCCATCAAATGCGCGGCCTGGTTGTGGATGACGGATTCCGCGCGGAAGTAGCCCAGCACGGTGGCGACACTCTGGTGGCCGGTGAGGGCCATGGTTTCGGCCAGCGGCACATTGCGCTTGCCCGCTTCCGTGACAAAGCCGGAGCGCAGCGAGTGCGCAGAAAAATCCCCATCCACCCCGGCCAGTGCGCAGCGCTCTTTGACGATGGCGCGCACAGCGGGCGCTTGCAGCGGCTCGCCCAGATGGCCGCCTTTGCGGATGCGCCGGAAGATGGCGCCTTCGGTAATCCCGCTGGCAGTCAGCCAGTGGGCCAGCGCCTGGCCTGCAGCGCCCAGCACGGGTTTGGTGTTTTCGGGCAAATCCGCGCCGCTTTGGTTGGTTTTAGAAAAAGCCAGTTCGTACAGGTATTGGCCTTCGCCAATTTTTTTGAGGTGCTGCATATCGGCACTGCTGATTTCGGAGCGGCGCCGGCCCCCGCTGCTCCACGCAAACAGCAGCAGGGCACGGTCGCGCTGGCCGCGCAGGCTGTCGTCGCACGTGGCCAGCAGTTGCTGCAGCACATCTTTGGTGATGGCGGCTTTCTTTTGCGGCCGCTCACCGCGCTTTGCGTAGGCCTTGCGCGTGCGTGAGAGCAGTTCACGCACTTTTTCATCGTGGCAAGGGTTGGGTACGCCCCGGTTTTGGTGGGCTTTGCTCATCACCGCCACGCGGTGCACCAGCGTGTTGTGGCTGGGTGCGCCCAGCTTGGCCTTGCAGCCCGATTGCACCAGCGCAGCATCGATCGAGGGCGGTAACTCGCAGCGCAGCCCATACGGCGTGCTGCGCTGGGCGTGGTCGGCAATGAATTGCAACACCACATCGACCGACAAGGGCAGGGCAATGGCCTGCCCAAGGCGGAACTGGTGCCAACCCGCCCAGTACCGCATGGCGCTTTGGTAGCTGCGCACGGTATTGGCGGCTTCACCTTCACGCAGCAGCTCTTTGAGGGCGTGGAGCGTGCTGTCGCTCAGCTGGCTCAGGCTTTGCTCCACTTTTCCTGCCAAAACCAGATGTGTGTCGCGCATATGTAGTATTTCTCACTTTGTATGTAATAAATAACATGTAATACATGTGATGTTATATAATAATATCTAACAACTCACGATAACAATCTCTTATCGATGGTAATCTAACAACCATGCAATCTACAGCACCAAAAACGCCGCGCGGCATTCAAGAAGCCGATGTGTGGGCCGCAGCCGACGCCTTGCTGGCCGATGGCCACAAGCCGACCATTGAAAAAGTGCGCCAGCACATGGGG